>CAYFQP010000027.1:0-2428 GCA_964345375.1 uncultured Gammaproteobacteria bacterium | reverse complement strand
ATAGCGGTGGTGACAGTTAATTCTTTAGAGGGGACTTATATTGAAGATTATGCGGTTCGTTTATTTGAGCAATGGGGGATTGGTAAAAAGGAAGAAGACAATGGTCTTTTAATCTTGATTGCTAAAGAGGACCGGGAGTTTAAAATTGAAGTTGGTTATGGTTTAGAGCCAATCATTACTGATGGTCGGGCAGGCAGGATTCTTCGGGAAGAGATGACGCCTTCTTTTAAAGAGGGAGACTATGATAGAGGAGTGGAGTTAGCGATTGCCAAGATTCAAGAATATATTCGTTCTGGTGAGCCACCGCCAGTGGAACAAGAGATAGGTATTGAAAAAGGGCTCAATGCGATTCACCTTTTCTTCTTGTTTCTACTAATTCTCATTGTCTATGTTTCCTCTTTTCTTTCTCGAAGTAAAAGCTTTTGGGCTGGAGGCATCAGTGGCGGTGTCTTAGGGATTATTTTAGGAATTATTGTCAAGAGTCTTCTTGCTTCAGTCTTTGCGGTGATCGGACTGGGTTTAATTGGTTTACTTCTTGATTTTATCCTCTCTAAGAACTACAAGGCTCTTAAGAAAAGAAAAAAGAAGACTGGGTTTTTCTCGAGTTGGGGTGGTTTTTCGAGTGGCGGAGGTTTTGGTGGTGGCGGGTTTGGTGGTTTTAGCGGTGGTTCTTCCGGTGGGGGTGGGGCCAGAGGTGGTTGGTAAGAATGGTTGAAAATAATGGGTTAATGTGGTAATTTAGGCTTGCTTATGAAGGCGATTATTACCGCCGGTGGTCGGGGGACGCGGATGCGGCCTTTGACCTTTTCTTCAAACAAACAGCTCATTCCTCTGGCTAATAGACCTTTAATTTTTTATTCCCTTGAGGCAATTGCTTGTTTGGGAATTAAGGAAATAGGCATTAATTATAATCCAGGTCAGCTTGAGGAGCTGAAGACTGCTTTGGGCACTGGTCAACGTTGGGGAGTGAAATTGACTTATTTTCTTCAGGAAAAACCCCTTGGTTTGGCTAATATTATTGAGGTGGCTCAGCCTTTTGTGGGGAAAAGTAAATTCCTGATGCATCTTGGCGACAATATTTTCTATGGAGGGATCAAGTCTTTATTTGATTATTTTCTTAAGGAGAAATTAAATGCTCTGGCTCCAGTCATTCATCATCCTGAGAATAAAAGGATGGGAGTCCCCTATTTTGATAAAAAGGGGAGATTAAAGAGATATGTTGAGAAACCCAAGAAACCACCTCATGACTTGGCCGTGCCTGGTCTTTATTTTTTTGATGACCATGTTTTTGGTTGTTTTAAGGGTAAAGACAAGATTAAGCCTTCTAAGAGAGGTGAGTTGGAGATTGGTTCTTGCTATGAGTGGCTGGTTAAGCATGGTTATCAGGTGGGGACTAAGGAGTTTAAAGGAGTTTGGCGAGATCCAGGTAAATTTGATGATTGGTTGGAAACTAATCAGTTTTTACTTGACCAAGAGATTGAAAATGATTCAGGTAGCAGATTAAGAAAAGACGTTAAATTAGGTGGTCGAGTTAAGGTGGGTAAGCAATGCAAGATTAAAAACTCCTATCTTCGAGGGCCAAGTATTATTGGGGATAAAGTGATAATTGAGAATTCCTTTATCGGTCCTTATTCTTCGATTGGTGATGAATCTGAGATTTATGGAGCTAAGATTGAGAATGCGATTTTAGTCAAGAAAGTCAAGATTAATAATCCTAACAAGCCACTTGATTCTTGTTTGATTGGTCAGGAATCAATTGTTGATGGCAATCATCGAGTTTCTGATGCGATTGAATTATTTGTCGGCAATCAGTGCTTGATTAAATTGTAATGAAACTTCTTGTTACTGGTGGAGCTGGTTTTATTGGTTCGAATTTTATTCTTTATTGGTTAAAAAAACATTCTCGAGATAGAATTGTTAATCTTGATAAATTGACTTATGCTGGTAATCTTGAGAATTTAAGGGAAGTTGAAAAAAGTCCTCGTTACTCTTTTATAAAGGGTGATATCTGTGATCCGAAAATAGTTAAGAAAGCGATGAAAGGCGTTGATGTTGTTGTCCATTTTGCCGCTGAATCGCACGTTGACCGGTCGATTTTAGGGCCAGCTGTTTTTGTTAAGACTAATGTTCTTGGCACTCAGGTTTTATTAGATTTTGCTCTTAAGGAGAAGGTTAAAAGGTTTCATCATGTCAGTACGGATGAGGTTTTTGGAGCTTTAAGTCTTAAGTCTAAAAAGAAATTCAATGAAAAGACTTTATATACACCTAATAATCCCTATGCTGCTTCTAAGGCAGCTTCTGATCATTTGGTTAGAGCTTATTTTAAAAGTTTTGGCTTACCAGTGACGATTACCAATACTTCTAATAATTATGGTCCTTATCAGTTCCCAGAGAAATTGATTCCTTTGGCAATTACTAATTTAATTGA
>CAYFQP010000026.1:0-3913 GCA_964345375.1 uncultured Gammaproteobacteria bacterium | reverse complement strand
CCAGCTTTTTGTTTTTTAGACCAGGTTAATTTTTTCTTAGTCGCTGAAGTCATTTCTTTTTTGCCTCCTTTTTAGTAGATTTTCCTTCAATTTCATCAGGCACAGAGTAGACATCAATTTTTTGGCCCGGAGCTAGTTGAACAACTGCTTTTTTCCAATCTCCAAGTCTAACCTGCTTTCGCCTCCGACCAAATCTCCTTGTTTTTCCCTGAACACTAATTGTTTGGATATTAATAACATCAACTCCAAAAGCACTCTTAACTGCTTTCTTAATCTCAGCTTTACTTGCCCGTTTGTCAACTTCGAAAACATATTTACCTAAAGCTGATAAACTCAGTGCTTTTTCAGTCACAATCGGTCTTTTAAGAACGTAAGCTAAATTCATTTTCTCTTAATCCTTTCCTCCAGCTTTTTGACCACTTCTCTATCAAGGAGAAGCAAATCATTGTTCAAAACTTGATAAGTATTTAGATTCTGGACCAGACTAATCTCCAAATTAGGTATATTCCTTCCTCCCCGAACAACATTCTCCATTTTTTCTGGTAAAACCAAAAGAACTCTAGGTATCTTCTTTTCTAACTTTTCTCTTTTAAAGAGAATTTTTAAGAATTCAGCCATCTCTTTGGTCTTGCCTTTAGTCTTCTCTAAGCCAGTAATCCCCTTTATTTCTTTATTTTTAGCTTTATTAGACAAGGCCACGGCCAAAGCCTTGGTCTTCATCTTTCGGGGCATCTTTTTCTTGTAATTTTCTTCACCGGTCGGGCCATGAGCAATCCCTCCGCCAACAAAAATTGGTGCATAACGGTCGCCATGACGAGCTCGGCCAGTGCCTTTCTGGCGCCAGATTTTCCTTCTTGAACCTCTAACCTCACCCCGAGTTTTAGTTTTGGCTCTCGCTTTTCTTTGATTAGCAAGGTAAACCCGAACCGCTTGGGCTAACAATTGGGGATTATCCTTTTCTCTAAAAACAGTTTTGGGCAGGGTCATCTTACTCGTACTTCTACCTTGTAGGTTATAAATATTAACTTGCATCTTTTTCCTTTTCTGTTTCTTTTTTCTCAGATTTTTCTTTTGCTTTTTCTTCTTCCTTAACCTCAGCTTTAATCAAAGATTCTCCCTCGCCAACTTTTTTAATAATTAACAAACCTCCTCTTGGCCCAGGAATTAAGCCTTTAATCAGAAGGAGGTTTTCTTTTGGTTCAATAGCAAAGACTTGAAGATTTTTAATTGTCTTTGTTTGACTTCCCATCCGTCCTGGCATTTTCTTACCTTTCCAAACTCGGCCAGGAGTAGTTGTTCCGCCAATCGAACCAGGAGCCCGTTCCCGATCAGACTGGCCATGAGTTCGAGGACCACCAGCAAAACCCCAACGCTTAACCACACCAGTAAAGCCTTTACCTTTAGAAGTACCGGTAACATCAACAATATCACCAGGTTTAAGAATTTTATCAACAGTGATAATATCACCAGGCTTAAGATCGAGTTCCTCTTCAGGCGCCCTAATTTTTATCTCCCGTAAATAAAGAGGAGGGGCTTTAATTTTAGATTTTTTAAGGTGCCCCTCCAGTGATTTTTGGGCTTTTTTCTTGCTTCCAAATCCAAGCTGAATTGCCCAATAACCATCTCTGTCTTTAGTCTTAATCTGAACCACAGAACAAGGACCAGCCTGAATCCGGGTAACCGGAATTCTTTCGCCTTGGCTGGTAAACTTCTGGGTTTGATCAATTTTGGTCCCTAAAATACCTTTTAACATTCTTCTCCTTTTTTAACCATCAAAAAAGTGCCTGGAGGCACTTTTGTTTGACAGAATATGCCAGCTCGAACTTAGGTTCCTCTCACCTCCATGTTACTAGAGAAATTATATAAGAAATGTGAGTAGAATGCAAATCTAGGCTGAATTGTGGATAACTATGCTTCCGGGTAGTTACTTGACAAATACAACACTTAGCACTTATTCTGATAACAGAAAAATGGTCTGCCCCTTTTGGTGCAAATAAAAAGGCCTTGCGGTGGTGATAGGGAAAGAATCTGCATAATTTTTAAAATGCCCAATTTAAACTTGAAGTCTCTTTTCCAGAAGAAGCGGGTATTGGGATTGCTTTTGGTAATCTTTATCTCCATTTTTCCCGGCACCTTTTTAGGTCAGTCCCTTTTTTATAAAACAGAAATTTGGTTTACTTTATTAATCTATCTTTTTTTTGTTTTTATCCCACTTTCCGCCCTGATCGCTTGGTTCTTGCTTAAGATTAGAAAAATGGGGCTTATTAAGTTTATCCTAGGACTGATCGCTCTTTTTTTATTTCTCGTTATTTTGGGCCTAGCCACTTTTGTCTCTTACTATTATTTAGACAGACTTGCCTGTAAAGTTCACGGTGGAGAATACATGGTTGCCGGGCTGTCGGGCCGGCTCTTCTGCAATCTAAAATACAAAGACGGAGGCAAGCCCTGTTCCGACTCTTCTGAATGCGAAGGTCGGTGTATAACAGAGTCTCTTCCTCCCTTCTTTACTGGACTCGGATATTGCGAAAAATACCACGCAACTTTCGGGTGTTATGGAGAGGTAGAAAATGGCGAATTGAAAAATTGCGTGTGTGTGGACTAAAAATTAATTATGTTTTGCCCTACAGAAAGGATAAAATTAAATTGGCCTACTAATTTTGCCAAAAAGACGGAAGGAAATGCAAACTTATCCTTAATGAAAAAAATATTTTCAAGACTATTAAGGGGTTTTGGAGTTTTGTTGACTTATGGAGGTATCAATTTAATCTTTTTCATTCCTTTAGTTTTACTTCCTCTTCTAGCAAAGTTTAACTATGATCGACAATATACTCGTTATGGAGATATGAATCTCTCTCATTATCCCTGGTTGTATCGGGTTCAGTTTGAGAATAATTTCTACCTCTACCAGAGCTATCTTCTCCTTTTCTTTTATGCCTGTATCGCACCAATAATTGCTTATAAATTATTAAAAAGATTCAACTTCCTCGGTCTTTCCTCAAAAGTTGTTAAACTAGAAATTATTCTGCTTACAATCATAACAGTCATTCAAGTAGTCTTTTGAAAAAATGCCAGAGCTGAACATAAAATCTTTTTTTCAGAAAAGGTGGGTGTGGGTAGGAATTGTCCTATTGTCTTTCACTTTCTTCGGTGGCGGATTAATTACCACTCTCTTGTTTCTTTTAGCCATTTTCTCCCTTTCTCCTCTCGCCAGAAAAATATTTTTTAATCCTCTTAATTTATTAATCTTACCTTATACAGTTTTGTTAATTGGCTATCTTTACAGACAAAACTCAGTCACAGTTTTTATGAATATTAGAGACCTTGTCTTATTAATATCAATCATCTTTTTGTTAACAGTAGGGGTGATTTTTTTGTCAATGAGAAAGCAATTAAAGGAAGCTTACCTCACTAATCCTAAAGTAATTTTCCTCAGTAAGTTGGTGTTTTTGACAATACTGATAATTGTTTTCACAAATTATTCCTGGGCGATAATGATTACTCTGATAAAAATGCTAGAATAATAAGGAGGGGTGATAAAATGGAATTTTTCAAAAGATTAGATACGGTTCGACGCCTCTATCTATTCATCCTTATCGCGGGAATAATTGCAGGGTTAGACGGATTTTTACAGTTCTCTGGAATTGGCTCTCCAGAAATTTTGAAGTTTCTGGCTAATCTGGCTTGGCTGATTATGTTAATTTTAGGGTTTTTTGCCTTAATTTTACAAAGGAGAAGGAAGCTAAAATAATTACATGCTCAAGAAGGTTGGAAAGATAGTTTTAATTATTCTAGCTATACTGGTAGTTCTATTTGCTTCCTTTATCACCTATCAAAGACATCAACAAAGACAGTATCTGGAAAATTTAGAAAAATTATCCACTGAAGAACTTGAAAAACTCGTTTTCAAAAATTA
>CAYFQP010000025.1:0-1659 GCA_964345375.1 uncultured Gammaproteobacteria bacterium | reverse complement strand
AGGGCCTCAACATAGACAATCCCAAAAGCTTCCCAAGGAACAGAAACCATGGTAAATAAGTCTGCCGCCTGATAATAACCAGGCATTTCTTCGTATTTAGCCTTAGTTAATAAAAATCTTTTACCTAAAACCTCTTTTCCCAATTTCTTTAATTTCTCTCTCTCGTCGCCATCACCAACAACTAAAAGACTAGCATTTTTCATCTGGGCCACCGCCCTGATGGTTAAATCAATTCTTTTTGAGGGAACCAGAGCCGAAGCACAAAGAATAATTGGTGGTTGAAGGTTAACTTTCTTAGCTTTTATCCTAGGATTAAATCTCTCAAGATTAACCCCATTAGGAATTTTAACCACTTTCACTCCCCAACCTACCTTTTTCGCCCATCTTTTCGCTCTTGATGAGAGAGCAACAAAGACATCAGGCCGCCAAAACAAATTCCAACGATCATCAAAACCTGGTCCTGACTGGCCAGTTACCAGAATCTTTGTTTTAGATAAAACCTTAAGAAGCCAACAAATTGGCTTCTCCCAACCACCATCAGTGGGAATAACAAAATCAAACTTTTCCTTTCTAAGAATAGGCCAACAACGAAGAGTAAAAAAGAAAATCAACCGACTCCAGTAATCTAAAAAGAACTTCCGTCTTAATGTTCCGGTCGCATAAGCATTCTCCCAATCGATTTTTAATCCTATCTGCTCAACCCGATATTTCTCCTTGCCTGTTGGTTTGCCGGCTTGAAAAACAACCACCTGATGTTTTTTAGCCAGACGATCACCAACTTCTTTAACAAAAGTCTCCACGCCTCGATGAACATAACCACTATATAAAGTTAAAAAAGCAATTTTCACTTTAATTTCAAAATATGAAATCTACCGGCAACAATTTCATCTAGAGTATAGTTTTCATTCAGGTAATTATCAATCTCCTCTGGTCTATATGAACCAAGCCCTTTCTCTTTATAAGGCTCAAAAACAACTAATTCTGGTTTTTCTCTCTCAAGATCAACAACAATTCCCCCTTGAACACCTGAATACTCCATGTACCAAGAAAGAGTTGGCACCCAAGGAGAAACCGCGGGCAGAGTCTTAGAAAGAGCGTATAAATGATCCCAGGAATTAAGAATAAAAATTCTCTCATTATCTTCAGTCTCTTCTCTAAGCCAAGAAGCAGTTTGAAGAGTCTCTTCTTCAAAAAAACGGTCTGGTTTTTGCCAATGAAGCCAGTAAAACCTTGTCTGAAGATAAATCGTTCCTAAAAGGACAAAGAAAAAATAGAACCACCAATATTTAGGCAGTTTTTTATAATAGTCTCTAATCCACGATATACAGAAACCAGAGATAATCGCTAAAAAGGGTAAAGAGGGCTGAAAATGAACATAGCCCCAGCGAGGATAAACTCCTAGAAGACCAAAAAAACACCAAACAAGAAGAAGAACTAATAGTTTCTTTTCCTTGATTTTCTCTTTTAGGATAAGAAAAAGAGCCAAAAGACTTAATCCATAAGGCACTCCTAAAGAAAAGAACTCTTTGATTCCCGGAAAGTCAATCTGGCCAGGCGCCCGAGGTAAATAACCAATCCCAAATCTTACTGCCCAATAATAAAAATCCTCAAAAGTTCTAGTTCCCACTAAATAAATCAAAAATAAAAACAGGGGAATAA
>CAYFQP010000024.1:0-4642 GCA_964345375.1 uncultured Gammaproteobacteria bacterium | reverse complement strand
GGAGTTCAAAAAGCAAAAGAATGGGTAACCACTAAAGTCTTGATGCCCTACATAGAAGACTAACCTTGAATTTTGAAATATTTAATGCTAATCTCAAATTACTGATTATCAATTTTCCACTCTTATGGACCTGCTCAAATTCCTAAAAAAACTCTTCACTAAACGCAAAATCGCTTTAGTTTTAGCTGTTTTTCTTCTATTTTTTTGTTTAGCAGTCAAACCAATTCTTGCTTACTCTACTCAACCAATGCCGGGTTACCACCTAAGTTTCGAAAATGCAGTCTTTTATACAGATGAGATGAATCTTCAAAGTTTTGTTTTTGAAACTATCAAGGCAACTGTCAGCTCGCTAATTTCCTTTTTTTACTGCTTCACCTGTCCCCCTGATCAAAGAGGTGGCCTACTTAGTCTTACAGGGGGATTAATTGCTGGAATTTACGCTCGTCCACCAGCCTCGGGAGTTAATTATCTAGCCTACATGGGGCAAAAATTGAACATCGTTTCTCCCACATACGCTCAAGAACAAGGTGTTGGCTTTGAAGGAATGCGCCCTTATTTATCAATTTGGACCAAGTTCCGAGATTTAAGTTATGGATTGTTTATCATCATCTTTATCTTTATAGGTTTTGCCATTATGTTTCGAATCAAAATCTCGCCTCAAGCAGTAATCACTATTGAAAATGCCTTACCAAAACTCATTGTTGCTCTTCTTCTGATCACCTTTTCTTACGCCATTGTTGGCTTCATGATTGACATCATGATGGTTATCAGTAATTTAATCATTTTCACTTTCAGAGGTCTTCCTGACCTACCTCAATTACTTTACGATAGAATTCCTGCATCTACTTTTACGGATGCTCCCACCCTCTTTACAACAATCTTCTGGGTAGGAATTCCGCCAATCATAGTTTCCTTCTTGATTTTAGGAATTCTTGGGGGTATTGCTGTCATTTCTATCATTCCTACGGCTGCCTCAGGAGGTCTAGCTGCTATCGGTTTAGGCATCGCTGCCTTGATTTTGGCAATTGTTTTTTTCATCGCTCTTTTGCGGCTTTTATGGACGTTATTAAAAGCTTATGTAATGGTCGTGTTAAGTTTGATTTTCTCTCCCTTCATTATTCTTGTCGGTGCTCTACCAGGCAGCAATGCTATTTCCGCTTGGTTCAGAATTATACTAGCAAACTTGGCAGTTTTACCAACAGTTTTAGCCATGGTTTTTCTAGCCGGCTACCTGACTGTTGTCGCCTGGAGAGATTGGTTTTATCAGGCTTTTGATATCCTTTTCGATAAGCCAGGCGAGACCACCATTGCCATTCAGCAAATGCAACAAACTATCGTCGAAAGAACCACCGCTCCTGGTGGAATGGAATTATTTATTGCTGCTATTATCGTCACCTTAGTCAGCTTAGTAATCCTTCTCCTCACTCCAAGAGCAGCAGATATTATCCAATCCTTCCTCTCTGGTCAACCGTTTGCCTATGGAACAGCGATAGGCCAGGCTTTTGGACCGATAATCACAGTCGGACAAGTTGGATTAACAGCAGGAAAAGCTGGCGTTGGTGGATTTATTGCCGAAGCTCGACCCACAACGCGAATCATTGGAAGAATACCTGGATCATGGCGAGAAGCAATAGGAGGCGCTTTAGGGTACAAAAAACCTTAAGATAGAAACTGAATGACCAAAGAAGGATTAGAAAACCCTATTGAAACTGCCTTCAACGAGGCAACTCGACCTCTGAGGGGGCTTAAAGAAACAACCGCAGACCAAATCAAAAAAGAAATGGGTAGAAAACTCGTTAAAAGTCCTCCGGGGTTTCTCTCAAGGGTTCCGCCAAGCGTAAGAAAGTCAGTGGCTAACGCCTTGGGTTATGAATCCTAATACTAAAGACCTAGAGGGTAAAGCGGTTTTAGTTCTTTAAGCTCATCCTCTTCAAAAATTCCGCTGTCTTTAGGCAAAATTGGTTCTCTTCCTTTGCGAATTTTCTCAGCCAAAGCTTCATACTGAGAATCAAGCCTACCATCCTCCATAACCGGTAAAAAACCAGAAACTCTCGCAGCCTCGAGGAGACGCTTGCTAACATCTCCACCCTTTTGAGTGCCTTCATACTGAGTAGCTACCCACCCTTTCTCTAGGGATAATCGGTCCGAATCACTTGTCTCAGAAGCTGCGGCTCCTAATGAACCAATGAAAACTGCTCTTATATAATTGTTTAGTTTCTTTTTAGTTGATTCACTTAAGTTGTAAGCACCACCCAACATTTTCATAGCGATATCGATTTTTTTACTCATCCCCCTAAGTTTGCCTGTGGTCATTATTTCTGAAAGCTGTTTGGGAAAATCTGTTCTTATCACCTCTTTAAAAATACTCACATAAGCATAATAGCCTTGGAGTTTTTTAGGTATTTCAAAAGCGTCACTACGAACTCCGTAGGCGACTTCCAACCAATCACCCTCAGAATCAATATTAATTATTTCAACATCATCCCATTTTATTTCTGCCAGAGTTTTAGGCTGATAAGTAATCTCTACTTCTCTTTCCTCCTTTTCTGTCTCAGGATTAACCGTAACTTCAATTTTTCTCTTGCTCTTAAAACATCGATCATGGACCGACATTTTGATCGTATTCTTCTTACCCACTTTAAAATTGTCATGACCCACTTCATTTCTTATTTGATTTCTAATTTCCTGGTCCACCACCATTTCAGTGACAATTATTTCTGGCATTGAGGTGATCAAAATCGGATAGCACCCAAAGGACATTGGTGCTCCGGCTGGTCTCGGATGCTCCCTTCTTTCTCCCCAATCTTCGTCTTGCCCCCTTCCCCACTCAGTCCAACGTCGCGTTTCAATTAACATTTTTGCATGGTCACCAGTGATAAAAGGCATTTCCATGCCTAATTCTTTCAAGTCCTCTGGTGTAGCCGTCTCCGGATCAAATGGCTTGCCCGTCTCTCCAATTCCCATGGCGTATTTAATTCCCATATCCATGTGTCTAAATAGTCCAAAAGCAAGAATTGCTGCCTCAAGGTCATCACGGGTTTCAAACCCCTTAAGCGCTCCTTGATCTTCAAATTCTTCTAATTTTGTCCGGTCGACCTCTCCTCTCAAATCTGCCAACTTAGGCATAATATATTTTTCAAGAGAAAGCTGCATGAGACCACGGTTTGGAGCTAAGGAAAAAATGTTGGGAAGTATTTTTTCTCTTCCATTAGGAAGAGTAATCTTGGCCTTGCCTTCGCCAATTTCCTTAAAGGCGTCAAAAGCTGTTTCTACTTTTCTCCCAAATGGAACAAATCCTTCAACTGTCTCTGGACTTCTCAAAATCACTCCATAAAAGTGGCTAGGCAATCTTTCTTTACCATATCGAAGAAAGTAGACTTCCAAATAATTACCAACATCATCGAGAAAGACATCCTGCTCTCGCATCTTCTCTAGTAAGCCGGTTCTTGCCAGGGCTTCGTTATAAGCCGAATCCAGGGTACCAACAAGTTCCTCTCGTTTCTCTTGACTTTCCTCTGTCAAAAGATCGTAACCTTCTTTAGTAATCTCGCCTGTTTCTTTATCTTTTTTACTGGCTAAACCTTCAGGCCAGTTTACCAATCCTAGAGGATAAATGAAGTCAATTGCATCTCGTCTTTCGACAAGCTCCTGAGTCATTAACTGCAAAGGATAAAGACTCTTGGGAAATCGGCCATTGATATACGACTCATTCTCTGTCCAGGCGAGCCTTTTTCTCACACCTATCCTAACTTCACGGGGTTCCCCTTCAGCCGCCATTTCATGAAGTGGGCTTCTCTCTCTCCTTCGCCCAAAGTAAAGCTCTTCAAGAAGGCGCCTGGATTCCTCCTCCCTTCCCGGAATACCTATCTCTGGTTCTCCTTCTGCGTCTGACATAATAGCTAAATTATATCATAACCTTAAATCCTATATAAATAAATCGGTCCATAGACTGTTCCTCGAGAGTCAACCTTCTCTGGCTTCCAGCCTTCGAAAGTAAAGGCCGTCGAGATAATCCTTGTTCCTGGTTTTAATTCCTTTTTTAATTTTTCTTTTAATTTTTGGTTGGTTTCCTGAAGTAAATAAAGACTGACTATGTCACCATCATTTAGATTGACTTCGAACATGTCTTTATGAATAATCTTGGCCTTCTTTTGAAGCCTTAAAATATAAATCCAGGCTCTTGAGTAAATCACCTTTGTCCAATCAATTTCTATTCCATGGGCCTGAGCACCATGAAGAGCCGCGGCAATTACTAGTCTTCCGTCTCCTGAGCCTAAATCATAAAAGACATCGCCTTTTTTGATTTCCGCTAATTTCATCACTCTCTCAACCACGTCTGGTTCCATGGCCACAAAAGGTGCCCCAAATTTAGTTGTTCTTTGAATATAGGGGATCCAGAGAAGAGCAATTAAAAGAAGAATGAGCAAGCCAATGACTTCAAACACTTTTAAAATTATACCACTCTTTTAACCCTTAACTACCAATTATCAGTTCCTAATCACCCGCCGTCTGCCATATTTTGCTTGTAATATGACCGGGTTTGAACGGGTTGAATTCAATCTTAAAGAGATAGTATCATAGAAAACACAATAAATAATAAAAACTGCCCGCCCTCAAATAGGGTAGGCACTTTTGGTGTGCC
>CAYFQP010000023.1:0-2463 GCA_964345375.1 uncultured Gammaproteobacteria bacterium | reverse complement strand
ACCATGTTTTTTGTTCCCCTGCGCCAATTGATTATGTTTTTTGCGCCTGATTTTTTTGGCAATCCGGCGACAGCCAATTACTGGGGCAAGGTTAACTATTATGAATATTGTGGGTATTTTGGTATCGGCTCTATTTTATTTATTCTCTATTTAATTGTTTCTAAGAAAATTAACCGAGAAACTTGTTTTTGGCTTCTAGTGGGGATAATGGCTTTGTTTTTGGCGACTCCTAATCCTGTTTCCTTCTTGCCTTATAATTTGAAGATTCCGCTTTTATCATCGCTTCTGCCGGCAAGGCTTTTGTTTTTTACCACTTTTGCTTTCTCAGTTTTGACGGCCATGGGTTTTAATCATTTATCTAAAGATTTTTATTCAAAGAAGAGGAGAAAATCTTTGACCAAATTTCTGGTTTGTTTGGCTTGTTTGTTTTTTGTTCTTTTATCTTTATGGATTTTCAGCCTTTGTTTTCAATTTTTGGGTTATGGCCATCAAAGACAGATAACCAGTATGCGGAATTTGGTTTTACCTAGTTTCTATGTTTTATTGGTGGGAGCTTTAGTTATATCTTCTTATTTTATCTCTAAAAAATTTATCTCTAAAAATTTTATCTTTAAAAAAAGAATTAAGTTAGTCTTTTTCTTAATTTTGGTTGTTATTTCATTTGATCTTTTTCGTCAGGGAAGAAAGTTTTTACCATTTATTGATAAGGATCTGGTTTATCCAGAGATTGAGACAACCAAGTTTCTTAAAGAAAATTTGGGTTACAATCGTTTTGTTCCTCTTCATCAGGAAATTTTTGGGACCAACCACCAGACGGTTTACCATTTAGAAAGTGTTGAAGGCTATAATCCTCTTCATAGTAAAGAATACAGTCTTTTTGTTTCGATGGGCCAAGGAAGAATTCCTTCTAAGCATTTGTCTAGTCATTTTCAGAGAACAGTCTATGGCAGGAATTACAAGTCTAATGTTTTCAAGCTTCTCTCGGTTAAATATTTTTTAAGCTTTAAAGATCTTAGTTCAGAAGACTATCCTTTGGTCTTTGAGGAGGGTAAGACTAAAATTTTTGAGAATAAAAAGGCTTTACCTCGGGTGTTCTTGGTTTGTGATTGGGAGAAAAGGGAAAACTTTTTGGAGATTATTAACCAGATTATTTCAGAGGAAGACCCGGCTGAGAAAGTCTTTCTTATTAAGGATATTGAGGTTAGTTGTCATCAGGATGGAGATTTGGGTGAGGCTAAAATTGTTTCTTATTCATCGGGAAGAGTTGAAGTTGAAACGAGGACATCAGAACAAGAGATTTTGGTTTTTAGTGATGTCTTTTTTCCAGGTTGGAAAGTCTTTGTTGATGAGGTTGAAAGAGAGATGCTTAGGGTTGATTATCTCTTAAAAGGAGTGGTTGTTCCTAAAGGCAATCATCGGGCTGTGTTTATTTATGAGCCCTCATCGTTTAAAATAGGGGCAGGAATTTCAATTCTGACCCTATTGATCTTAATTAGCTTATATGGCTATAAAATTATCAGAAGCCGCTATTCTTCATCGAAACGTTCCGCCTGATTGGTACCAACGGGGGATAAAAGAGAACCTAGCCCAGAGACTTTGGCACTCACGTCGATTCCCTGAAATCGGCAAACTAATTGATTCACCCGGAGGGAAGATTCTTGATGTTGGTTGTGCTGATGGGACAATGACTAAATTTATTCTTGAGCGATCAAAAGCGGAGTTGGTGGTTGGAGTTGATATTCTGCCGAGCTCAATAGAATATGCTAAGAAAAGATTTTCAAAAAACAAAAGGCTTAAGTTCAAGGTGGCAGATGTTGAGAAACTGCCATTTAAAAGGGGAGAGTTTGAGACGGTTTTCTGTTTGGATTCAATCGAGCATTTTCTTAACCCCCAAAAGGCGATCAAAGAAATGAGAAGAGTGCTTAAAAAAGATGGCCATTTGGTCATTTTAATTCATACTCACAGTTTGCTTTTTAGAATGATTTGGTTTTTTTGGGAGAATACAAAGGGTTGGGTTTGGAAAGGAACCCATGTTCATAATTTTAATGGCAGGGAATTAAGAAAAATGGTTAAGGAAGCGGGTTTTGATATTTTGATTGAGAAAAAGTTCTTATTAGGCATGTACCGACTGACTAAAGCAAAGAAATCATGAAAAAGGCTTCAATCATTATTCCCAATTGGAAGGGTCGAAAACTCTTAGAGAAGAATCTTCCCGCTGTTTTGGCGACTCGGCCTGATGAGGTGATTGTTGTTGACGATGCTTCACCAGATGATTCTAATCAATTTTTAAAGAAAAACTATTCTCAGGTTAAGATTATTAAACACAAGGAGAATTTGGGTTTTGCAGCTGGTTGTAATTCAGGGGTTAAGGCTGCTAAATCAGAGATTGTTGTTTTGCTTAATTTAGACGTTGTTCCGGAAAAGGATGCTCTAGAAAAAGTTTTGGTTGATTTTAAAGACAAA
>CAYFQP010000022.1:0-18713 GCA_964345375.1 uncultured Gammaproteobacteria bacterium | reverse complement strand
CCCATGTATGAGCCAATGAGGTTAGAAGAGGATAGCCAAAAAAGTAACCTCGGGCGATTCCTTCTTCCATTCCCCCAGTATCAACAAAAAGCTTAGCCCGCCAATCATAAAGAACTAGGGCGTCCCAGGAATGAACTGGCCAGTAAAGAGTGGAAATCAGACTATAAAGGAGGAAAAAAACAGTTACTCCGACTATTATCTTTTCTACCGAAGAGAATCGACGGAAGGAAAAAGCAGATTTCAACTCCAAAATAAAAGGCTT
Source organism: uncultured Gammaproteobacteria bacterium (assembly GCA_964345375.1). GTDB lineage: Bacteria > Patescibacteriota > Microgenomatia > CAYFQP01 > CAYFQP01 > CAYFQP01. The sequence continues at coordinate 18,451 of CAYFQP010000022.1, read as the reverse complement.
AATCTTTTTCCTCGTTAAAAATAAAAGAATTAAGATTAGCATCGACAGAAGCACCAGGGTGTTAAAAAGAGTAAATTTATATCCAGCCAAGGAATAAAAAAACATCAAAAGAGTTAAAATGCCTAAACCTAAAAGATAAGAAACTCCCAGCCTTTCTACTGAGTTCATTTTAGGAACAAAAACCAAAGTTAAAAGCAAGCCAAAGAAAATTGTTAACGAAAATCCTATAATTAACAACATTTTTATTCCTTCTTAATTTTAATTAGACCCCAGGCCTCGTGATTAATATTATCATCTGGATTATAAACTGTATCCTCAAATTTATTTTCAATCTCGATTGAATTTTTTTTCTTGTATAGCATCCACTCGGCTGGAACTTTAATCTTGGGCCATCCATGACATCTTTCTGCCTCACAACTCCAACCTCCCCAGGCAATCATGACATAATCTGCACTTCCCTCAATTTGGGCATATTCATTGCTATAATTTTGAACAATATGGCGGGGATAAAGAAAATATCTAATTAATCCTCCATTGCCAACATTCATCCAAGGATACTTCTGGGGAGGATACATAATAATCGCATCTTCGGGGGTATTTTCTCGCACAAAAACCATATAATTATAAAAATCTCCCCACTTCGCTTCCATTTTCTGATCATAAGTAAAATTTAAATGAGAAATCACAAAAGCAGTCCGGTAGAACATCTTTGGTAATAGCATAATCAGATTCTCTGATAAAAGAAGAACCAAAATAATTATAAAAACAAAATTTATAGACTTTAACCTTTTTTTAATCAAACCAAGATTGGGACCTAAAAGATTGAAAACTAAAATAAATATCCCCATTAAGGGGATGGCTCTTAAAACTCTAGGCTGAAGATGAAAGAGATGAGTGTAAACATACCCGTCAAAGTGAGCGTCATCAATGGCAATAAAAATAGAAACAGCCAAGAGGCTAACTAACAGAATAATCAAGTTTATCCAAAAAAGACCCCGATAGCTGATTTGAGAAAACTTTCTTTTCCTCAAAGAGGGAATTTTAGCCTCAATAGAATTAACCAAAACACCTGCAATTACAAAAAGAAAAAGAATTAATTTTAAAGGAATAAAAATATTTTTAGCCAGAAAGCCAGAGTACATATAGGCTTCAAGCAAGATTAGACAAATTACCAATGGGTAGAGAAAGGGAAAAAGAAAATAATTAATTTTGAGAAAGACTCCAATTCTTACTTTGCCTGGTAACCAGTTTAGGCGCATTCTATAATCCCTCATTCTTTAAAAATAACATAAAGCTTATTACTTAAGAGCAACGACTATTATCGTATTTCCCCAGTAATCGAAAATTCTATTAAAAGCAAAGAAAAAGAGCTCAAAAAGAAACAACCAAAATTTGTTATCAAAATGCGAATAAATTCTTTTATGTAAAAGGCTAGCGTAGCGACACCAGACTGTCTCAATTTTATAATCCTTAATTTTCAGTTTCTTCATAAGCTGATGGATTTCTTCACGAGTAAAACGATAAACGTAATTGCCTGACTCTTCGTATTCCTCGGCTAAGCCTAATTTAATTAAAATTTTGGTGATGAAATTTCTCTGGGCCTCAATAAAAATAAAACCCTTTCGACTTACCCGATCCATTTCAAAAATGCCCCTATGTGGGTCTGGAAGATGATGAAGACCAGCTCGAACAACGACTAAATCAAAGCTTTTATCTTTAAACGGAAGATTCTCGGCATCGGCGACAACTCCCTTGATTTGTCTGCACCTTCGTCTCGCTGCTTTAACCGCTTCAGGAGAAATATCTGAGACAGTAACTTTTGCCCTTAATCCAACTAAATATTCGGCTTCAAATCCGTTCCCACAACAGATATTTAAAACCGTTTTGCCTTTAAGAGAAAAGGGTAAAAGAGAAATTGCTTTTTCTAGTGGATAATAATCGATAAAATCACCAATTAGGGTCTTTTCTGGTGGGCACCAGCCTTTGAGAAAGTGAATTTTATAAGCTTGATCGCTATGCTCTTTCTGAAGTTTTTTGATCTGATCAGCTGACAACTTCATGATAAGTCCTTTCAAGGTCTCCAATTACTTTTTCAAGAGTAAAATTTTCTATAATCATTTTTCTGGCCATTTTACCCATTTTTTCCTTTTGAGTAAAAACATGACAAACTGCATCTCTAATCTCTCTTGGTGTTTCTTTTTTAAGAGTAATTCCTGCCCAATATTCGTCTAAATAAGGCACTTGACATTTCTGATTGACTATAATCGGCGTCCCACAAGCAGCTGCCTCTAAAGAAGCTAGCGAAGTCTCTTCAAAATGTCTCGGAGTGATAATAAAAACATCGGCATCTCGATAGGCCTTGATTCTGCCTCTTTCGTAAATAGGGCCAGTAAAAATAACTGAATTTTCCACCCTTTGTTTTCTAACCAATTCTTTAATAGAATCCAAAAAGCCGTCATCCCGACCAATAATGCCTAATTTCACCTTCTTAATTTTCTTCTTTATCTTCGGTAAAGCTTTAATTAGAAAATCAATCCCTTTTAGATAATGAATCCTACCAATAAAGAGAATAAAAAAATCATCTTTATTAATTCCGTATTTCTGGCGGAATTTTCCCTTCTTAGGCGGATCCTTGAATTCTGAAAAATCTAAGGCCAAAGGCAAAAGAGAAATTTTATTTCCTTTTATCCCAAATTCTTTCAGGTCGTTCTTCTCATGCTCGTTTTGAGCGAACGCTAAAGAAGCATTTTGAAGTATCTTTTTCCCCCAGAGAAAATCATAAACAAGTTTAATTGGCTTGCGGATCCCCCCCTCCCCTTTTTTAGTCTGCCCAAGAACAGAAATAAGGTAAGGAGGTTTATACTTTTTTGAATAATGATGAACCCAAATATTTTGAAAAGTCCGAAAATCAAAACAATGAACTAAATCAAAATTCTTAATCGTCGCGCCAAGAAGCCTCGGCAATCCAAGGGGTAAAAAAATTTTTCTCCAAGCCAAAAAATTGCTTAGATTGGACAAATAATAAACTTCTATTCCATCTAAGAAATCGTGCTTTTTCTTTACTCTCGATTTCTCACTTAGGGCATCGGAGGCATAAACTGTTATCTTATGGCCTCTTTTAACCAACTCTTTGGCATAGTCAAATGCCAGCCGAGCTGGTCCTCCATAACCCCAAGCAGGGGCAAAATAAGGGATAAGAAAAAGTATTTTCAATTTCATTTATTTATTCATTAAATAGTTAATCAGTTGAAAATCTATAAAGTCCTGGTAAAACTTCCTCCGAATTACAAATAATGTCATTATTTACCTGTCTTAGGTATTCCACCTCGTCTTGGAATCGTCTTATTCCTGTTGGCTTAACCTCCTCTTTACATTCATCTAACGAAGCAAGAAAAAATGACTCTTCTTCTCTAAGAGAGTCAATAACTTCTTCTGCTGGAAGGTCAACAATCTTATCATGTTTAATTTCGCAATTAGTCATAAAAATTCTCATTAAACCTTCATAATCATACCAAATTATCCCAGGATCTAAGGCCATCAGGTCTGTCTTTGGCTCCTGACCCTCGCACCAAAAGATAACCTCTTTCATTCTGGGCATGACAACAGTAATCCATTGATAAATGTCTATTTTCCTATTGGCATATTCGACTTCAAGTCTTCTCTCTGGCTGGCTTTCGGCTTGATAAAGCTCGTCAATAAAATCTTTAGAGTTAAAGAATGTAAAAATTACCAATAGAAGAGTAAAAGTTGGATAAATAACCTTCCAATTTTGTCTTTTTAAAAACCCTTTAAGTTTTTTCTTTCCAACTAAATTTTTAATTAGACTTCTATATCGCGAGACAAAGGAAGTGGGTAAAACTATCAATAAGGCTGAAAGAAATTGCCAGTGATAGAAAAAGCGAGTTTCATATTTAAAAGAAACAGCCGCCAAAAGAACTTCTATAACTACAAGTGTCATCAGGAAATAAGCGATTTTTCTTACCCTTTTACTGACGTGGAAAAGAGAAAGGGGAATGCTTAACAAAAAAAACTTAATTAGTTGCTTATTTCCCCCTAAAACCTGCAAAAGGATATCCTTGGCGTGAGTCAGGGTAAATGGGTAAGCCCAAGCTGGAGAAATCTCTGGACAACGCGAAAATTTACAGCCGATAAAAGAACTCAGAAAGGGATAAATCGGATTACCTGTGTAAAAAAAGTTCTTTATATACCAATACCCACCTAAAATGAGGAATAAAAATAAACTAAGTAAATAAGACTTAAAATATTTTTTATTGAAGAAATCTTTCTTAAATGCCAAAAACAAGGTAATCATTAAAGACGCACTCAATGGAATTAAAGCAGAATATTTCACTCCTATTGCCATCCCCAAAAAGGCTACACCAGTAACTAAAGTCTCAATCTTACTCTCAAGTAAATAACCGATCAAACAAATAAAGGCAATAAACACTAAAGAGGCAGCGCCAACATCAATATAGCCCCAGGTAGAAATTAAGAGAAGATTCTCGCCATGGAATAGTAATAAAGCAAAGAAAAGAATTGCGGCTAAAATCCCCAGGCTCTCTTTCAAGAATCTATAAGCAACAACTAAAGCAGTAATGAAAATGGAAAATTGCAGTAACCTAGCAGCAACATAAGTCTTAGTTAAAGAAAAAAGAGCTATAAAGGCTGTTTCAAGCAGTCGAGGGAAATTTCCATAAACACCAGCACCAAATTGCCAAGCCTTCTCATAATAAAGAGTATAGGGTGAAATGTAATGATAAGCCATCTCATCCCAAATATAGGGCGGTAAAGAAGCTTTAATATAAATCAAGGGAAGAACAGGAATAAGTAATAAAAGCGGCAAATAGCTTCCTTTCCAAAATTTCGTTAAACTTTGCCAGCCTTTTTCTTTTATATAAATTGGTAATGAAGGAATTAATAAAATGGCTAGACAAATCCCAATTGCTGGCCAAGCATAGGGTATAAAGAAATGAGATAAAAAATAAGAAAAAACTACCAACCCAAGCCCTAAAAGCCAGATTGCTCCCCTAAGAAAATCAGGAATCTTCTTAATAAAAACCTTTGCTAGAGAGAAACCAACAATCTCACAAGACGCTAAAAACGCAAAAAAAATAGTTAAATTTGCTATTCCTAATGGGGCAAAAAAATCATCTAGTTTGAGCATTATTAGTCAACAAATCTATACTTGATTAGAGTAAAGAGGGCCCGGAATCCATCCCTCCAGGTTATCTTTTTGCCCTCTGAGTAATCACGGGGCATTATTTTGATCGGAATCTCTCTAATTGAAATTCCTTTCTTGATTATCTTGGCAGTTATCTCTGGTTCAAAGTCAAACCTGTCCGCATTAATCTCTATATCCTTCAGCGCATCTTTAGTAAAGACCTTATAGCCTGTCTCCATGTCTGTAATTTCTCCACCATAAAGAAAGCTGGTGGCCCCAGAAAGAAATTTATTACCTAAATAATGGAGGGCGAGAGGTGTTTTATTTTTTCCCCAAAGGTTAAATCTTAAGTTTTTTAATCTGGATCCATAAACTGCTTTTGTCCTACCCGTAATTATGGGCTTGAGGAGTTTCTGATAATACGAAGGGTCGTATTCAAGATCTGCGTCTTGGATAAGAAAAATATCTCCAGTTGCCTTTTTAAAACCGGTACGAATTGCCGCCCCTTTTCCTTTATTTTTTCTGTGTAAAATGAGCTTTATTTTCCCTGGATTATGAAATTCTTTCTTGAGGAGTCCTTTTGTACCATCGGTGGACCCGTCGTCTATCACAATTATTTCTTTTTTAATCCCTTTTGGCAATCTGCTTTTAATTACTCTAGACAATATCTCCTCAATTGTTTTAACTTCATTATAAACTGGGACAATTATCGATATTTTCATTTTTTCTCAGCGATGGCTAATATTGATAATCCAAAAGGTGGAGAAAAAAAATTCTCTAAAAATAAAAATGGTAAAACCATTTTATCAAAAATAGGAAATTGTTTACTGGGAATGATTTTTCTTTTTAAAAACTTCGAATTTGTTAACCAGCCAAGTGCCCCAAGCATATTAAGATATGATATTTTTTTAATTTTGAAGCCAGAGCTCTTAAGCAAAATAACAATTTTCTTCTTATTATAACGCCGCTTGTGGTCCAAACTTTCGTCTAGCGATCCGAAAAGAATCTGATGAGCTGGAACAAGCAGTAAAAGCATCCCTCTCCCTTTCAAGCTTTTAAACATATTTTTAATGCTCTTATTATCATTCTCCAAGTGTTCAAGAACATTAAAACAGAATACCGTATCAAATCCCTTTAAAGCAAGGTTTTGAATGTCACCATGAATAATCTTAGGTTTTTGACTCGGAAAGCGCTTTCTTAATTTCTTCAAGTAATCTTTGTTTATATCTACTACCGTCACCGATCGGTTATCTTCTAAAAGCATTGCTGTAAAGGTTCCAATTCCTCCACCAACTTCGAGGATTTTATCTCCAAGATGAGGTCTAATTCTCTCAAAAAGCCACTGATTATAATTCTTAGAATGAGATAATAATTCAAGAGTCTCTTCGCCTATGCCCATTTCCATTCCTCTAAATCACTAGACTTTAAATATTTAAACTACTCTTCCCGTTTTTCTCTCTTTCAAATACCAATTAATCGTTTTCTGTAAACCTTCTCGAAAATCAGTCTTAGCTCTAAAACCAAATTCTTTTTCCGCCCTTGAAGTATCTAGGCACCTTCTTGGTTGACCATCTGGCCTCTTAGTATCCCACTTAATTTTTCCTTTAAACCCAACCAGCTCACAAATCAATTCCGCCAAATCTTTAATCGAAATCTCCTTACCAGAACCAATATTAACTGGCTCATGACCATCATATCTCTCAGCGGCCAAAAGAATGGCTTCAGCACAATCTTCAACATATAGAAACTCCCGAGTCGCCTTACCTGTTCCCCAAACATCAATGAAATCTCTCCCTTGTTCTTTGGCCTCAACCGCTTTCTTAATCAAAGCCGGAATAACATGAGATTTCTCTGGATCAAATTTATCCCCTGGTCCATAAAGATTAACTGGCAACAAGAAAATGGCATTAAACCCATACTCTTGACGATAGGCTTGGGCTTGAACCAATTGCATTAACTTTGCCAAACCATAAGGAGCATTCGTCTCTTCAGGATAACCCTGCCACAAACTTTCTTCTTTGAAAGGAACAAGCGTCTCTTTTGAATAGCAACAAACTGTCCCAAGAGCGACATATTTTTTTACTCCTGCTCTCCTAGCCTCATCCATTAATAAAGTACCCATCAAGATATTGTCAGTAAAAAGTTCAGCCGGATATCCCTGATTATAGCCAATCCCGCCAACATTAGCGGCTAAATGAATAACCAAATCTTGGTCTTGAACGACTTCTTCACAAGCTTCTCTCCGACGAAGATCATATTCTCGATGACTAGGAATAAATAATTCCCTAGTGTTTTTCTCCCTTAATTGTTTGACTAAATGCTGGCCAAGAAAACCAGAACCACCAGTCACCAGGACTCTTTTGTCCTGCCAAAATTCTTTTTTTTCTGGATAATTCCTTCCTCCCTGATTCATCTTCTTGAAAGTAATGAATAGCCAAAAACAATACTCAAAAAATTCAAATAATGTAAGCCAATTAGAAAAGGATTCTTGGTATATCGCTTAGCCACCTCAACTTCTTCTAAAAAATGTTTAACACCAATTGATGTCTTCGCCTCCTGATGAACCCGAAAATTAGCCAAGTATTGATCGATAAAACCTGGCTCGTATTTTTTCCCCAATCTTAACCAATAATCATAATCTAACTCCCAATATTCTTCTTGGTTGAACTCCCCTATCTCTCTATAAACCTCTCTTCGCCAGAAAACAGCTGGCTGACTAATGTAATTAAGAATTAATAAAGTATGATAATTATATCGACTTAACCAAAAATTCTTGTAAGAAGTAATTGATTTCCTAATCTCTTTATCCTTTTCGTCAATAATCCGGCACTTGCCAAAAACCCAGATTTTCTTCGGATTCTTAATAAAAAACTCAGCCACTTTTTTTAAAGCTCCAGGAGAATAGGTGTCATCAGAATTAAGATAAGCTAAAATCTCTCCTTTAGCTAATTTCAAACCCTTATTAATTGCCTCTCCCTGGCCTTTATCTTTCTCTGAACGCCAAATAATTTTCTTATCATATTTTTTTAGAATCTCAACTGTCCCATCAGTTGATCCTCCATCCATAACAATGTATTCAAAATTAGAATAATCCTGTGAAAGAACACTCTTAATTGTTTTTTCAATGTATTCGGCCTGATTAAAAGAGGGAGTGATGATTGAAACCTTAGGAAGACTTCCCTTTTTTCTTCGCATCTTTGATTGCCTCTTTCCTGATCAATTCTTCAATTTTTCTCTCCATTCTCCGATTAGAAACATGATTCTGAAAACCAATGAAAGCTAAAATCATGAAGGCAATAACCATCAGAAAATCCAGGACCCGAGTAAAGAATAATTTCTGGGTAAGACTCTGAAGAATGTCAGGAAAAAGAGTGACAATAATAAACCCTAACCAAAGAACTCCCCAGAAAAAAATCTCTCCTCCGTTAATATCCCTTCTTTTCCAATGAAGAAAGGCCACATAGAGCATGAAAACAGCAAAAAGAATGGCAATAATCTGAACTCCTAAAATATTCATCAAGAAATCAACCATCTCGGAATATTAAAAAGAACTCCGAGAGCATCTAAAATCGTCACTCCCTTATACTTATCAATGTAAATCGTTTCAATCGGAATCTCTGAGTATTTTAACTTATTTTTTCCTGTCCTGGCAACAATCTCTGTCTCGACTCCATAACGACTCGAGCCCCATTTTATTTTTTGATAGGCTTTTTTCTTAAAAGCAATAAACCCACAAAGCATATCACTCCGATAAATCCCAAAAACCAAACTAATCAAGACTGAACCAAATTTATTCCCCAGATAACGAACCAAAGGCACTCCGTAAGAAAGATTACGAGTTCCAAAAACGATATCAAAACCCTGATTAAGTTTTTCTAAAAATTCAGGGATATGTTTAGGATCATGCTGGCCATCAGCATCAATCAAAATAATTGCCTCTCCTCCCAAATCAAAAGCCGCCTCAATTCCAGTCTTCATCCCCGCACCCTTCCCCAAATTAATCCGGTGTCTTAAAACTCTGACTCCTTTTTTCTTTGCCACTTCTGATGTTTTGTCTTGAGAACCATCATCAACTACCAAGATATTCTTAGTGAACTTCCTTACACCGTCAATCACGCCCCCAATCCTCGAAGCTTCATTATAGGCAGGAATGACCACGTAAAATTTTTGACTCTTTATTTTTGATTTTTTCATTGCCTACCCTATCCAATAACCTCGAGTGAAGAAGATAGTAGAAATAATAAGTAACAAAATACAGACGCCAAAATAGAAAATCCGAAAAAACTTATTTTTGATTAAAGCCAGAGCGATAAAACAAGGAAACAAAATCAGAACCAGTCTAGGCATTGATAAAAAGGTGCCAGTCAAAGTTGGAGCAATATAAGCAAGAGCGGCAAAGATAAGATAGGAAAACCTAATCTTCTTAAACCAAGAAAAAATGAGGAGAGCGCCAAAACCAGCGGCCGTTAAAAATTCTAGCCAGACAGTAAAATATAAAGGATCCCACCTCGTCGTCGCAATCATCTTCAAATAACGCCAAAAAACCTGATAGAGCATAATCAGCTTGTCAACTGTCCTCCCAGCCCCAAATTCTGGATGAACATGAGCGAACATCAAAGGATCTTGGTAATAAGAAGCAAGAAACCGCATGTAGAAAAGAAGACCAAGAGGAATGAGAAAAAGAGGAATCAGATTGACAATATCCTGCCTCTTATATTTTGCCAATTCCTCCTTATTCTGCTCCCACCACTCCCATAACAAAGCCGGCAATAACAATATTCCCACCACCCTCGTCCCACTCGCCAAAGCTCCTAAAATCCCGGCCACCCACCATTGTTTCTTCCTAGCCGCATAAAAAGCCCCAAGGATTAAAACTAAAAATAACGACTCACTATAGACAGCTCCCAAAAAGAAAGAACCAGGAAAAGCCAAGAGAAAAAGAATTGATAACTGAGCCACTCTCTCTTTAAAATCAAGTCTAATTAAAAGATATAAAAGAAAAAGAGCAATCAAAAAAGAAAGATTAGAAATGGTCAAACCCGAGACAAGAAGAGCAAAAAGACTTTCTTTGAATCGAAAAGCAAGAACTCTGATTAACCAGGGAAAAAGCGGAAAAAAAGCCTGCTCCAAATTGCCATAACCATGATGAGCAATGGCCAAATAATGCTCGCCATCAAAATTTGCCCAAGGCCAAAGTCCTGGCTGAATAAGGAAATTCTTCATCCCCCCACCCAGAAATCTCTCTCTCAAGGGTAAAACAAACCAACCCAACAATAAAAACGCCTGAAGCCAAACCCGCCAACCAAGAAAACTCAAACCTACAAAAAGAATAGCCTTCTTGTTTTTTCTATAATTTTTCCTTAACCAATTAATCATCTCCGAAACAAACTCTCCCCTATTATACTCCTTAAATCAACTAGCAAACTGCTCAATCACAAAGCTTCTCTACTCTCGTTCTACCAATTTCCCAAACTTTCTTGGCCTCAGGAAAACGATAACGCCAATCCCAAAACAAGTCTTCTTGATTCTCAAAAGGCTCAATAATCAAATAATCACACTCAGACTTCTTGCTGGCAATCATTTGATCAGCCTCTTTCTTAGCCGGAACATAGTCTGGTTGATCAGGCAGATAATAATACGCCTCAGGTAAATAATGATATTGAGTCTTTGCCCGCCACCAAATCAAATATTGATAAGGAAAATCATAAACATAAGGAGCAAAAGTAAAAACCTTAAAACCTCGATTATCAACATCTTCATAAACCAAATCCACCACCTTCAGTCTTGTCCTCAGATTAGCTGGATCAGGAGAAAAACCTTGGTCTAATGGCCAAGGTAAATATCGCTGAAGATTAAGACCAAGAAGAATGATTAAGATTCCCAAGGAGATAAAAGCCGCCTTCCTCCCAAAAGAAAAAAGCGCCCAGAGTCCCAAACCAATCAAAGTAAGGATTAAAGCATCAACCACACCCAAATACCAAGGCCAAAGAGCATAAGGATAAAGAACAAAACCCAGAAAAACAATAACCAAAGAAACCAAAGTCAACGAACCAAAGTAATCACTCTCTTTCTTAATCTTTTTTATTTTTCTCAATCTCCAAAACAAAACTAAAATCAAAACCAAAAAAAGACCAGCCAAAATCAAATTATTGCCACTCTGAAAGAACCAAGTCTCTTCAAAAATCTTCAACCGATCAAAAAAACGAGCAATCAAATCTCCTTCTCCAGGTGTTAATGAACTCCCGCCACCACTAATTAACCTTAAAAAAGCCCTGGTCTGAAGAAAATCATGGCGAAATTCAAAAATTAATTGAGGAACAAAAGGCATTAAAAAGAAAACAACTGCCAATTTATTTTTCCAAACCAAACCTAACTTTCTAAAAAGCAAAACAGAGATTACAAAAACCGGCAACCAAAAAAGACCAATAATCGGTTCAAAGTGAAAAGAAACGCCAATCAAGAATAAAGCTAACCACAAAAAAACTCTTTTCTTGCTCTGAAAAAACTTTATCAAAGAAATTAAAAACAAGGGAGTAAGAAAAATGATTGGGTTCGTATTAAGAGCAACAATTGAATGAGAAAAAAATGAAGAAGAAAAAATATAAATTACCCCAAGGACTGAACCCAAAAGCTTATCTTTTGTTAACAAAAAGAAAATCAGGGGCATTAAAAAAGAAAACAAGATAAGAGGAACAAGAGTGGTCAAAGGATGACCGCCAGTAAGAAAGTAGAAAGGAAAAGCCAGCCAATACCACAAAGGTCCATAAAAGACGCCATGAAGCGAGGTATGAGCCCCAATTAACCGAGGTTTTCTCAAAACCATCATTTCTCTTAAATCCAAAAGATCCCTGGCTTGATCATAAGTAAAAGCAGTTGAGTGTTTCCAGACAAACAAGATTCTCAGAACCAAACCAAAAAAAGATAGAAACAGGATAAAATAAAAAAGCTTTTGTTCTAAAGATTTAAGTTGAAAATACTTCCTCACTTTATGCTATTATAACAGACAGGATGAGGCTTGCGAGGAAGAAATTTAAGCAATTCTTAAAACCAAAAATTATTCTCCCTTTTTTAATCTTTCTCTTAACTTTTTTTCTTAGAATTTATTTATTAGATAACAACCTCTTCTTTGGCTGGGAACAAGGTCGAGACGCCTGGGTAATCAAAGACATTATTGAACTCAAAAAACTGACCTTAATTGGCCCCAAAACCGACCTCGAAGGCATTTTCCATGGTCCTTTTTATTATTATCTGATGGCCATTCCCTACTTCCTTGGAAGAGGTAATCCAATCATCGCCAGTCTTTTTATCTGCTTCCTAAGCTCTCTTGGCGCCAGTCTTCTCTTTTTTACAGCTAGAAAAGAGTTAACTCTAATCTCAAGACTATCAGTTGCTCTAATCTCTGCCTTAAGCTTTCAGGCAATTGTCTTTTCCAGATGGCTTTCTAATCCCTCTCTGGTTCTCCCCCTCTCAATCTTCCTTCTTTTCTTTCTCAGCCAAAAATTCAAAGAAACAAACTTTCCAATCATTATCATCACCTGGGGGCTAATTTTTCACCTCGAATTAGCTTCAGCCTTATTCCTCACTCCTGTTTTAATTTATTATTATTTTATTAACTTCAAAAAAATCAATTTACTCTTCCTTCTAAAATCAGCCTTAATCCTTTTCCTAATTTTTTCTCCCTATCTTCTTTTTGATTTCCGACATCACCAAATTCTCAGTAAGAGCTTTCTGAATTTTTTCAAAACAACTCAAGCCAGTCAACCAATCTCTTTTGCCTTCCTTAAGGAACTCTATCGAGTCGGCCTAAGAGAATTTACTCTCTTAATTCTGCCTTCATTTCCCTTAATAACCAAGATTTTCTTACCCCTTCTCCTTTTAATCGCCTTTTTAGAACGAAAAAAACAAATTGCCAAAATTGTTCTCATCTGGATTTTCTCTCCTCTTGTTTTCCTAATTCCCCTGAGAACAGTTCCCATGTCTCAGACTTTAATTCATTTAGGACCAGCCTTTTTTCTTCTCATCGGTCTTTTCTTAGAAAAAACAATCACCTTTACCAAAAAACAATTTCTGGCCATAATCATCCTCATCTTCCTCTTAGTCTCTAATTTTAATTACTATTTAGAAACAATTCCCGAAAATAAAAACTTCTTCTTCCGAGCCTACCAATACACTTTTATTGGTGATCAGAAAAAAATCATTGACTTTGTCTACCAAGAAGCAAAAGGAGAAGAATTTTACTTTGATTATTACACCTTTCCCTATTGGTTACCCCAAGGCTGGACTTATCTCTTTGAATCTTATGGAAAAAGGAAATATGGCTATCTTCCCTCAGAAGAAAGAACAGAAGAGTTCTTTGTCATCATTGAACCCGATGAAGTCACCCCCCAATATCAAGAAGACTGGTACCAAAAATTAGAAAAGGAAACCAAATTACTTAAAACCTTTACCAGTGGCAGATTAAAGGTAGAAAAAAGACTACTTCTTTAATCTCTTCTTCTCCCAAAACTTTATGTAGGCAATTGGATAACGGAAACCAGAAAAAAGCGCCCAGACAAACCCTGGAAAACCATCTAAAAACCCTTTGTGGTGGAAAAATAAACTTAGGAAAACCTGGAAAGGTTTCAGGAAAAGATAATTTAGATGATTTAAATAATTAAACTTAACTCCTTGCTTATAAAATTCGTCGGCAATTAAATCCGTATATCTATCAGCCCTTTCTAAATAACGAGAAAAGGTAGGCGAATCATAATGAATAAGACTATTCTCTAACCAAGTCGTTCTCCCTTTAATTTCAATCTGCTCGTGAACAGTTTTACAAGGAAACTTCGCCTTACCCTTTTTTACCAACCGAATGACGCCATCAGGATAAACTCCGCCATGTATTAAATATCGACCAAGAAAAAAGTTTTTCCGCGACACCCAAAAAGCAACAATTTCTCCTGTCTTTGTTCCCACTTTTCCGTCTCTCTCTTCCACCAACTGCTGGTGTTTTAAAAATAATTTCTTCTTCTGAGGGTCAAGCCGCCTTTCCTCTAGTTTTTTGGCCGATGCCTTCAAGGTCTTTTTGATTTCTTGGGCCAGTTCTTTAGTAACCACTTCATCAGCATCAAGTTGAAGAATCCATTCACTCCGACAAAGATCAAGAGCTTTTTGTTTATTGATATGAAAAAGCGGCGGGTTATCAGTGACCGTTACCTTAGCCCCATATTTCTTGGCAATCTCAACCGTTTTATCAGTTGAAGAACCGTCAACAATAACAATCTCCTCTCCCAAATCTTTAACCGCTTCAAGACAACGGCCAATGTTTTCTTCCTCATTATAAGTCGCTAAAGCAATTGAAAGTTTCATTTTATTTCCGCGCACTGAAAAGCTGGCTCACCATTTAAGAAAGCAATTTCTTTAACAATTCCCGCCTGGTCAGGAATCTCTTCATCAGTTCCACAAACTAAAATATTTTCTTTCTCCCTATCTCTGAAATCATCCCAATTAATGTTTTCAAAATGAAAATTATCAAACTCCCGAACTGTTGAAAAGCCGAATTTATCTCTGGGAGTTAACTTTACTTCTTGCTGGAATTTCTCTGGCGGATATTGAAGATAGAAGAGAAAAATAATGTAGGGCTGATCATATTGTTCAGTCACATAAACTTTAGAATAATTATTTCTGATTGGCCATAAATAATCCACCAACTCTCTAATCCCGTATTCCCAAGCTTCAGGATAGGCCTTGGGGTAGTGGATAAAGTATTGATGGAGATAATAAGCTGTATTCCAAGAAATAAATAGAATAAAAAAGATAAAACAAACAACAAAAAGAGATAAAGAGAATTTCTTTTTAAGATAGATTAATAAATGATAAAACCCATAAGCAGAAACAATCACCAAAGGAATGACCAGATTATGAGCCCTTAGAGCATTGGGTGATTGAAAAGTCAAAGAAGCAGCAATCGGAGCGACTAACAACCAGAAAAAGACAAAGAGATAATTCTTAGGCCGAATTTTCATCAAGAAATAAAGACCAACCAAGATAAGAATAAAATCAAAGAGATACAACTCACCCATTTCCGGAGGATTACTTCTTTTGATTCCGTCTCCCATGACAAAGAGAAAAGTTCCCCCAAAATGAGAAAGCCAGTTTTGACCAATTCTTAAAGCATAGATAATTGGCCGATTGTGTAAAATCTTTACTGAGACAGCCGTCATATCCGGATGCTCTCCCCGAAGACGATTAACCCGCCAAACCGGACCAACATCAGAAAAAACACTCACCCCTGAAAACCTGGCTGAACCGGCCGGCCCAAAGAAACTCAATACGAGAGGAGTAATCAAGACCATCCCGATTAGAGCACAAATAACTACCCACTTTAAATGTTTAAAGACTTGTTTTCGGAAAAAGATGATTAAGAAAAACCCTAAAAGAGGGATTACCACCCGAGGAGTATGGTAAGTATACATAGAAGAGGCTAAAGAGAAAATACTAAAAATAAAAAACTTTGGCTTCTTAAGACCTTTTAAAAATAACCAAACCCCCAAAAGCATAAAAGTTGTCCCCAGATTTGACTCCCAGGCCCCTCGGGAAAAATGAATGTGCCAAGGAGAAATAGAGAGAAAGAAAGAAGCAATCAATGACAAAGGATAAGAGCCAAACAACTCCTGAATCAAAAGAAAAAGAATCAAGATCGAGGCCACTCCGGCTAAAAGAGACGGCAATCTAACACTTATCTCCCTTAAACCGAATAATTTGATAAAAGGAATCGCCAGATAAGCTGTTCCGGCTGGCTTGTAGTCAGCAAAAGA
Organism: uncultured Gammaproteobacteria bacterium; assembly: GCA_964345375.1. GTDB lineage: Bacteria > Patescibacteriota > Microgenomatia > CAYFQP01 > CAYFQP01 > CAYFQP01. The sequence goes on along the minus strand of CAYFQP010000022.1, from coordinate 2,494 downwards.
CTTTAAGTGAATAGGCCAACTCTCTCCATGTTCATCTTTTCCAGTCAGAATCAAGGAATAAGCATTATAGCCATAAGAGGCCTCATCAGCATTAAAACCAGCTGGATAGTTATCTATCTGCCAAAAGCGAAGAAAAGTTGCCAAGAGAATAATTAAAAATAGAAAAATTTTAAGTTTTTTCTTCATTCCACTGTCTCAACAATATGGAAAGCCATCCCTTTATTAAGAAACTCAATTTTCTTAATCAATTTTGATTCCTCAGGGATAATGTCTTTCTCAGGCAATTCATAAGGATCACCAACAAACAAGTAATCTTTCAGATATCGATCTCTTGGCCAATAGATATTTCTGAACTCAATCTTGTCTAGTTTCTCGACCATGCCAACATCAACACCCTCAGGATCCTCAGTCAATTCTGCTTGAGCCTGGTATTTAGCCGGATTATATTTGGTGTAAAAGAGATAATAAATGTAGGGCTGCATATACTTTTGAGTAAAAATCACGCCTTGATAGTTATCTTCATTTTCAGCCACATATTCAACCGCTTCCTTATAACCATACTGCCAAAACTGAGAAGCTTCAACAGGTAAATGAACAATAAACATATCTAGATAATAAATAAAACTAAAAACATAACCCGCCGCCAAGACTCCAAGAAAACCAAATTGCAATAACCGTTTTACTCTCATCTTCAATATCTCCTGCCAAAGAAAATAGATACCTAAGGCACTGATAATGGTTAAAGGAATAACCATAAAAAAGCTCCTCGTAGCTTGAATAATATCTCTGCTTAAAGCCGAAGGCAGAGGAGTAACCAAAAGGAGGTACCAAATCAAGCCTTTGTTTTTAATCTTCTGACTAATTAAATAATAAGCTCCTAAGGGCAAGAAAATGAGATCAAGAAAGTTTAAAACGCCAACATTGGGAGCACTATGACGAGGATTAGTCCAGTCGCCCTCAAAAAACAAAAACTTTGGCGAAAAATGATTGACAAATCTCCCCAAAACGCCTCTTAGATAATAATTAAAACTTCCATGAAAAGTCGTATACTCCAAACTCTCCGAGCTTACTCCTGACTCTTTAGTAATCTCCATTATCTCTTTATTAGACCGAGGATAAGAGAAGACGCTCATTAATCTCAACCTTCCTCCAGCCCCACCCAAAAAAGTAACCTTAAAAACAGGGAAAATAATAATCACTCCAATTATTAAAGCAAAAAGATAATTTCTCAGAGAAACCTTTTTTAATTTTTCTCTAGACAAAAACAATAAAGCCACAACAATCAGAGGAATTAATAATTTGGCTGCATTATAGACGTACAAAGACAAACCAAAACAGACTTCTGACAGAAAGAGAAAATGAATTTTCCTTTTCTCGAATTTAAGAAAAAACATTATTCCTAAAAGAAGAAGGACCAAAAGAATATTAATTTCCCAGGCAGCATGAGAATAATGATAGTCCCAGGGCGAAAGAGCTGAAACAAGACTGGCCAAAATAGCTACCTTCTCTTTTCCCTTAAAATCTTTTAATAGCTCTTGAGTAAAAAAGTAGATAACCAAAATACTTATACCTCCGAAAAGAGCGGCCGGAAACCTGACCGCAAATTCGGTCAAACCGAAAACAGCCACAGAGATAACCGTAAGATACATGTAAATTGGCGCCTTGTAATCACCAAAAGCCTTAAAGAAAAAGGGCATAAAATTGCCATACTCATCTCGACCAGTCTTCAAAATCGAATAGGCATTATAACCCCATGAAGGTTCATCCCAATGAAGTGAGGGAGGAACATCAGCTAAGTGCCATAACCTGAGTAGAAAGCCGAATAAAGCAATCAAAAAAGCAAAAATAATAAATTTCTTCTTTCTCATCTGGCTCTGCCAATCACAAAAGACTCTTGACCATTAGCCCAAAAAACCTGATCTAAAATCTCTAAACCTTCTCCTTCTAGAGGAGTAACCGCATAAAGCACCTTTCCTCCAATCTCGATTCCGTCTTGACTAAAATAGTATTTACCAATCCGGTCAACATTAACCCAACCATCACTCCTCTCGTAACGAATTACCCCTATGTTTTCCTGATAAACTCGAGGGTTAAATTTTCGATAAAACAAATAAAAAATATGAGGTTCACCATAAAACTTAGTCACCACAATCTTATCATAATCTTTTTCTTCTCTCTCTAATTTCTGATAAAGACTTCTATAACCCTCTTGCCAAGTAGAGCCTGGTTCCTGGGGATAATCATTAAAATAAGTATTAAGATAAGAGAGAAATGAATAAAAAATAATTAAGCCAAGAATCAAACCAACAATTATCTTTAATCTCTTGCCTTTAAGAAATGAGAAAAAACAAATTATTCCTAAACCAGCCAAGAGAGGAAAAACAGGTAATAAAACAAGGGCCCGAACCGGATGAGCTTCTCCAGTCAAACTATTAGCCACGGGTGCGGTCAAAGCCCAAAGACCAAGAAGAATTAAACTATTTTTCTTCTTAGA
>CAYFQP010000021.1:0-3693 GCA_964345375.1 uncultured Gammaproteobacteria bacterium | reverse complement strand
ACTTAGTTTAAATCTTTATCTCTTTCCCTCTTGTTTCAAAATAAGTTTGATAATAGGGAATGTATTCTCCATAAATTTGCCAGCCCATATATTCATAAATATATTGTCCTTTAAACCTTGATAGAATCGCATATAATGTTGGCAGTATTGGTCCATCTTTTTGTAAAACAGAGTCAATGTCTTCAATTTGCCATTCATTTCCTAAGGAGGCTCTTTGACTTTGTCGATAATTACCCAACATTTTAAGTGCTTCAAGATCAAGCGGAGAAACAGTTGCTAATTCAGTGACTTCAAAAGATGAATCTTTTCCATTAGTGATAAATGTAATAAAGCTGCCAGCTCGAAACTGGACTGCTGGTATCAGACTACCAAATTCTTCAAGGTATTCCCTTGTGGCTCCACTGGAAAAGGTTTCAGTCAATGCCCTGGCAGTTGATACAATCGGTGGATTGTTCAAATCCTCTTCTGCCTCCTCAGTCCGCTTTAATTTTCCTCCAGCGATGTCGAGAAATCCTTTATATAAAGTACTTTCTTCTCCTCTCGGTCGGCATAAAAATTTAATACCGTCTTCCTGCTTGGTTACGATCAATAATCGAGAAATAAATGAATTAATTGTTAGGCACTCCATAATAATTCGTTCATTTTCACTCTGTTTTCTACTACAGCGGTAAGCTGTATTGTCCTGGCAGAATACGATATTGGTTTCTCTGGCTTTAATTAGGGCTTCAAGAGAGAGGAGATGACCTATCTTGCTCTCACCCTTCTCGGTAACCAGAGAAGGTGAAGAGTTACAGATAAAGCCGCGACTGTAACGAGCTAAAAAATCACCTAAATAGCTTAGTTCCTCAATGGTAGAAATTTCAATTTCTCTTCTATAACCTTCTAGTTCTAAGGCCATTTCAACTTCCTCAGGAGTGATTAATTCTACGGGTTGAAAAATACTTTTGGATGGTGGTTGAACCGGTTGTATTTGCCAATCAGGGGGGATGACTAATCTTTCAGGCCTGCTCTTATTTTCTATACGTTCAAGATCCATTTTAATATTTAAGCAGGCTTAGAGGATTTTATATATTATACATTTTAGGGATAAAAAGTGAAGGAGGAGAATTTTCTATAATTTTATATCTCTAAAGCCTGGAAAAGAAGATAATCCGAAATCGGAGTAAAATTTATTAATCTTTTTTAAAAAATCCTTCCTTCTCTAATTCTTTAACTATCCCATCAACAAAATAATAACTTAAATCTGGTCTTATACTAACTTCTTTTAATTGGGGTTTAAGATATTCTAAAATTTTTTCGCCTTTTAATCTAGTTTCATCAGTGGCAAGAAGAGCTAATCCCGTTACTAAAGTCTTGCCTAAATCTACAGCCCATCTGAGAACTCCATTCTCCTCTTTAACTCGTTTCAGTCTGACAATTTTTCCTTGAGCGAAATTATCAGCCGCTTCAAGACTTACTTCTGTGATTTTTTCAGCCATATTTTTCCTTTTTTGGAATAATATCACCTATTCTTAAGGAAGTCAATTGTTATAGGTTACTCTTGCCTGAAGAAGATAATCTCTCCCCTCGCGGAGGAGGGATTATATTTTTTCACAGGATATTTGGTATAATAATTTATACCATGGATGAACGTTTGGCTAACCACGAGTTGTCAGAGCGATTATTGGGTTTGAATCAGAGATTAATTGATAGGCTTCAATCATTATCAAATTATAGAGTTTATACCCAGTCTTTCAGAGGTACTCCGGATTGGGTACAAATAAATCGGTTTAGAGAATCAGGGGAGTCAAATCTTGACGTTGGGGGGATAGAGATTTATTTTGGAGAGGAAGTTGAGTATAAGAAGGAGTTTGGGTATGAGAAGGTTCCTTTAAATGGTTTTAATCCTAATATACTTGGGAGTAATTTTTACTCTTTAGAAGGCCCTTTTTCTTCTTTGTCAATGACTTTGACATTAATGGCGACTATTGACCAGACAGCTAGAGTCTTGGGAGAAAAGTTATCACATATTGCTAGAGCCAATAGCAAAGCTCGGCCTTACCTTCGAAGATTCCGGGAAGTTGGTCTATACCATTATTGTGATACACGGGGAAGGATCAAGCGAGATCCAACCGTCTTTCATGGGTTTGAGCTTTATGTTTGTCAATATCCGGTTGAGGGTCTTGATTCAGTGATTGGTAAATTCGTTGTTGGCGAAGCAATAGGGGAGATATTAAAGATGAGAGAAGAAAGAATGAAGGATTATAATCCTCGGCCTCGCGGAGGAGGAAGCCCTTGTTAGCCCCTAATTCTTAGTTCAGTATATAAAGTATACTGAACTGGAAGTGAGGAGAAGAAGAGGATTAGATTATTTGTTCTGCTTGGAGGATTTTATATATTATACATTTTAGAAATAAAAATTGAACTTATTGAGCGCTAAGTTCCCTGGGGATAATCTCTTAAATAACCAGCCACTAAGGCAACTTCTTCCATTTGTTTTGCTCTAGATAGCAGGCTTTTCATTGATTGATATTGAGAAAGTTCACTGTTGGATAAATCGGTAAACATCTTTGTTGAAGTAAGGACTCTTTCTCTACCGCTTGAGGTAGTTATTACTTTTCCTCCTAGTTTTTTCAGTCTTCTTTCGTATTCAGGTAATAAAGGATTGCTTTCGTCAGTCCCCATTACTTTGATACCAAGGTGTTTATAGATCTCTTCATATTTTTCATTTTCTGGTTCATCGGGAGGGAGAACAAAAACATAGTCAACTGTAGGAAGGAGAGCTAACTCCCACATCCGCCAGGCAAGTTGGGGAAATCTTGGTCTATTTTCACCCTTTCTTTTTCTAATCATTGTGTTTTTATCAAAACCTACCAGGAGAACGTCACAATAAGGCCAAACTGAGATAAATAATCTTGAATGGCCTACATGAGGAGGATCAAAAGCTCCATGGCATAGCCCTACAACTTTTTTCTCTTCAGCCCATTGAGTACTTAAATCTGATAATTCCTGCCAAGTAAGATATTTAGGGGCAGGATTAACCGTTTCAGGTTCTTTGCCACTTTGGATTGATTCAATTTCTTCTCCCAGAAGAACTCCGAATGTTGTTGCTAATGTTTGGAGATAAACAATACTGTTGAGAATGTCCTCTTCAGTATAGTGATATGTTCGAGGTAATTCTGGATTATTATGAAATTCCCAAAGAACCCTTTTTAAGAATATCCGGGAAAAGAAAGGGGTATTCGTGAATGTGAGTTTGATTGCTTCTCCGAATAACTCATTAAACCGCTCCTGTCCTAAAGACTCAACGAAGTTTGGTGGATAATAAAAGTATTTGGGCAGCCTTCTGAATTCTGGCCGCTCCGCCATGATTAAGTATTATATCATTTCTGCTTGAACTTAGTTCCTCGAATTCAACTCTAAGGAGGATTTTTTGTTTTAAGTAGAAGATATATTTTCTGGGGGAAGAGGAATCAGGTTTTGGCCGCCAGTCAAAGGTTTGATTATTTCATTGGCAGCATCTATTAAGATCGGTCTTGATGTATTTAAAGTCTCTTTGCTTCCCTGGGGGGAGATAGCAAAGCCAATATAAACATCTCCTCCTGGCAATAAATGGCCAAAAACCATAAAGTCTTTCATCATGGGAGCCCTTTTTGTATTAAAGTTAACAAGGGATAGCATTAATTGCGAATGGGATAATGCCACAGGATCAGG
>CAYFQP010000020.1:0-2769 GCA_964345375.1 uncultured Gammaproteobacteria bacterium | reverse complement strand
TGCCAATCGATCGAGAAAAAGCAAGCCAAAAAAACCAGAATTGAAAGCAAAGAGGCATAAACTAGACTCTTCTTTTGGAGAAAAGAAATAATCATTCCCCAAACCCAAAACATAATTGGCAAAAATGGGAACAAGAGATGATAAGAACCAATCCCTCCCTTTATTTCTTGACTACCTCTTCTTGACAAAAAAAGCATCATTGTCGAAAGATTATAAAAATTGTGTCGAAGCTCAAAGATAACCATAGGTAGATCACCAAGTAAAACCCCAAAAATAAAAAGAGTAAACGTCCAGAAAACCCAATGTTTCCGCCAAAGTCCATAAAGCCAAAAACCGAAAACGATCAACCCCCAAACAAAGGCGCTATAGTGAAGATTAATCCCCAAGCCAACAATCATTCCCAAAACAAACCAAAGCCAGATTCTTGGTTTTTGCCAGAGAAAACCCATAACCGCAAAAAGAAAAATTCCCAAAAAAGGCAAAAGGCTTGGATTCCAAAGAAGACGATTAAAATTAAGAAGGTAAGGAAAAACAGAATAAATTGCAAAAGCAGAAATTCCAGCTAACCAACCCTTGCTTTTCCCGATCCAAAAAAATAATCCAACTCCTGTTAGCCACCAAACTCCCATAAATATTTTTGTCATTAAAATCGCATCCCAGCCCGTTAAAATCGCCAAAGGAATTAAAAGATAATAAAAGAGTGGACCAGTAAAAAATCCTCTTCCATCCACTATTTTAGTAATCACCATTGGTCCTACTAGTCTTAATTTACCCTCTTGAACCATTTCCCAGATATTACTCATGAAAAGGGCTTGATCAGAAGAAAACATCATCAGCTCCTCAAAACGCCACAACCTGATTGACCAAAAGATTAGACTTATTAAAACAAAGCTGATTATAATCAGCTTGTTTTTATTTAATTCTCTTAGAATCTTTGACCTTGACCAGGAAGAAATAAGTTTCACTATTCTCTGGTAGTATTTAACCATTCTTCGGCAATCTCCTCAATTTATAGAAGATATAACCATCACCTAAATCAACCTCTCTCGCAATCCTGAAAGGCCGGAGACTTTGAATCTCCCAGACTGTCTCCTTTTCTGGCGGCCTAGTTTCAGGCGCGACTAAATACAAAACCACGGCCGAATTATACTCTTCCACTCCCAAGGGCTTAATTCCCTTTTCCCTCAACCACCATCTCAAATCTAAAGCCCTGGTGTCAGAGCCAATAATCGAAGCGACTTCAAAAGTCTCTTCATTATCATCAATAATCAAATCTACCACTTGTTTTTGTTTCTCAAGACTCCAATGAGAAGGATGATAAGTCAGTCTTTGATTCGATTGAACTGAAATAATTAACAAATAACCAATCAGAGCTATTTCTAGGGCGATTACCAACTTTGATCCGAAAATAATCTTAAGTTTTTCCATAACCAGACCATAAAACTTACAAATTAAAGGGATCAGAGGAAACAAATAATAATGTAAAACCCCAAAAGTATAGCCCGCCGATAACTGAAAACTTCTAATCTGGAAAATAATCGTTCGGAGATTATAAAAATCATGTCTGAGTTCAAACAATATAAGAGGCGATTCAACAATCACTGCTCCTGCTCCCAAAAGCAGCCAATTCTTAAGAATAAAATCCTTGTTCTTTAGGTCTAGAATTAAATAATAAGCCAAAATTAAAAGCCAAAGAAGAGCACTATAGTGAACGTGGATTCCTAATCCCAAAAATAACCCCCCTAAAAAGAAAAAGGCTAACCCTCTCTCTCTTTCCTCCAAAAACCATAAAAACAAAACTCCAAAAATCGGTAAGAGATGAGGATTCCAAATCATCCGGGAATAGGAAATAAAAATCGGCAAAAATGACAAAATCGCATAAGCAGAGAGACTAATATCTCCACTAAATCTTCTTCTCAGCCAAAAGTAAATTAAGACAAAAGTCCCTACCCAAAGAAGAGTAAAAAAACCAGTCATGGGCACAATCTCCCAATTAAGGACAATCCCCAAAAGAGCTAAAAGCCAATAAAAAAATGGCCCAGTGAAAAAGAATCTGCCTTCAACCACTTTGGTGGCCACCATTGGCCCGATTAATCTTAGTTTGCCCGAATCAACCATGTCTTTTACCTCATGAAGGAAAAAAGGAGGATCAAGATAGAAATTAACTAATTTTTCGTAATGATTGAACCGAAGAATCAAGGCGACTAAAGTAATTAAACCGAAAATTATTCCTGTTAGGAGAGCTTTATTTTGCCAAAAACAAGCTTGCTTATTTTTCTTGATTTTTTTCACTTTTGCCTAATCCTCGCTATGATTGAATAGACTTCCTCTTCTTCTAAAGGCTTTTCAATATCCTCGTAATAAACCTTAAGACTTAAATCATCGTAAATCACCTGGGGCCCATTCTCGCCAGAGAGAGTGTAATAAGCCTGGGTCGAAGAATTACCAAAACCAATAATCAGAGGATAATCAGGATCATTCTCAAAATAAAGAATGGCGCCTCTCGGCAACTCCGGATATTCCTGTTGAAGGTCATTAACCAAATTCTTGGCAATCTTCGCCCTCGTAATCACCCAATAGGCATCCCAGGAAAGATGGGTGGTTGTTAAGGAAACAATAGAGAGCAAAAAGACAGCCACGACTATCAAAACCCTAGGTAAATTCTTTAAAAGAAGAATAATAAAACCAACCAAGCCCAAAAGAGGAACAGTTAAGTAATATGAGAATTTATGCCAGGGCCAAAAAATGACTGGCAAAAGACCAACCAAA
>CAYFQP010000019.1:0-16244 GCA_964345375.1 uncultured Gammaproteobacteria bacterium | reverse complement strand
AAATACCCACAATATTCATAATAGTTAACCTTGCCCCAGTAATTGGCTGTCGCCGGATTGCCAAAAAAATCAGGCGCAAAAAACATAATCAATTGGCGCAGGGGAACAAAAAACATGGTGATAAGATCAATCTTTCCGTAGGCTCCAAGTCTAGCTGATTCTTTTAATAAATCAATAAAGGGCAAAAGCTGAACCGCAGCCAATAACAAAGAGAAAATTACTCCTAAAATAATCAAAGAAAGAGCCTTTTTAAGAAATCTCTTCTTTTTAGGGAATTTCTGCTGAGAAACAAGCTGAAAGAGGGTATAAAAGCCAAGTAAGAGATAGCCATAAAAAGCAAATTGAATAAAGCCAGCCAGAAGACTCATGGTTAAAGAAAGAGTTAAGACAAAAAACCAAGAAAGGCGCGGTTTTTGAAACAACTGATCAACCGCTAAAAGAACCAAAGGAAACCAAAGAGCTGTCTGGCCTAGAACATTAAACTCACTCGAAAGCAAAAAATAACTCCCAAAAGAAAAACAGATCGCTCCCAAAAGAGAAGCCATCGCTGATAATTTTTTATTTTTCAAAAACAGATAAAAGAAGATTCCCGCTAAAAGAGGTTGAAGGATAACCAAAATAGTCCAAGCTGTCTTAAAAGAGAAGATAAAAAACAAAAAATTTAAGGGATACAAAGCCGCGGTTGAAGGTACGGCTAAAAGAGGCGTCCCACTAAATTCATAGTTATTCCATAAAGGCAATTTCCCTTGTTTCATCATTTCAATCGCCAAATAACGCCAGGGATAAAATTGACTAGCCGCATCAGCAATTGTCATATTTTTCAGAGGATAATCAGTTGTTCTTCCCTGCCAGCTCAAGGCCCTCCAAGGATGATAGGCACCAATCAGAGTATCACCAGGAAAAGGTATCTCTCCCTTAAAAACCGGTGAAAAAAAGAAAAGCGTAATTAAAAAAATGAAGACTATTGGCCAAAGACTAAATAAATTCTTTCTCACTTTTTCCCCAAACCGAATTTTATTGCCAAAAACATAAGACACAAAAATGACCCCAGTGAAATTAAACCGCCAATCTTAAAACTATCTGGCTGATAAACAAATCTTACCTCATGTTCCCCTTTAGGAGCAAAAATCGCCCTAAATGTATAATCGGCTCGATAAATCTTAGTCTCTTGATTATCAATAAAAGCCTTCCAGCCAGGATAATAATTATCAGACAAAAACAAGAAGCCATCTGAATCAGACTTGGTCTTAATAATCACCTGATTATTAAAGTATTGGTCTTCATTAATAACCACTTCATCTTCACCAATTCTCTCTTCTGGTAAATCCACTGGTTCTTCTTCCAGCGAAAGGACTTCTTGAGGATTGAAATCCTCAGTCATTAAAGTCCTTAAAATCTCTTCATCTTTTAAGACCTGATAATCATGAACAAGAAAAGCTCTGGCTAAGGCTTCTTTATTCTCGTAAACCTGAGATTGACCATACTGAAAAACCAACTCATATTTTTCCTCTGGATATTTAAAGTATTGAGGATCCCAATCACTTTGAGGATTAAAATTAAGGGATAAAAGATACTTAGCACCCAATAAGTTTAAAAGTGGCGACTGATATCGATTAACAATCACCCAACGACTCCCAGTTGAAACCTGACTGAATTTCTCCTCATTTATCTGGTTAGCAAACTGACTGTAGCGCTTAATCATCAAGGGCTCATATCCTTCAGGCGAAAGAAGATTATAGGGAATGAACATGCTTTGGGGAATCAGACCCGTAAACCGATAAAGACCAGCCTCTTTCTTTAAAAAATCAGTCAAGTCTGTTTTAGGATAAAGATAAGTCTTGTCAGTGAAGGGCGTATATTTAAAACCAAAGCGGAAAAGATCGAAAACAATAAGAAAGAAAATCAAAAAAAGACCAAGTTTTTTAATTCTCGAAAAAGGGATCATCCGACTAACTACCAAGAGAATTAAACTCATCAAGAAAAGAGCTGTCGGCAAAATTAAATTCCTTCTGGCAACTGATAAATTTGCCAGCAAATCTTGATCAGGCCAGATCCCTGGCCGTAAAAAAATTATTCCTAGAAAAATAATAAAGAGGATAAAAACAATTACCAAAGGCCTAAAGAAAGTCCTAATCTTCTTTTTAGTTAAAATTAACTCCATCCCGAAAGCAGCTAAAACTGCCAAGCAAAAATCAGTGAGATAAAAGAATCTAGCCGCACTCGAACTAGCTAAAATTGGCAATCTCAGACCATAGACAAAATCTGACAAGGGATTTTTAAAAGCCATTAACAAAGATAAAACCAGAATAATCCTGAAGAAATTAATTTCTTTTTTCTTTCGATAACCAAAGAAGGCAATCAAACCTAAAAGAAAACCAGCTAGACTTAAATAAAAGGCTGATTCATTATAGGCTCCCCAACCCCAAAAATTACCGGTCGTCGGATTACCATAGAAATCTGGAGCCAGAAATAAAATCAAGTTTTTCAAAGGATTAAGGCCATAATCAAAAGCAGCCGCAGTCGGATCTGCTTGACGAAGAGAAAGTCGCCAAAGCTCTAAGCCTGGTAAGAGCTGAACCGCAGCCAGACAAATCCCTAAAAAGATAAACAAAAGAATAAACAAAAAACTTCGCCTTTGTCTTTTTCTCCAAGGAAACCCTTGATAGAGAAAATAACCAAAAGCAACTAACAAAACCAAAAAGGATATCTGAGGATAACCAGCCAGAAGAGAAAAACCAACTGCCAAACTGCCGACTAACAACCAACCCAGGGAAGGCTTTTTAAGTAATTTATCAATTGTTAAAAGAATTAATGGCAACCAGAGACCAGCATGACCAACAATCCCATATTCTAACCAAACCATCATAAACCCAGAAAAGGCAAAAATGAAACCACCTATTAAAGAAGGAAGGATTTTTAGCTTCAAGTTCCGTAAAAAGGCAAAACAAAATATACTTGCTAAAACTGGCTGAATAATAATGTATAAAGACCAGGCATCAATATTCGAGAAAAGATAAAACAAAAAGTTAAGAGGATAGAACATCCCTGATTGAAAATCAGCCAAAAGCGGTGTTCCGGTTAGAGCCTGAGGAATCCACAAAGGCCAAACTCCTTTTTTAAGCAATTCTATCCCATAAATTCGCCAAGGATAGATAATCGAAACCACATCAGAGAGAAGACCATTCTTAATTGGCACGCCAGCCACCAGATTATTCCAAATATGGTCACGCCAGGGATAATAAATACCAACAATCGTATCCGCAGGAAGAGGCACCAAGCCCTTAAGAAAAAATTTCCAGAAAAAAGCTAAGGATAAAAAAGATAAAAGGCAATAGCCTAGAAAATCCTCTTTTTTAAGAAGTCGTTTTAATAAGCTCATTAAACTCTCTAAAGAATCTTTTCTTAGAAAAACCCTGACTTGATTTTACCACAGCTTTTGATAACCGGCTGATGATTTCTGGATTAGCAATCAATTTCTGAGTTGTCTTAATCAACTCTTCTTCATTCTCCCAAAGAAAACCTGTTTTTCCCTCCTTAATTATTTCTTTTGCTCCCCCTTTCCCCATCACCACTGGTATACAACCTGCGGCCATGGCCTCAACAATGGTAATCCCAAAATGCTCAACTTTTTCTGGTTCTTTGTCCTCATCAATCCCAAAACCAGAAGCTGACCAAAAAATCCTTGCCTCTGAATAAAGCTTCCTTAAGGTCTTAAAATCTATATCCGCCAAGAGTTTAATTGAATACCCCTTACTTTCCCGCTTTAATTGATTAAAGTACTCTTTTCCACCAACTCCAGTCGCTCCAGCCAAAATCAACTGCCAGTCTTTCAAACTACCACAAAGTTCTTTAAATGAAGAAACAAGAATATCCTGTCTCTTGGCCTGCATTAATTGAGAAAAACGACCAACTGAAAGAATAATCTTTTTCTTTTTTCCTGAAGAAAAACTCTCAACATCAACAGGCGGATAAATCACTTTTGATTTAACTCCAAATTCTTGATCAATAAATTTTTTCGTAAATTTTGAATTACAAACTAGATGATTAATCCTTTTTAGTTTAATCTTATTCAGTCGAGATTGGCCATTAACATCATGAAAGGGAATCTGAAAATGTAAAATATTATTCTTGGAAAAAAGAAAAGGAAGACTGCCGTCAGAAATCCAAAAGAAAAAATCATATTCTCTAGTCTTTTTTAGTCGACCGATTAAACTATTAATATGGGGAACAAAATTTACTCCCTGAAGCTCAAGATTAAACCTAGAAACTATCTCTTTTTTAATTTTGGGATCATAACCAAAAATATCAACCCCCCAACCCTGATTCAAAAGATGTTCGGCCAAGGTCAAAAAATATCGTTCTCCTCCGCCTAAAGTATTTAAATAAGGATTAAAAAAGCCAGCTTTACTCATTTTCGTTGCAATTCCCATAATCTCAAGTAAATCATCATCGTATGAAAAGCCTGATAAACAGACTCAATCCAACCCTCAATTCCATCTAAAAAACCTTTTTTCTTAATCAAACGATCAAATAAAATCGTCACTCCCATCCGGACAACCCGCCACCAAGCCATCTGGGGATGATCAGCCTTTAATAATAAATCAGCTTCAATCTCTAACCATTTAGTTGATTTAGATAAAGCTGGCTCAATCTTTTCTGGCTGAAGATGAATCATTGGATTTTTTAAATGACCCATTTTCCCTTCAAAAACCGGCTCTTCATGAAGTCTACCTTCCCATCTCTTCAATTTTTTCTTAAAGAACAATCTTTTAACATAATCAGGATACCAACCGCCATGTTTTAATTCTTTACCCAATAAAAAATTCCTCCGAGGAATGGCATAAGCAACAAAATCATTTCCCTTAATTTCCTCTTTAATTTCCTCTTTAAGCAATGGCGGAATTCTTTCATCAGCATCAATCCATAAAAGCCAATCACCCTTGGCCTCTTCCATTCCTTGATTGTGCCAAGCCCCAAAATCTATTTCCCTAACCTCTTGTTTAATAACTCGAGTTTTAAATCTCCGAGCAATTTTCTCGGTATCATCGCTAGAGTCCTGACTAATTAAAACCAGAACCTCATCAGCCCATTTAACTGATTCTAAACAATCAGCAATAAAATCTTCCTCATTTTTAGCATTGATAATAACACTAATCTTAGCCATAACTGCCTTTCCCAAATCTCATTAAATAAAAATCACGAACGCCTAATCTTTCTCCAATTCTCCCTTTGAGTAAAATTCTTATACTATCTCTGAAGAGAGCAAATTTTGTCCTCAACCGAGCATAACGCAAACCAAACAAAAGCCGATTTCGAGTTAAATAATAATCATTCAAAGAACTACCAATGGCTGAAGAAGCAGCCACTTTATGCCAGACCTTTGCTTGAGGAACGTATAAAACTCTCCAACCGGCTCTCTTAGCCCGCTGAGACAAATCTGAATCCTCCCAGTACATAAAAAACTTTTTGTCAAAAAGACCAATTTCCTTTAAAACTTCTTTCTTAATTAACATGCATGAGCCACTAGCATAATCAGTCTCAATTACCTTGTCATACTGGCCTTTATCAACCTCGTCCACACCTCGATGAGAACTTAAAATATTATCCCAATCAATTATTCCCCCAGCATACCAGATCACTTTCCCCTTCTCATCTTTCTTGTAATCTTCTTTATGAAACTCATAACCTGGAGCAAAATATATTTTCGGTGAAGCCAAGCCCGCTTTCTTCTCTTTCTCAAGCACTTTAATTAATTGAACCAAGAAACCTTTATCAACTTCAATATCATTATTAAGAATAAGGAGGTAGTCAGCTTTTTTCTTAAGAGCATATTCCATTCCCCGATTATTCCCCTCAGCATAACCAAGATTTTTTTCATTTTCTAAGATAATAACTTTAGGAAAAGCCTTTTTAATTGCTTTAACCGAATCATCGGTTGAGGCATTATCAACCACTAAAAGAGAAATCTGGCTCTTAGGGGGCTGGTTAATTTTTTGGATTGATTGAAGACATTCTAAAGTTAAATCCTTTTTATTCCAATTAAGGACAATAATAAAAATCTTCATTTCAATTTCCGAAGAATCTTCTTAACAGGGTTTTTATTCTCCTTAACCAACCAATATTGAAGTTGGTCACTAGCTTTTCCTAGTTGGCCAAAAACATTCTTGGTTGGCCCTGAAGAAAAACCCTCCTTCTCCCAAACCCTAGTAATAACCACTAATTGGTAAAATGACTGGAGAAGACATAAAGCCAAACCATGAATCCCATCCTTATAACCCCCTTCGGCAAAGAATCTTCGTAAAAACTCATCCAGAGGTTTTTGAATCAAATCAGACCAAGAGAATCGATAACCTGATTTAACCAACTTTTCAGCCTCTAACTCAGTGTAAAGAATCAGTTTCTCCAGATACTGAGTGATTGATTGATAATTATTATGAATTAAGGGTGTTTTTAGGTAACCAGCCTTACCCTTAACCTCAACTTGTTCATGAACCTTACCCAGATACTTCCCCTTTTTAGTTTTAAAGAAATGGAGTTGATGGTCTGGATACCAACCACTGTGCTTAATCCACTGACCAAAAATAATATTTTTTCTAGGAAAATAAAAGCCGTCAAAACCCTTGAGCTTGATTGCCTGAAGGATTTCCTTTTTGAGCTTTTGAGGTACGATTTCATCAGGATCAATCAATAAAACCCATTCTGTTTTCACCTTGCTTAAGGCAAAATTTCTCTGTGAACTAAAATCATCTAACTTTCTCTTAAAAACTTTGGCTCCATGCTTTTTGGCAATCTCGACTGTCTTGTCAGTTGATTGATCATCAACAACAATAATTTCTTTTAGCCAAGCAAGGGACTCCAAACACTGAGGTAAATTCTTCTCCTCATTCTTGGTTAAAACAACTCCTGTTATCTTAGACTCAGCCATGGCTATATTTTACCACCAAACTTATAAATTCTGACCTTTTGGTTATTAAAAATCTCTTTTAAACCTAATTCCTCTTTATCAACCACCAAATCTTGATCATTAACTAGATAAAGATAGGAGATTTTATTTTTATTTAAAAACTCTCTGGCCAAAAGAAGATTCTCAGTCATCAGAAATTCCTCTTCTTGAGCCAGTCTTTCTTCAAGATTATAGCCTAAAATCGTGGCCGCATTCTGGTCTTCAAGAAAAACCCTTTGACCAGTGAAAAAGGCGACATAAGGAGAATTATAATAAGTCATCGGCACGGGTGGCTCTTTATATCTTTTCTGAATAGCCGGATTAAAAGGATAAGTAAAAATAATCTCTCCTTCTCTAGAATTTTCTCTTAAAAACTCTAAAGCTTCTAATTCACCTGCTTCTAAAAGAGTGGTCGGCACTGGCGCATTAAACCAATAAATTGTCCTTAAGGTACTCGGTAAAGCCAAAGAAACAAAAAGAATAATTATTAATAACTTCAGAAACAAAAACCTTGCCTTTTCCAATATCCAATTAAAAGAAAAAGCAGCAAAAAAGGAAAAAAGAAAGATAAAATAATAGAAGAACTGGATTGAATTCCAAGGAACTGCCTTTTGAACAAAAAAGATGGGTGGCAAGAAAGCGACCAAGCAAGCAAGAATCAAGAATCGATCAATCAACTCTCCTTTAAAAACTCTTTTTCCAAACGAAAGAAAACCTATCAATCTCACCCCTAAGTTACCCATCACAAAAATCATAAAAACAAAGGCTTCTAAAAAGAAAAGACTAATGAAATCATCGATTAAAGCATAAGTCTGGCGCCTTAATTCTAAAGTCGGCCAATTAAGCCGATCTGGAGCCTGAACCATGGTCCGAATAAACCACCAAGGTTCAAAGACCATGAAATCAGCTGTTGCCTTACTAGAAGGAAGATAGACGAGAAGACTAAAAATTAAGCTGATAAAGAAAACCAAAAGAATTGATCTATCCTGTTTCCTAATTAGCTGCCAGATTCCGATTAATAATAAGGTAGCCAAAATAATCAAACCAGCATAAACCTTGATACCCATCAAAATCCCAAAGACTAAAGAAATAATCAAGAAATAACTTTTTTTTGGTTTCTTAGGTTTCTGGTATAAAAGAAAGAGCCCGGCCATCAAGATAACCAAAGAAAGAGCAAAAGGCGGATTAAGAAAAGCGGAAGCAGGCTGAACTCCCCAAAATGCAGTCTCCCAGTTATTACTGCCATGACCAATTAACTGAGGCAAATAACCAAAACTGCCAGCAATCGAAGCAAAAAAGACTGCCCAGCAAGCCACTCTCTTGCTCTTAGCCCAGGCCCTAACAAAAACAAAAATCAAAAGATTAAGTAAAAGAGTTAAGAAAAGAGGAAGAAAACGGAAGTAAAGATCTAAAATCGGAATTCGGGAAAAATTATGAAGTTGGGCCACCAAAAGATCAGCCAAAAAATGATAATTCTTCAAGGCCTGACCAGCAAAACCTGGATTCTGAGGCGGAAAATGTTTTGAGAGTTCCTGAATTAAAGCGGTGTGCCAAAGACCATCATAGCCATGAACTCCCCAGAAAGCAAGACCACCTTGATAAAAAGTAGCGCTTTTAAACATCAAAGCAAATTGAGTTAAAGAAGCAAAACCAATTACCAAGGCCGGCCATAATTCTGGCTTCCAGATCTTAAGAATCTCCTTTTTCTTAAAACGACAACGAAATAAAAAATAAATAAAAATTAAAACAAAAACAGGCAAAAGCAAAAACCGAAGCTGAAGATGGGAAAGAATAAAACAAGTGAAAGTGAAAAAAACGATTCCCACCGATAAAGAGAGGCTGATTCTTTCTAAGGGAGTTAATTTCAGCCCCAATCTCTTTAACCACCAAAACCCAGGCACAAAAACAAAGGCTAAGAGAATAAAAAGAAAAACAAATGAATGAAAAAGGAAACTGATTAAAACCATTCCTTTTCATTCTATCATATTCCTCCTTTTTCCTTGCGCTCAAACCACGATTTAGACTATAATCTTCTTCATGGAAGGAGTTTATTTTAACTTTTTAAGAGTTCTTACTCTTCTTCCCGTCTTTCTTCTCCTCTCTATCTTTGTCTTCTACGTTCCTGGTTATCTCTTTATCAAACAAGCCAAACTCAAACTGAGAGATGATGAACAAATTACTCTCTCCTTAGGCTTAGGCTTAGTTATTTTTCTAATCATCACCATTCTCACTTCTCTCCTCGGCTTTAGGATTCTTTCTCCTTTAATCCTTCTCTTAATCAACCTCTACGCCTTTTTTCAAGAAAGAACCAAGATTCTAAAACCCTTTTTAAATCTTTTTAAACAAAAAGCCTTAATGGCCTTACTCCTTCTCGGCACCTTAGTCGAAGGAATGATTAATTTCCCCAGTAGTTTTCCTTTTAAGGCTGGCCATCTCTACTGGAGTGCTCAAGGTCATGATGGCCTCTGGCATGTTTCCGTCATTGAAACGATGAAAAAAGCCTTTCCTGCTCCCAATCCCCTTTATGCCGGCGAAATGCTATACAACTATCACTATTTTATTGATGTCATTATGGCTGAATTCAATCGGATTTTCTCTTTTTTCTCTTCTCTAGACCTTTATTATCGCTTTTTTGCTTTCCTCATCTCCTTTCTAATAGGCTTAGCCGTCTATTCCTTTCTGACCACCTGGAAAAAGAATCAAAAGATCGGTCTCTTAGGCATTTTCTTTACCTACTTTGTCGGTAGCTTTGGCTATCTCGTCTTACTCATCCAAGGAAGAGGGTTTTTTGGTGGGGAGACCATTTTTTGGGCCGCTCAAGGCAACACCATCATTGGTAATCCGCCTCATGCTTTCTGCTACATTCTTCTCCCCACCTTCTTCCTTGCTTTCTATTATTATCTAAAAAAGAAAAATCTCCCTCTTCTAATTAGTTGTTCTCTATTAGGCGGGTTTCTCCTTGGTTTTAAGGTCTCAGCCGCTTTTGTCCTTCTTGCTGGACTTGGTATTGCTTCTCTCTTTGCCTTTCTCCATAAAAGAAAAAAAGGGTCTCTCTTTCTCGCTCTTATCCTTGGTATCAGTAACCTCACTATCTTCAAACTGATCACCAAAGGTGGAACCTCTCTCCTCATGTTCCATCCCTGGTGGTTCATTAGAACGATGATTGTCGTTCCTGACCGAGTTAACTGGCTTGACTTGGAGCACCGACGCCAGTTTTATTTAGCTCAAGGGGGTATTCGCAGCCTCTTTAGGGTGATCCAGTTTGAGACAACCGCCTTTCTTATCTTCCTGGCGGGTAACCTGGGAACGAGAATCATTGGTTTTTGGGAGATATTTAAAGGCCTCTACAGAAGAACCATCTTTACTGACCCCCTAGAATCAACTCTCTTCTTTACCATGCTCACGGGCTTTATCATGCCCCTTTTCTTTATCCAGAGAGGGGTCACTTATAATCTCATTCAATTCATGCAGTATTTCCTTCTAATTTTTGGTTTTTATGGAGCGATTGCTCTTTATGGGATTTTAAAAGGGTTTAAGAAAAAGGAGAAAATAATTTTCCTAGCCATTTTTGTCTTTCTTTCAGTCCCCACCGTCATTGGTAATCTGGTTGAATTTTATGGCAAGAATGCTCTAGCCGCTATCAGTTATGAAGAAATCAAAGCCCTTAATTTCTTAAAAAACAATGTTCCAGATAAAGAAATTATCCTCACCAAACCCTACAATGTCTACGCTAAAGATCTTTATCCCTTTCAACCCTGGCCCATTTCTGTTTGGGAATCAACTGCCTATATCAGTGCTTACACCGGCAAACAGACTTATCTTACTGATGAAGGCCAAGTCAGAATCTTAGGGATAGACTTAGAAGAGCGAATGAAAAAGAAAATCAGGTTTTTTGAAACCGACCCCATGATAAAAGAAGTTCCCTTAGAAGAAAAGAAAGAATTTCTAAAAAAAGAAAAGATTGATTACATTTACCTCAGAAAAGAAGAGCTAGACCCAGAGCAAGTAGAAACCTACCCTCAATTAGGCCTGAGAGAAATTTTTAGTAATCAAGAAGCAGTCATTTACCAAGTAGAATAAAATTGCTTTTAAGATAAAACAAGAAAAAGGAGGTGAAAATTAATGACAGAAGTAACCGAAGAAGAAAAAGGTAGACAATCCGTGCCTGAAGGAGCGATAGGCAAATTAGAGTCAGACCCTAATAACCCAGAATTAAAAACTGGAACACTCAGTCTGGAATTCATTCTCTCATCTGATGGGTTTTTCTTTAATGATCGCCAAAAAGCCCTAGACCATGAAGAAGCACTTAGAGAAAGGAGCAAGCCCCCAGGCAGATAGAGAAATAAGAAACAAAACCAAGCCCCAGAAATTTTAGGAGCTTTTTTCCTGTTCTACTTCAAATGGCTGATTTTCAAGCCAAAAAGGATCAAGGAGTTTCGATAATTCTGGAAGTTGTTCGAGCATGTATATATTTTACCATAGACCTCAACCTATAGGATATAATTTGAAGGAAAAAACTCACTAGGAGTAAAAATTATTCTCTTTCAAGACCCCTTCTACCTACTAACTTAAAGACTCCTTCACGAACTGGGACAATAAAACCCCTTTTAACTCCTTCATCAAGCACACCCTCAAGCGTAGTATCAGGAAGTTCATTAGCCATTTTTAAAGCATGTCTAGCAAGCACCTGGGCCATGCTGGGATCAATTCGAGATATAATTCTGAGACGACTAGTATCCCGTTCCATATTCCTATTCTACCAAGTTCCGTTTCTTTAATCAGAACCAAAAATAATTAATTAAAAAATTTTTCGCATTCCTTAATAACTTTAGCGATAGTTTTCCGATAACCAGTAAATAGGGGAAAGTCATGATCAAGATGGCTCTGGAGCTCCTCAAATCTAACCCACTTGTAAGCCCTGAGTTCTTCTCCATCAATTTTTAAATCTCCTTCAACCCCCAAAAACTCAACCAAAACGAATTTTTGTTTCTGCCCCCGCCAACGATTACCAGCTAACTCAATAGATCGCTCATCCCAGTCATATTGATTAGTATAGCCACTTAGGCAGTGAATTTTGAATTTATTACTACCTATTTCTTCACTCAATTCTCGTTGAGCAGCATCAAATTCGGACTCCCTCTCATTAATACCGCCCTGGGGAAACTTCCAATAATCCTCAGGCCATCCTGGTTTTTGGACCAATAAAAACTGCTCTCCCTGGAAGACCACACAAACAACATTATCTCGATACGGCAATTTAGCGTAATCCTTCTTCATTGAAACCATTCTAGTTTCCCAATTCTATCAAATTTAGAAGAAAATTTTGCTGGAAGCAACAAGATTCTAGGGGCTACTTTGAGGTCCCACTTTCTTTTCTGAAAGCGCTTACCTCTCCATTCGCTCCCTCTTCCCCCAGGGCTCTTATCAGCTCTCTCTTAGAGACAACTCGACCTTCCAGTGGTGGCGAGGAGCTTCCTCCTGGGTCATTAATGAAGTAATTACCATTATCCATGCCGATGATCAAAACGTAATGAAGAGAAAAACCAGGCTTTTTATTCAATACTCGAGAATTGATTTCTGCTCCCACTAAGTATCCATTTTTCATAAATAAATCAATATCTTTTATCGTCGCTCTTCTCGTCTCGTGCTTTACAAGCTGTAAAAATTGAGGAATATCTTCCTTAACTGCTAATAAATTACTTTTTTGTAAATACCAATTCACCGTCTTTTCATCGAAGCTACTTTTAAGATAATCCACCCCCTTTTTGTAAAATCTCTCATAGTCAAAAGGCTCGATATTAACTACTTCAATGCCCCTTTTGGAAAGTTCAATGTGAGCAGCCATTGTCCAAGAGCCCTTTCCGGGAATGGTTTTGGTTATCCTATCAATTTGCTTCCAAGACAAGTTTTCTTTGAAAAAATAGTTAAAAAGAGAGCGAAAAACAGCCTGAGAGCAATGCATGCTGTCCTTATGGTTTGGATAGAATTTCACTTTCGCCATATCCCAATTCTACCAAATTCAGGGGATTTTAGGGGCGAGCTTAATCTTAAGCTCGTTCGCCGACAATAATCCTCCGATAGGAGTTTTTAGGAGAATATTTTTCTTTTAAGGAATAACTACCATAAATATTCAAAATCCTAAATTGTGGCTTCATTAAAAGTTCCAGTTCCTCAGTAGGCCAAATCCTTGTTCGATCCCTGTCTTTAAAAGTGACTGGTTCTTTGTTTTTTTCAGTGAGGATATAAATAAAATTGTCGGTTCTGAATTTTGTCTTAGGATTATATTGTCTCTTTAGAATGGTTTTCAGGGTCGTTTCATTAAATTTGACTGTCATTTTTCTCCCAATCAGTGATTTGTTTATTTCGGGATTTTCATAATTTGAAGAATCTAAAATAAGTAAATATTGGGTAACAGAAGCAACATTTTTTACGAATTTTTTAAAATCTCCCTTTGAAAGAATATAGGATATTGTCGTCCACATACAAATAGAAGCATCGAAAGAATTTTTAGGAAATTGAGGGTTAATGAAATTCATTTTTTTGAAATCAGCTCCTGGGTATTTGGCTCGGGCAACTTCTAACATCTCTTCAGCTAAATCAATACCGACAACTCTGTACCCCATTTTTGTTAACCGACCAGCGTGTCTTCCAGTTCCACACCCAAGATCAAGTATTTTAATTATTTTTGCCTTTTTATAATTTCTAAAAATGGAATCTAAAAACTTACACTCCTGAGCTGTGGTTTTAGGAGTGATCTGGTCATAATAAGCAGCCAGTCGGGTATAAAGATTCCGCCTATCAGCTTTACTCATAATCTTATTCTATCACGCGGCAGGATTTTAGGGGCGAGGTTTTCTAAGATAATCTTCGATAAGCCTAATATCTTCTAAATCTTTCTTTCTCCCCATTTTCTTTTTCCATTCGATTGTTGTTTTCAAATTAACAAAGCGAATACCACCAATAACATCAGCATTTTCAATAACCTCCTTGGCATCATAACCAAAGCTTGGTTTTGATACTGCTTCAATGTCATCTGTAAGATGAGCCCTGTAAGCTTTTCCTCCGAAATTTGTCTCTTCTACCGGATATTTCTGGGCTAATTTTTTCCAAAGCCCTGGTAAAACAACTAAATCAAGATCATTTATTTTTCTTAATCCCCTAATGCCTAAAGGGCCACCACCAAAGATGGCAAATTCATCCTCTGGTAAATTAAGCTCTTTTAATTTCTCTAAAAGCTCTTTCATGCGCTCTGTATCTTCCAGAACCTCCTCTAGTGGTTGAGGAATTGAATCCGGGCATTGTGCTTTGGCGCCTTTTTGAGGACTATCACACTCCTCAAAACAATAGGCTTCGGTTATTCTTCGGCGGCCTTTTTTCGCCGCCTGTTGACAAAAAAATTTTTCTTTATCAGCCATTTTTAGTCAGGGACAGGATTTTAGGGGCGAGTTTTACTCTCTTTCCCTAATCTAGCTTTCAATCCTTTCAGAAATTTAGTACTCCCTTCAGGAAAACCTTCTTCACTAATCACTCTCTCGAGGCTCATTTTCACCGCTCCTTTTCCTTCTAAGATTTTGCTCTTTTCTAGTTCTGGAGTAATTGGCGAAAGAAAAACATGACAACTAATCAACCAATCTTTATATTTTCCTTCCTGTTCCCAAAGATATGAATCCTTTAACCAGTAATCTAATCTTTCTGGAACATAACCAAGTTCCTCAAGAAGTTCTCTCTTAATTGCTTGTCTGGGGGTTTCGCCCTCTTTAATTTTTCCACCAAAGAAGCCATATTTTTCTCCTAATCTCGAATGCTCTCCTCTTTCTTGGACAAAAATGTTGAGGTCGTCGTCATAGAAAATCACAATCGAAACATT
This sequence comes from uncultured Gammaproteobacteria bacterium, assembly GCA_964345375.1. Classification (GTDB taxonomy): domain Bacteria; phylum Patescibacteriota; class Microgenomatia; order CAYFQP01; family CAYFQP01; genus CAYFQP01. The sequence goes on along the minus strand of CAYFQP010000019.1, from coordinate 1,434 downwards.
CCTAACTCTCATATCCCAATTCTACCAAATTCAGGGGAAATGAGGAAATCCCGAGGTGCGAACCTATTCCACCCCGGGGGTGGAATCGTACCTGAACCTCGGGAGAATTGGGGAAAATTAAGGTTGGGTAAACAGGATTTTAGGGGTTTAAACTTCTCGTTGGTGTGATAGTATCCCTTGGAGATAACCCATATCCTTTCCATCAAACATATCCAACCAAGATCTATCTCCCGCTATATCATATCTTTCCATAGGAAATTCACTCAAGGGTGGCGTGGTTAAACAAAAAGCATGAATATAATCAGTCAAAATTACAATTTGTCCATAAAAATCAGCGTCTTGGTAAAACTGCACACGCTCTTCTCTTCGGATGCTCTCAACCACCCCTAGAAAATATTTTTTCAAAGAAATTTCTTGAAATTCGTGCCAAAAATCAAAATGCTCGGTAAAAAAATCTCTTAATCCCCTCAGTGATTCATGTTGTTTTAAAACAAGCAAGAATGTGGCCAGCTCTAGTGGATAAATCCATATTTGGCCGGAATCTGGTGATGGTTTTTTTAACCTTTTTATATAATCAGGAAAAAACTCAGCAATACCTCCCAAAGTAATCCAGCCAAGGTTTATTTCCTCTCCGTCAGCTTCCCCAATCCTAATGCGGGGCACTCCTACACGCCTCTTTATTTCTTCTGGACTTAACTCATCAAAACTCAAAACTGCCTGAAAAGCGCTTGCAACCTCTCCTCGTAAAGACGGAGTTAAAAACTCTGGGAATCTTGAACATAACAAATCAAGCTCTGCAATTGCCATTTTTATGGATGAAAAGGGGCAGAGGAAGTATTATATCAAATTCAGGGGATTTTAGGGGCGACTTACTCTAGTTTTCTAAGGCGGTAAGTCCAACCTGGCTGCCATTGCCAAGGAGCAGTCACTACTTCTTTAAGAGGAACCCCTTTTATCCAACGCTCAAGTCCGTACTGAGTTGCCCGATGACCAATAACCATTACTGTTTTACCACCATAATTCTTAAGCAAGTCTTTCAAGAAATCCTTCATTCTGACTGAGGTCTGCTCATAGCTCTCTCCTTTTGGAAAAGGAACTTCAATATATTTTTCTTTCAAAGCTTTAACTTCATCTGAGGAATGCTGAGTAAAGTTTCCATAATCACATTCTCTGAGTCTTTCATCTTTAATTATCTGAATATCCCTATCCTTAAAAGCGATTTCTCCGGTTTCATAAGAACGAGACAAATCAGAACAAAAAACCGCATCAAGATGTTTGTCTTGATAACGTTCTCCTAATTCTTTTGCCTGCTTCTTACCTAAAGGAGACAATTTAGCATCTGCATGACCCGAAGAAATCTCATTCTCATTATCATAAGTCGTACCATGAGACTCAAAGATAATCGTAACCATACCCCAATTCTACCAAATTCAG
>CAYFQP010000018.1:0-23617 GCA_964345375.1 uncultured Gammaproteobacteria bacterium | reverse complement strand
AAAGTTAACAAGGGATAGCATTAATTGCGAATGGGATAATGCCACAGGATCAGGCTCTCCCTCTATGTTTTCATAGTATAAGACTAGTCGATCGGCTGTGAATCCTCTAATTTCCCTATTAACCATTCCTTGGATAATTTTGTGGTCAGTATCAGTATTTATACGCCACTCACCTCGTTGGATCGAGGACTTGCCTCTTTCTTTTTCTATAGGCTGCGACATATGGTTTGATTATACCACGAAAAAGCAAAAAATCAATTTTTCTTTACTTTTTACATTTCTAGAGCCTGGGGGAGCATCATTGCTTTGTTGAGATCTTCTTCAAATTTTTGATTAATTTGGGCAATACGACTGTCAAGTTCTTCTTCCGACGCTGTAGTAATTGTTTGACGTTGAGGAGGGCCTCCGTCAGTTGGATAGATGTAAAGATCAATGTGTGGCTTTCCCCAAAAACGTGTTTTAGGGGGATTATAGGCTTTCTAAATATACGGGTAGAAATCTGTTCTTCTTGTGAGGCCTCTTTTCTTGACATAAAATTCAGATATTTTGAGGCAGTGAGAGAATTATACAATAAATCGATAACAGATCAAAATGAAAGGGTTAAGTTAATGAACTTGTTCTGCTTGGAGAAGGAGGTCTTTGAGTTCTTCGAGGGGGTCAAGAATGACTTCTTTTAGCTCTTCTTCATTCTCTAGACCATCTAATAATTCTATAAGTTTGAGGACCATTGTAAGAGCTTTTTCGGTTTTTTTATTCGCCGCCTCATTATTTCCTTCTTCTAGGAGCTCCAAAGCAGCATTGATGTTTCCCATACAAACAGCTAATTTACTAATAATTTTACCGCGGAGTTTTTTGGGAGCCCTCTTCCCATTAATTTCTTTTTTAAGAGAAAAAACTAACTCTTTACTATCACTCAGAATTTGGGATTCCAATTCTTCCTTATCAGGTTTGGAGAATGTATGAAAATCAGGGTTATCTAGACTAACTTCTCCTTCGTATAATTTCCAATAATCTCCGGTTGAAGTTAAAAACCCCACAAGAAGCTTATATTCTCCTCCTGAGTTTTCTGGATTAACTTGGATTTGGTAATCGCCATTTAAAGGATTGGGAATAATGATTAGTTTGTCTGGTTCACTATAGACCCCACCTGGGATATTGTTGCTTACTCCATTGCCAATTTGCCAATCATTTGGTCCTAAAACACTGATATTTGCAGGAGAAGCTAGTTGAAAGACAAGCAATGGTTCTTCGATGGTTGCTGGAGATTCGGCAATTTCTGTTGGTGTCAGACCTAAAATTTCCATTATCCTTTCTTGTCCTGAAACAGTTTCAACTAGATCGCTATGGTTTAACCCTTCAAGATAGCTGACTGAAGCTCCTTCTAGCTGTCCGCTTTCTTCGAGCACGGTGCCATCACCTACTTCAAATTCTTCACCAGTTGGCTTTCCATCTTCCCATCTATCCAGTTTGATATCAAGCCAACTTTGGGGCTTGACATTTATCCAGCGGAGCGTATCACCTTTTCTTCCCAAGAGAGTAGTTAACCTAGAAGTTAAATCTTCGGTAAGAAAGTCATTTAAACCTATAAGCCATTTGTTTTCCTGATTCATATCATTGATAGAAATAGGTTCACCAAATTGTTTGAGGTAATTAAAAGTTGGCAGTAGGTTTCCCAAAACTTTGACTATCCGTTGGACTGTCTCTACTTTAGTCTCCCCGGGCTCTCTTTTTAGGTGAATCAAGATTCCAGCTCCAATTCTCTGCCAAGCTTCGCTCAAGGTTTTCTTTAAATCCGCCCCTTCCCAAAGATAATAAACCTGAGGTGCTCCATGGTGTGGTGAGCCAAGGGTGATTACTTGATTAACTTGATGGTCTGATGGGTTGTTTTGAACATAGATTCTGGCAATTATACCTCCTAAACTGTGGCCAACTAGGTCTATCTCTGTCTCAGGAGGAGGATTAATGTTGGTATCGATGTAACTTTCAAGATGTTCGGCGATATCCGCAATTGGTTGGCGCCAATCATAATTAAAGACAAAGAAATTATTTCCCTCCACGTAACCTGCATTTTTGAAAGTTTGAATAAGACTGTCGTAGTTTTTGACACCTGGTGTCATATACCAGTCTTCAAATGGTTTATCGTCACCCAAAATCATCGCCTCATGATTCCAGCTCGCACCAAGGCCGGGAAGGAAAATCAAGGGTTGGAGAGTAGGAGTAGGTTCACATGGATCGTCAAGGGTACAGACCATCACATTGTCATACCAGACTTCTGAAGGTCTAATAGCTCCTGTCCCTACCCTAAGACCTATCTTTCCAAACTGTAAAGACGGTTCGAAGTCATTAACATTGAACAATAAATTATCGTTAATATAAATCTCGAAATGATCGCCAGCAATCTTTATTTTAACATGATATATTGGGCCGTTTGTTAACGGAAAATAGGTAGCACCAAAAGAATATCTTTTACCCCTTATCTCCTTTTCAAAATAAATAAGACCTTCTGTGTGGTGAATCTCATAGAAGTTTAGAGCATCCTGAAACTTAAATACAACATTTTTGTCTGTCCCATAAACCCCTCTTAAATCTACTTTGTAAATGTAATCTACCCAATTTTTATCCCATATGGTATCATCTGGAACGCTATTAGAAACACCATGATTTAAATGAATGCCATATTCGCCGCTAGATACTTGCCAACCCAGGGCGCCTATAATTGTCCACCCATTTGCGTCTCCATCATCGAAATCATCTTGGAAAAATACGGCGGCTGATACAGTTTTTGGGAGCCTGAAGAAAAAGATAGCAAAGATAAAAAAAACAAAAAGCAGGGAGATTTTTTTCATCCTAATTATAAAGAGTAAATAGTTAATTCTTATTTGTCAAGAAACAGAGTTGGTGATAAGATAGGATTCGTGAAGAGAGAGTTATCTTTTAAAAAATTTTTCTTTGAGAGAGTTATTAATAAAAAGAATTTCACTTATCGCATATTGATATCGATTATTGATTCATATTTAATTAAGGGTAAAAGGGTTCTTGATGCAGGATGTGGAGAAGGGAGTCTGAGTTTTTATATGTTATTTAACGGAAGCAAGGTTTATGGGATAGATAAAACTCAAAAAAACATTAATAAATGTAAGAAAAAATCTTCGAGATTAAAAGTCTCGAGAAAAATTCATTTTTTCCGAGGGGACATTTTAAAATATAAAACTAGCAAGAAATTTAGTTTGATAACCAGTTTCGAGGTGATAGAACACATTAAGAATTATAGGGGTGCGATAAATAATCTTATTGATTTGCTTGAAACAAACGGGTTTATGATAATCTCTACCCCTTCAAGAAATGCCCCTTTATATAGGCTTGGTTTAACTAAAAGAGAAGATAGGAGGGCAGGGCATTTGAGACGGTATTCAATGGGAGAATTGACTGGGCTTTTGAGAGATGCTGGTCTGAGGATAGTTGAGACCAGGAGAACAGAAGGGATTTTTAGAAACTTTTTGTTTTACAATAAATTAGGAGCTCTGCCATTGAGGTTTGCTAACCGATTTACTATAATTTCTGATATCTTTACATTTATTGATAATATTAGCTTGAAACTCTTTGGTGAATCGCAGTTAATAGTTGTTGCCCAGAAACCGGGCAAGAAAAAGAAAAAATGAAAATAGGATTTGATGGATTCTATGCGAGAGGGGATTTAGTTGGAGTAGGGAAGTATATTGTTAATTTAGTTAATCAAATCGCTGAAAAGGGTCACCAGTGTATTATCTTCTATCCCGAGAAGCCAAAATATCCAATTACTGGTAAAAATATTTCTTCTAGAATTTTGCCGACGATCAATCGCTATGCTAATGAGCAGTTTTATATCCCTAAGTTTTTGAAGGAAGAAAAAGTAGACCTTTATCATGCCACTGGTAACATGGGTGTGCCGCTTTTTTGCCCTGTTCCAGCGGTTTTGACTGTTCATGACATTATTCCCCTATTATTTCCTGGTTACTTTAAATATTCAAAGTATAAGTTTTTGACTAAATTTTCATACCTCTTTCGTCTAAAATCATCAGTTGTTAAAGCAAAAAAGGTAATCGCTGATTCAAAATACACTAAAAAGACTCTAGTTAAAGAAACTGGGGTAAAACCTGAGAAAGTTGTTGTCATTTATCTAGGTGCGCCTAAAGTTAATAAGGAAATAAATAAACTTCCAGAAGGATTAAAAGATGGAGAATATATTCTTAATCACGGCGGGATTGATATCAGGAAAAATCTAGATTGCCTAATTCGTTCTTTTGCCAGAGTGGTTGCTAAAGAGCCCCAATTAAAACTGGTGATCACGGGTCAGAATGAGGCGATGGCGCCAGGTTTGAGGAATGAGGCTAAAATTTTGGGGATTGAAGATTCAGTTATTTTTCCAGGTTATGTTGATGAGAAAATGCTTTGGTCTTTAATCCGCCAGGCAAATTGTGTTTGTTATCCTTCTTTAATTGAGGGTTTTGGTGGACCAGTTCTTGAGGGCTTTGCTGCCGGAACACCAGTGATTACTTCGAACACCACCAGTCTAGTTGAAATCGCTAGTGACGGAGCTTACTTGGTTGATCCTGAAGATGAAGGAGAGATTACAAAAGCGATCTTAAAACTAGTTAAAGATAATGATTTAAGAAAAAGACTGATTGAGAAAGGAGAAAAACGATTAAAAGACTTTTCTTGGAAAAAAACTAGTGAGGAGACAATCAGAATCTATGAAGAGGTTCTAGAATGAAGACTTCGTTGGTGATTACTGTTTTCAATGAAGAGAAAACAATTAAAAGACTTCTTAATTCTCTATCCCAACAAACCGAGAAACCAGATGAAATTATTTTTGTTGATGGCGGATCAACTGACAAAACAGTTCAATTAATTAAAGAGTTTAAATTACTTAAGCCAAGGCTCAGAATAGTGGTCGCAAAAGGAACGACGATTGCTCAAGGTAGAAACCGAGGTATTAAAGAAGCCAAGGGAGAAATTATTGCTATGACTGATGCTGGCTGTTGGGTCCATCCAGATTGGTTTGAGAAAATTACTGAGCCTTTTAAAAAGAAAAAAGTTGAGATTGTGGCTGGTTTTTATAGAATGACTGGTGATTCTATTTTCCAGGAATGTTTAACTGGCTATCTTGGGATTCTACCAGAGAGGCTAGACCCCCAAAATTTTATGCCCTCTTTTCGTTCAGTTGGTTTGAAAAAGGCAGTCTGGAAGGAAGTTGGTGGTTTTAATAAAAAACTTGAAAGATGTGGTGAAGACACTCTGTTTAATCATCAAGCTAAAAAACTTGGTACCAAGTTCATAACAGTTAAGAAGGCCTTAGTTGATTGGGAAATGCCGAAAACCTGGAGAGAGGCGATCAAAAAATTCTATTATTATGCTAAAGGAGATGGTCAGGCTGGAATCTGGTGGCATCCAGGCCAAAGATTTTCAACTCATAACTTAAAAATCTCTGCTATTTATGGCCGTTATTTATTAGGAATAGTGTTTTTTATTTTAGGTTTTTTAAATCTGTTTTTTTGGTTGTTTTTAGCCCTTTTAATTGTTTTTTACTTGATTTGGGCAATAAATAAAAACTTTAAATATTTAAAGAAATGGCAGGCAATTGTTCTCTTGCCGATAATCCAAATAGTTTCAGATTGGGCGGTAATGGCTGGGTTTTTGTTGGGCAGCTTAAATCAGGTTAATGAAAGCTAAAAAGATTATTTATCTTGTTTTATTAATCTTTCTAATCGGTTTCTTTTTACGCTTCTTTAAAATCCAAGAAAATCTTATTTTTACGGCTGAGCATGGCCGTGACTATTTAGCGATTAAGTCAGCGATTTTTTCTCGACAATTACCCTTACTCGGTCCACCTGGTTCACACGGCTTCTATCAAGGCCCGCTTTATTATTGGCTGATGATGCCTTTAATGCTTGTTTTTGGCTTTCATCCCTTGATAGGAGCCTGGGTGGGAATTATTGCCGGCTCATTTGTGATTCTGCTAAATTATTGGGTGATTAAAAAGATCTTTAACCAATCGGTGGCTTTGTTTTCCAGTCTTTTAATCGCCATTTCGCCAATTTGGATTTATTTTTCTCGGGAAGGAAGATATTATTTCTTGACGGCCACCCTCTTTTATTTACTTTTTTGGTTTCTGAATGAGTTCTGGCAAGGCAAAGGAAAATCTTTGTTTTGGGCGGGTTTGGCTTATGGAGCAATGTTGAGTTTTCATTTGGGCTCGATTGCTCTCGCACCGGCAATAATGGCGATTTTTTGGGTGAAAAGGAAAAAACTTAAGAAAGAAGACATAGCAAGAGGACTAATCGGCTTTTCAATTCCTAATCTCCCTTTCTTGATTAATGACTTAACTCACGGATTCATGTCGTCGAAACTTCTTATCTGGATCCCTTATCGAGTCATTGGCTTTTTAGGTTTTTACCCAAAGAACAATTTGACTCCTGAGGTATTGAGGGAAAATGTCCAAGCATTTTTAAAGTTCTTTGGCGAAAATTTTACCATGCATAAGGTAAGATTTGATCTAATATTAATCGCTGTCATTATAGGTTTCCTTATTTTTAATTATAAAAAAGCTTTTACTTTCAAGGCGAAGAAGGACTTTGGTTGGTTTTTCCTTTTTTGGAGTTTGCTTTTATTTTCTTTGGCTCTTTTTGTTCACGGCTCGCCGCCAAGACACTATTTTATTACCATTTTGCCCTTGCCGATAATTATTTTCTCACTTTGCTTAGAAAAATTATGGAAAGGTTATTTAGGCAAGGCTTTAATTATCCTTCTTTTCTTGTTGATGATTGGTTTTAATAAGGGCTTCTTTTTTGATTCGCCTGCTTTTTACGCTGCCACAGGAGATTCTCTTCTTTTCTTTAAACCTCAAGAAAAGATTGTGAGAATGGTTGTCGTTGACGCTCAAAACCGACCTTTTATTTTAAAGAGAGTGGGTGAGTTTGACTATTATCCAGGTGAACACGCGGAAAATTATCGCTATCTGGCTTGGTGGTTGGGTAATGAACCAAGTGAAGAAGCTACTAAATTAAGTTATACTATTTATGAAGACCTTAATCGTTTACCAGCTGAGATTAAGGAAAAGAGGATATTTAAAGTTGGTAAGGTGTTCGTTTTAAGGGAAGAAAAATGATTTCCACCATTGTTTTAACCAAGAATGAAGAGAAAAACATTGAGGCTTGTCTAAAGACTCTAAAGTGGTCTGACGAGGTGATTGTTATTGATGACCACTCTCAGGATAGGACAGTTGAATTGGCTGAAAAACTAGGAGCTAAAGTTTTTAAGAGAGATTTGAATCAAGATTTTGCCGGCCAGAGAAATTTTGGTCTGGAAAAAGCAAAAAATAAATGGGTTTTATTTGTTGATGTTGATGAAAGGGTTAGTTCTCAACTCCGAGCTGAGATTCAGAGAGCAATTCAAAAAGATTTTTCTGGTTTTTATTTAAAGAGAAAGGACTTTCTTTTTGGTAAAGAATTAAAGCATGGTGAAACTTCACGAGTAAGACTTCTTCGTTTAGCCAGGAGGGACGCAGGTAAATGGCAGAGAAGGGTTGACGAAGTTTGGGAAATTATTGGTAAAACTGGGACTTTAAGGAATCCTTTGCTCCATTATTCTCACCCAACAATGGCTGATTTCTTGAAAAGTGTTAACTTTAAGTCAACCCTTAATGCTCAGGTCTTCTATGAAGAAGGTAAAAAGACTAGGTTTTTTGATTGGCTTAAGCCTCTGGTTAAATTTTTCCAAAACTGGGTTTTTCGGCTTGGATTCTTAGACGGGATGCCAGGGTTTATCATGGCTTTGATGATGAGTTTTCATTCCTTTTTAGTCAGAAGTAAGCTCTATTTATTATGGAAGCAGGAGGGAGGATGGGGAAGATAACCAAGAAAATTTCCTATCTCCTTTTCTTTTTTTGGGTAGGTTTTGTCTTGGTTAGATATATTCTTGTTTTGATTGAAAGGGGGAAAATACGTTCACTCTGGCCATAATTTTAGGGATTTATTCTTACTTAATTTTTGCTATTGGTCTTCTTGGTTGGCTTGATAGACCAGTAATCTTAGGATTAACCCTCCTTTTTTTGTTTTTCTCTTGGTGGGTTTTTCGGAAGAGAATAATCACTCCGAATTTTAAAAAAACATGGGAGAAGATTAAGACCGACAAGTTGATTGTTTTCATTCTTTCTCTTTTAAGTCTTCAAGTTATTATCAATCTTCTTGGTGCGATTTCACCCGAGCTTTCTTTTGATGCTCTCTGGTATCATCTCACTCCACCAAAACTTTATGTTCAAAATCAACAAATTTTTCATCTTCCTGGCTGGCTTCTTTCAGTCTCTTCTTTACCAAGACTAACAGAAATGTTTTACACTGCTTCTTTGGTCTTAGGCAATGAGATTTGGGCAAAATTGATTCATTTTTCTTTTGGTTTATTGTCTTTATTAGCTTTGTTTAATTTATTGAAGCGCTATTTTCCTTTAAGAATTTCTCTTTTGGGTATTTTGACTTTTTACACCATGCTTGTTGTTGGTTGGTTATCAACGACCGCTTATGTGGATTTAACCTGGACTTTTTTTGAGATCTTGGCTTTGGATAACTTCTTGAAGTGGTATGAGAAGAAAAAAGAAAGTTTTCTTAATCGAGCCGCGATTCTTGTTGGTTTGGCAATGGCGACTAAAATTTTTGCCTTTGCTTCTTTGATTGCCTTTTTGTCAATAATTTTGATTCTGAGAAGAAAAAATTGGTTTAGAAAAATAATTGTTTTTGGTCTTCTGGCTTTGTTTGTGGTTTCGCCCTGGTTAGTTCTTTCCTGGATTAACGTCGGTAATCCTCTTTTTCCTCTTTTTGGTAGTCCGCTTGATCTTCAAGCAGTCAAAATTGTTCCTCAGCCAAACTGGCTTGTCCAAAAGCTAATTAATTTTCCTTTTTTGCTTTGGCGGGCCACTTTTCAGCCTGATGACATTATTAGCCCAATTTATCTTCTCTTCCTTCCCTTGGTTTTGGTAATTATTTGGAAGCAAAAACCAAGCTTTAAAATCATTGGCCTTTATTCTCTTATCGGTTCTTTCTTAGTGCCTTCGGCCAGTAATCGTTATCTTTTACCCTACTTGGCTGGTTTGACCCTGCCTGCTTTAGCGGTTTTTAATTATTCTTGGAAGAAAAAGCGATTTTTAATTCAAGTCTTTACTGGTTTAATTATCTTTTCCGCAATTTTGAATCTTGGCAGTCGGGGATTGGCAACCAAAAAATTCATTCCCTATCTTCTGGGTCAGGAAACAAAAGGAGAATTTTTGACCAAACACCTTAATTTTGATTTTGGTGACTTTTATGACATTGATGGTTATTTTAAAGAAAATATTAAAGATGATGACTTAGTTCTTGTTTATGACATTCACAACCTTTATTACCTTGATTTTCCTTATGTCCATCAGTCTTGGGCTGAGTCTGGGACTTATTTTACTCACATCTTAGTTGGTGGAGGTAAAGACTTACCAGAGAAATTTGGTCAGCGCCTTCTGCTTTATGATAATCCGAAAACTAAGGTAAAACTTTATCTTTTTGGAGAAAAATACTGGTGAATTTAACAATTGGCTTATTAGCTTCCTATTTAGTTATTTTTCCTTTAGGTCAATTAACTAGACTTCCCTTGAGCCTCAAAGGTTTTCCTGAGGTTCATCTTTATTTGACCGATATTCTTGTAACTTTGCTGGTTCTAGTTTGGCTAGTGCGGAAAATCGTCAGAAGGGGTAGGTTTTCCGCACCCCCTTTAGCTAAACCCATATTGGTATTTTCGATTTTTGCCCTTTTGTCTTTAATTATTAATAATCCCCTACTATCAAGTAGGGAAGTGGGAATAGCCTTTCTCTACTTAATCAGGTGGGTATTTTATGCTGGATTATATTTTGTGATTTACGATCTAATTCTAAGCTCAAAACTGAAGGTTCAAAATCTTATAAGTTCATTAGTAGTGGTTGGGGTTGTGGCCTCAGTTTTTGGTTTGGTTCAATACTTCTTTCTACCAGATACCCGGTTTTTAGAGGTTTATGGTTGGGACCCTCATTATTATCGCCTAATTGGCACTTTTCTTGACCCTGGATTTTTGGGTTTAATCTTTGTTTTTAGTCTTATCTTGATTATTGTTAGAGCTTGGGAGGACAAGAAGAAGAAAACTTGGTTAATGGCTGGAGGAATAATAACCTATCTTGCTTTAGCTCTCACTTATTCTCGTTCTTCCTATTTGGCTTATCTAATCACTACTGGCATGATTGCTTGGTGGAAGAAATCAATTAAGTTTTTTGGCTTGGTTGTTATTATTGGCCTAATTACTCTTTTTCTTTTACCTCGGCCTGGAGGTGAAGGGGTTAAGCTTGAAAGAGAAAGTACGATTCAGGCAAGAATGGTTAATTGGCAGCAGTCATTAAAGATTGCTGAGAAGAATTTGCTTTTTGGAGTCGGTTTCAATGCCTATCGTTATGCTCAAGAAAGATACCTTGATTTAGATAAAGAAGAAATAAAAGTTTCCCATTCAGGCGCAGGAGCAGATTCGAGCTTACTTTTTGTTTTGGCCACCACCGGAATTTTTGGCTTGGTTTGTTATCTTTGGATTTGGGTTAAAGCCTTGTTTTTAAGCCTAAAAAAGATTAGCCAGCCTGAGAAGATGATTGTCTTTGCTAGTCTTTCAGTTGTTTTAATTCATTCTCTTTTTGCCAACAGTTTGTTCTATCCTTGGGTAATGGCTTGGTTATGGCTGGTTTTAGGAACGATTAAGGAAAGTAGATGAGAGTAATTTCTGTTTCAGTTTTATTGCCGGCTCTGTCTCGAGCAACAAACTTAAGTTGGTTCTCGCCTTGATTAAGGGAATAAGTGGTTGAGAAATCGCCTTCATCATTAACGATTATTAAGCGGTCATTGAGAGTAAGACTAACTCCTGATTCTGTTTTTCCTTGGATGGTAACTGATTTTTCTTGGTCTCCATAGAAACTGGCTCTGTCTTCAGGAGAATTAATGGTTAGTTCTGGAGGTTGATTGTCAAACCAGATATATTGTTTTTGGGAAGAAGAGCTTTGGTTGCCGGCTTTATCAATGGCAATCGCATAAAGAGAATTTCTTCCTTCTTCGAGCCTCAATTTTTCGGTTAAAAATTCTGAGTCATTGTTACTGACAACAGCCGTGATTTTCTTATCGTTTAAGTAAATTTCGACTGTTGCTCCAGCCTCGGCTGAACCAGAGATTTCAATTGATTGATTATCAGTCGCCTCAGGCAGAAGATTTATTTGGGGAGGAGGTGGAGGGAGAACGTCAGTCTGTTCGATTGGTAAGGAAGAACCCCGGATTTCAGCAAAAAAGACAGCCACTCTGATGAGGACAGGAATACCCAAGAAAAGAGTGGTGCCAAGGATAATAATAGCGAGCAGAATATAAAGAAAGGCTCGTCTGAGATTTTGTTTTTCTTGCCTTCTCGCTAGTCGAGAATATGTTTTTCTGGCCATGAGCTGGCGAGAGGAATCGAACCTCCAACCTACGGTTTACGACACCGTTGCTCTACCGTTGAGCTACGCCAGCACAAGTATATTTTATCAAATCTCGGCAATTGAAGCTAGCGTATTTCTGAAAAAAGGCCCTTGTTGGGAGACTTAAATTTTGTTATAATTGTTGATACCTAGGGAGGATTTTTAACTTCTTTTTAAGTCAAAGGCTGAGAGGAAATGAACGATAAACCGGGATATAAGGTTGGCGACAAAATAGTTGAGTTTGGCCAAGTCTTCAAAATCTTTAAAATAAAAAAACAAGAGACTCTTGATGGTGATAGAAAAAGGTCTATCTTTTATAAACCTTTTTTTCAAGATGGCAAAGATCCCTCTCTTGTCCACTCCATTCCTTTAGAAAATATTGATAAAACAAGAATAAGAAAGCCAATTGATAAAGAAAGATTGAGGGCCATTTTTAAACAACTTTCTCAGAAGCCTAAAGAAATAAAACCCATTAAAACTATTAAAGTTAAAGATAAATTAAATACTAATAGGCCAGAAAAAACAGTTTTAATTTTAAGGAGACTTTGGCTGGAAAAGAGCGATGAGAATAGGAACTTTTCAAGAAGCAAAAAAGATGCCTTCCGTCTTTCAATTAAGCATTTAGTAGAAGAAGTGGCCTTTGTTTTAGGTATTTCTCCCTCTGAAGCAAAAGAGAGAATTAAAAAAGCCTTAATCAAAATGGATGTTTGACCCTTCTGAGCGGGATAAGCAGAGCTTGTCTTTCTTCTGTCTCGGTTGATTTTCTGGCGTAGAGAAAATATTTAATCTTTTGGGCAGTCATTTCACTAAAATGGCCGATCCGGTGCTGAGAAACCCGAGGGTTCCTTTTCCGAATCGGCCAGTACAAAACCCTCGGTTAATCTCAGCAATTTCAGTATTACAAACAGAAGAAGCAATTGTCAAGGATCAAAAGAAAATCTCATAATTTTTATCTGTGTTAAAATTAAGCTTAGATTAAAATGAGACTGAGACTTAGCCCCAGAGCCAAAAAATTAATTCGTTATTTATTTTTCTTTATAGTAGTTTCTCTTGGGATTTTTTATTTAGGAACGAGAATTAAGCCTGAAGATATTACTGGCTTTATAGAAAAAACCGGCTTTTGGGCTCCTATTATCTATATTTTTATGATGGCTTCAACATTTATTGTCGCTCCTTTAAGCGGAACCCCGATATTCCTTGCTGGATACGTCCTTTTTAGAAGTAAAATCCAAATTTACACCTATTTTGCTGCTCTTTTCGCGGCAACTGTTAACTTTTGGATTGCGAGAAGATGGGGAAGAAAACTAGTAACAAAGCTGGTGGGAAAAGGAAATATTGAGAAGATTGACCAGTTTACAGAAGACTACGGCGTAAAGTCTTTGATTTTACTTCGACTGCTTCAAGGGCATCTCCATGATTTTATCTCTTATGCCTATGGACTTACAAATATGAGATTCATTCCCTTTATTATTATTTCTGCTTTAACTCCAATTCCTTGGTTATTATTGTGGCAACTCTATCTTTTCAAAAGAATAAAAGATATTAAAGAATTTACTATATGGTGGTTAGCCACACTCATCCCCTTTTTTATTATCTCCGGTCTTTTCGCATTGAAATACAAGAAAAAGGGGCAATGATACTTGTTTAATTATTTGAAGTGGTGTAGTTTACTATTTAAACTACTTTCTTCCCTCTCTTTTAGCCTTAATCCGATGTTTCTTGGCAAAACCCTGGGCGCTTCTGGCGGAGCGCCCGCCGTGTCCCAACTGGGAGCGGGATAGGGGAATTGAACCCCTGTCTTCACCTTGGGAAGGTGATGTTGAGCCACTCAACTAATCCCGCAATCTGAAAATTCCACTAAAAACCTTCAGGCTTCTACCCTTATTATACTGATTTTTCCGAAAAATTACTATTGGGGGAGAGACAGGACTTGATCAGGATAAATCAAATCCGGATTTTTCACAAGATTTTCATTAGCGTGCCAAATCTTTGTCCATTGGTAGCCGTCTCCATAGGCTCTAACGGCAATATCCCAGAGACTATCAGATTTTTGGACAGTGTGTTTATCGCCCGTAATTGATGGTTTGACTCCGGTGGCTGGCAATTCAACTGGTTCAATAACTTCGCTTTTAGGAATAACCAGTTCTTGACCAACAAGAATCCGATTTGGGTTAGCCAGATTGTTCTCCCTGGCGATGTCTACCCAATTATAACCAGAGCCAAAATACTTTTCGGCAATACTCCAGAGATGCTCACCTACTTGAACTTGGTGAGTTTTAGGAAGACCTTCAGGGACTAACCTGCCTTCTTCCTCGATAAGTTGAATCTCTCCTGGTGTGGGCTGGGTTTCTGGAGCTTCTTCTCTTTTGCCAACCCCCCGGAAGTAATTAAAGATTAAGGCGCCAATAACAATAATCACCAAGGCGCCTAGAATCATACTGATATTTTGCTCTGAAAGTTTTAATCTTTTTAAAATTCCTTTGAGGTCCACTTTTTGTTGATTCACCTCCTTCAGGCAGGAGAGTTGGCAGGGGCGGGGCTGACGAGACTCGAACTCGCGACCTTCCGCTCGACAGGCGGATGCTCTAGCCAACTGAGCTACAACCCCTGACTCCAGAATGATATCATAGTCTTGAGGCTTCGTCAACGATTTGTTATTATCAACTTAGATGAAAAAAGGTCATTATTTTTCTAATAAAGAAGTCAGCCATCTTCTTCGCTCAGTCGCCGCCGCCTATGAGGTAAAAAAAGAAGACCGGTTCAGAATTGCTGCCTATGAGAAAGCGGCTGACTCGGTTGAACATGCCACCAGCGAAGTTAAGGATCTTTGGGATGATGATAAACTTGATCAGTTGGCAGGAATTGGGACCAGTATTGCCTCTCATCTTGATGAGCTTTTTAGAACTGGAAAAGTAAAGCATTTTAATCAAGTCTTTAAGGGCTTGCCTCCAGCCATGTTTGAATTTCTTGATCTACCCGGAGTTGGAGCCAAGACAGCCTATAAACTCTGTCTTAAACTTAAGATTAAAGACCCTAAAAAGGCTTTAACTCAACTCACTAAAGCGGCTAAAGAAGGTAAAATTAGAAAAATTGAGGGATTCGGAGAGGAGTCGGAGAAAGCCATTTTAGAAGCAATTGAGGGAGTCAAGAAGAGATCTAAGAGAATTCTTCTGCCTCAGGCTCACCAGTTGGCTAAAGAGATTCTAGACTGGCTAAAAAAGTCAAAAGCAGTGGTTAGGGCTGATCCTCTAGGTTCATTAAGGCGGAGAGTGGCGACCGTGGGAGATATTGACATTGCCGTGGCCACCAATAAACCTGAAGAGGTGGTTAAACACTTTACTTCATTTCCCAAGAAAAAGAAAACCTTGGAGTCTGGTGAAGCCAAAGCCTCAATTCTCCTTAAAGGAGGTCAACAAATTGATTTAATGGTTCAACCAATTGATTCTTATGGAGCTTTGCTTCAGCATTTCACTGGCTCGAAACACCATAATATTGCCTTAAGAGAATTAGCCATGAAGAAGAAGCTCTCTCTTTCAGAATACGGGATTAAAAAAGGGAAGAAATTACTGAAGTTTAAAACAGAAAAAGACTTCTATAAAACCCTTGGTTTAGACTACATTCCGCCTGAAATCAGAGAAAATACTGGAGAGATTGAAGCTGCCCAGAAAAATAAATTACCTAAATTAGTTGAGCTTAAGGAAATTAAAGGTGATTTTCATCTTCATTCAAACTTTCCAATCGAAGAAAGTCATGATCCCGGCACTGATCCAATGGAAATAATGATTAAAAAAGCTAAGGAACTGGGCTTTGAATATCTTGGTTTTAGTGAACATAATCCTAGTTTAAGTCAACATTCTGAAAAACAAATATTAAAGTTAATACAGGCTAAAAAGAGGAAAATAGAACAATTAAATTCCTCAAGAGGTAAAAAATTACTCAAACACGTCTTTAATGGTTTGGAGGTTGATATCAGGCCAGACGGAAAATTGGCTCTTCCTGAAAAAGCTTTTGATTTATTAGATTATGTTGTTGCTTCAGTTCACAGTAGTTTTCGGATGAACAAGGAGAAGATGACAAAGCGAGTTCTAAAAGGACTGAGTTATCACAAGAAGGTTAAGATCCTAGGTCATCCAACTGGAAGATTACTGGGTAAAAGAGAAGGCTATGAATTAGACTGGGAGAAGATCTTTTCTTTTTGTAAAAATCAGCAAAAATGGCTAGAGATCAATGCTTGGCCAGCCAGGTTAGATTTGCCGGATTCTTTGGTTCGTGAAGCGATTAAAAAAGGCGTGAAAATAGTGATTAATACTGATGCTCATGCAGTTGAGGAAATGGATTTAATGCCTTTTGGAGTCTCTGTTGCCAGAAGAGGTTGGGCAGAGAGAGGTGATATAATTAACACGTTAAGTTTTGGGAAAATAAAAAAGCTTTTATTTTAATTTATTTTAAAAAGCATTATTTTTTAAAAAAGCTTTTATTTTGAAAGGGGGTGAGAGGATGTCGATTTTTTTAGTTTTAATTATTGCTGTTTTTGGTATTATCGTTTACATCTGGTTTCTTTATAATCAGTTCGTCACTTTAAAAACAAGGATAAAAGCCTCAATTCAAGAAATTGGTAACCAGCTGAAAAGGCAAGCTGATTTAATCCCCAATCTGACCTCATCAGTTAAGGGTTATATGAAGCATGAGAAAGAGGTTTTTAGTAAGTTGACCGAAGCCCGGAAGGCGGTTGCCAGCGCGGTCAAGTCAGGGAGCACTGAAAAAATGGTTAAGGCGAGTGAGAGAATGCAGTCGGCTCTGGCGCCTATTCAGGCTGTTTTTGAATCAACCCCTGAATTACAAGCCGCCAAGCCAGTGGCTAAACTAATGGATGAGTTAAGAGACACGGCTGACAAGGTGATGTATTCGCGAAGGACGTTGATTGATCTAACTGCTGATTTTAATGTTAAAATAGTCAGTTTCCCTTCAAATTTGGTGGCCAGAATTTTTAAGTTTGGCCAATTACCAGGTTTAAAAGTGACTGAGGAAGGAGAACATCTTAAAGTAAAAAAGAAAGAAACCAAGACTCCCAAGGTTAAGCTCTAATGATTAATGTTTATGAACGGGTAGACCAGAATAAAAGACGGAGCCTGATTATCATGGTTCTTTTTGTCGTTTTTATTGGTTTCTTTGTCTGGCTTCTATCAGAAATATTAGGTTATGGACCAGGAATGGTGGGTGTTGGTCTGGTTCTGGCTGGCTTGATGAGCTTTGGTAGTTATTGGTGGGGGGATAAAATCATTTTAGCCATCTCTGGCGCCCGGCCAGCTGAGAGAGACAAAGATTTTAATTTCTATACAGTCACCGAGAATCTGAGCCTGGCTTCTCAAATTGCAATGCCTAAATTATATGTCATTGAAGATAGTGCCCCTAATGCTTTCGCCACTGGCCGAGATCCCAAACATGCGGTTGTTTGTGCAACCACTGGTCTTTTAAAAAAACTCAATCGAACCGAGCTTGAAGGAGTGATTGCCCACGAGCTTTCTCATATTAGGAATTATGATATTAGATTGATGAGTATTGTTGCCATTCTTGTGGGTATGGTAACCCTGATCGCTGATTGGCTTTTACGGGGAGCAAGGTTTGGGAGGAGGGACAGAGGAAAGGAGAGTGGTTTGGGAGGAATTTTGTTTTTAGTTGGGATTGTCTTAGTGATTTTATCGCCAATTATTGCCCAATTGATGAAGTTAGCTTTATCAAGAAGAAGAGAGTTTTTGGCTGATGCTTCAGCCGTGATGTTAACTCGTTTCCCCGGTGGTTTAGCCCAAGCTTTGGAAAAAATCAGTCAAGATAAAGAGTCTCTGGAAGCAGCTAATAAGGCCACCGCTCATCTTTATATTGTCAATCCTTTTAAAGGAAAAGAATTAACCGCTAAATTTGCTAGTTTATTTAATACCCATCCCCCGGTGGAGGAGAGGATTAAATCCTTAAAGCAAATGAAATGAAGAAAAAACGAAAATTGACTAGAGAAGAAGTAAAACACGTAGCTCAATTGGCGAATTTGAAATTAAGTCGCCAAGAAATGGCTAGGTTTCAAAAACAATTATCAGCCGTCCTTGAATATGTTGAAGTTCTTAATGAATTAAAGAGTAAACAAATTAAGCCAACCAGTCAGGTAACTGGTTTAGAAAATGTTTTCCGAAATGACGAGAAGGGGAAATGTTTGAGTCAGGACCAAGTTTTGTCCGGAGCCAAGGAAAAACACCAAGGAAGATTTAAGGTTAAGGCCATTTTCGAGGAAATTTAGGTGGAATTAAATCAATTAACCATCAAAGAAGCCCAAAGGGGTTTAGAGAATAAGCAATTTTCAGCCGTCGAGCTGACCAAGGCTTGTTTGGCTCGAATCAGGAAGGTTGAAAAGAAAATTAATGCCTTTATCACTGTTTGTGAAGAAGAGGCAATTGATCAAGCAAAAAAAGCAGATAGAATTATTAGTCAGGAAAAAGATGTCTTTAAAAGAAAGCCTTTATTAGGAATTCCTCTTGGCGTTAAAGATCTCTTTTTAACTAAAGGAATTAGGACCACAGCTGGTTCTAAAGTTTTAGATAATTATTTGCCTCAGTATGAGGCAACTGTTGTTGAAAGATTAAGAAAAGCAGGGGCAATTATTCTAGGCAAGACTAACCTTGATGCCTGGGCTCATGGTTCTTCAGGAGAAAATTCGGATTATGGAGTCACCAGAAACCCTTGGAATTTAGATTATGTTCCAGGAGGTTCAAGCAGTGGTTCAGCCGCTGCCCTGGCAGCTGAGATGTGTTTGGCCACCACCGGGACTGATACTGGGGGCTCGATTAGATTACCAGCCTCTTTTTGTAATTTAGTCGGTCTTAAGCCTACCTATGGTCGAGTCTCTCGATACGGGATTATTGCCATGGCTTCTTCCTTGGACTCAATTGGTCATTTTGGCAAGAGTGTTTTTGACACGGCCTTGATTCTCAAGATTACGGCTGGAAAAGATGAGAAAGATGCGACCACTCCTAAAATCAGAGTAGCTGATTATACCCGAGAGATTAAGAAGGGCTTAAAAGCCTTGAAGATTGGTATCCCCTCTGAATATTTTAAT
The DNA here is from genome assembly GCA_964345375.1 of uncultured Gammaproteobacteria bacterium. Classification (GTDB taxonomy): domain Bacteria; phylum Patescibacteriota; class Microgenomatia; order CAYFQP01; family CAYFQP01; genus CAYFQP01. The sequence goes on along the minus strand of CAYFQP010000018.1, from coordinate 5,003 downwards.
CAAGAGTTAGAGGCAGGAGTTAAGAAGAAGACAGAAGAAGCAGTTAAGAAGATGGAAGAATTGGGTGGAGAAATAATTAAAATTCACCTGCCTCATACCAAATATGCCTTAGCTGTCTATTATCTTATTCAACCGTCTGAGGTTTCCTCTAATTTGGCTCGTTATGATGGAATTAGATACGGGTTTTCCAGAGACAAATTTGCTGATGAGGCTAAAAGGAGAATCATGTTAGGCACTTTTTCTCTTTCAGCTGGCTATTATGAAGCCTATTATCTAAAGGCAATGAAGGTGAGAACTTTAATCAAAGAAGATTTTGAGAAAGCCTTTTCTAAAGTGGATGTTATTCTTGCACCAGTTTCACCAACGCCTCCTTTTAAGATCGGTGAAAAGATTGACGATCCCCTTAAAATGTATCTTTCAGATGTTTTAGCCGTGACTGCTAATTTAGCCGGCATTCCTGGTTTGTCAATTCCTGGAGGTTTTGTTAATGGTTTGCCAATCGGGATTCAAATTCTAGGGCCTCAGTTTAGTGAAGAATTGCTTTTCCAAGTAGGTTATGCTTATGAACAAGCCACTGGTTGGCATCAAAGGAGGCTTCAATTATGAAAATAACCTTTATTGAAGTTATTAAAAACAGACACTTTGCAAAAGTTTGGACTTCCCAGTTCTTTTCCCAGTTGACTGCCAATATGCTCAATTTTGTTTTGATTGTCAGGATTTATGAGGCAACAGCTTCAACCGTGGCCGTTGGTTTCTTTTTTGCTACCTATGCAGCTCCTTCAGTCTTTCTTGGCCTTTTTAGTGGTGCTTTTATCGATTTAATGAGCAAAAGAAAAGTTCTTTTGTTGACTAATCTTTCTCAGGCCTTAATTGTTCTTCTGTATTTAGGGGTTGGTGATAAAATTTGGCCGATTTACACGATTGTTTTACTATATTCAATTTGTGATGAGTTTTTTACTCCAGCCGAGGCCTCAACCATTCCGGCTATTGTCAAGAAAGATAATTTACCAGCCGCGAACAGTCTTTTTCTCTTTACTTTACACGGGGCTTTTTTAGTTGGTTATTCAATTGCTGGTCCAGTAATCAAGTTTTTTGGCAATACTGTTCCTTTTTTCCTGGCTTCAGTTTTTAATTTTATTGCCGCAACAGCCATTTTCTTTCTGCCTAAAGATAAGCCTAAAAAGGGAATTACCATTGAAACCAGTTTTGAGGATTTTGTTAGGGATATTAAGGAGGGTTATGTTTTTATTAAAAACGAACCCAAAGTATTAATTCCGATTATTCTCTATGTTACCTCTCAAATCATTATTGCTTCGGCCGTGGTCTTATTACCCTCATTTGCCAGCGATGTTCTTTTAATGGACATTAAAGACGCTGGTCTTCTCCTTGTCCTTCCGGCTGGGATTGGCGCTCTTTTAGGAGCTTTTATCGTCGAAAGGACAATCAAGAAATTGGGGAAAAGGCTTTTGATTACCGGAGGAATTTTTCTTGCCTCATTGGCCTTAATGATTTTGGCCCTGATTGCTCCTTTAACCCAGATAGTTTTATTTTCTTCAGTTTTAATGGTCGTTTTGGGAATAAGCATGGTTCTAGTCAGTGTGCCGGCTCAGACCCTACTTCAAGAAAACACTCCTTTTGATGTTCGGGGTAGGGTTTTTGGTGCTCTGGGAGCTTTTGTCGCCATCTCTGCGGCTTTACCTCTTTTTGTTGTTGCTGGGTTGACCGACCTTTTCGGCCCAGTGGCTATTTTAACTCTGATTGCCTTGATTCTTCTTACTGGTGGCCTTTTAAGCCTTAAAAAGGAATATGTTTTACAAATCTATAATCGGCCTGGAAATTCACGTTGAGTTAAAAACTGAGAGCAAGATGTTTTGCTCTTGTCCGGCTGACCATTTCGGAAAAAAACCAAATACTCAAACTTGTCCGGTCTGTTTAGGTTTGCCTGGAGCTTTACCCGTTCCTAATAAAAAGGCGATTGAATGGACAATTTTGACAGGCTTGGCTTTGGGTTGTCAGGTTCCTTTGTTCTCTAAATTTGATCGAAAGAATTACTTTTATCCTGATTTACCTAAAGGTTTTCAGATTAGTCAATACGACTTACCTTTTTGTCAAAAAGGAAGTTTTAGATTAGAAAACAAGAGAACAATTGGCATTACCCGGGTTCATTTAGAAGAAGATACTGGAAAACTTCTTCATAAAACAGTCAGAGGTAAAGGGGTGACCTTAATTGACTTTAATCGGTCTGGTGTGCCTTTAATGGAGATTGTCACTGAACCTGATTTAAGGACAACAACTGAAGTAAAAGAGTTTCTAAAAAAACTTCAACAACTTCTTCGCTATCTTGGTGTTTCTGATGGTGAGATGGAAAAAGGCTCGATGAGGCTTGAAGCCAATATTAGCTTAAGAAAAAAAGACTCTCAAGAACTACCTGATTATAAAGTAGAAATTAAAAACCTGAATTCATTTAGGTTTGTAATCAAAGCCCTTAATTACGAAATTGAACGCCAAAAAAAGGTTCTTGACTCAGGCAAAAAGCTTGGTTTGGAAACAAGGGGTTTTAATGAAAATAAGGGAATTACTTTTGTTCAGAGGGTTAAGGAAGAAGCTCAAGATTATCGCTATTTCCCTGAGCCAGACACACCACCGATTAGGTGGAAAAAAGAAGAGACTGAAAAGATTAGAAAATCTTTGCCTGAATTACCTGAGGAGAAGAAAGAAAAGCTTATCAAGACTCATCAACTATCCGAGGACTATGCCAGAATCCTTTCAAGGTCATTAAAAACAGTTGAGTTTTTTGAAAAGACTGTTAAAAAAGGCAAGAAAGAGCTTAAACCAGAAGAGATTGCCAATCTGATTATCAATAAAAGAATCGATATTAATCAGTACTCACCTGAAGGATTGGTTAAATACTTAGTCAAGCAAAAGAGAAAAGTAAAACTACCCCTTAAGGAAGTTAAGAAGGTAGTTAGTGAAGTACTTAGAGAAAATAAAAAAGCAGTTGAAGATTTTAAAAAAGGAAAAACAACTGTTATTGAGTTTTTGGTAGGCCAAGTGGCCAGAAAAACAAAGGGGCAGGCAGACCCCAACCAAACCCGAAAAATACTTCTTGAAAAGTTGAAGTAGTCAAGTTATATTTAAAACTAATGATTGAGGAAGAAACAGCTGATTCTCTAATACCTGAAGAGGTAAACAGATTAAGAAGATTCGTTGAGAAGTTTCCTGAAGAATTTGAAGTTGATGAAAGATTTTTTGAAAGAAGAGAGGAGTGGATAAATCTTCATGGCAAATTACTAACCGAATATGAAAAAGGACGTTTATCCAGAGAGGAATATCTTGAGCTTGTCGGGGGCTTGACGACTGCCGAACAATGGCTTTCTGACCATGACGCCTTAACAGGACTGTTTAATCGAAGAGGCTTTGATGAGGTTTTAAAGATCTTGTTGGAAAAAGCCGAGACAGCAGGTGATAAGTTGACAGTAATGGTTTTTGATATTGATGGATTAAAAGAGATCAATGACCAATTCGGACATAATGCTGGAGATAAGGTTATTAAGGCCGTGGCTGCCTCTATAAAGGAAACAGGTCCTGAAGGTAGTCTTTCGGCAAGGATTGGCGGCGACGAGTTTGCTCTTATTATTCCAAGAAAGAGTTTGGCAGAGAGTAAAGAGACTGGTTTAGAGATCATCAATCAAGTTAAGAGTCTCCCTCCAGTGGATGGATTAAAAATTAAAATTAGTGTTGGTGGAGGCGAGTGGCGGCCAGGCGACGATCAAGAAAAATTTACTGAAAGAATTAATAAAAAAGCATTTTACCCCGCCAAAGAAAGTAGTAATATCATTTCTAATGAAGAAGGTGGCGGTGTTTTAGGGATGGTCGAATAACATGGCTAAGTTTACTCACCTTCATGTTCATACTGAGTTTTCTCTTCTTGATGGTCTTTCCAAAATTGATGAGTTAGTCAAAAGGGCTAAAGAATTGGGGATGAATTCTCTGGCGATTACTGATCATGGTGCCATGTACGGAGTGATTCCCTTTTATCTGACTTGTTTGGATGATGAAATTAAACCAATTATTGGGGTTGAGGCTTACATGGCCCACCGTTCCCGTTTTGATAAACAACCGAAGATAGACGCTGACCAGTACCACCTCCTTCTTTTGGCCAAAAATAACGTCGGTTATCAGAATCTAATGAAATTAACGACAATCGCCCATTTAGAAGGTTTCTACTATAAACCTCGGTTGGACATTGAAGCTCTAAAAGAGCACGCTGAAGGTTTGATCGCGACGACTGCTTGTTTAGATGGAGAAATTCCCACTCTTTTAAGAGAGGGAAGAAAAAAAGAGGCTGAAAAAAGAGTTAAAGAATTTCTTGAAATTTTTGGGGATGACTTTTATTTGGAAATTCAGGTTCATCCTAAAATTGCTGATCAGGAGAAAACTAATAAAGAAATGGTTAAGTTCTCCCGAAAACTAGGCATTTCTTTGGTCGCCACCAATGATGTCCACTATGTTGGCCAGGAAGATGCGGTTGCTCAGGATGCTCTTTTAGCTATTCAGACACAGAAGAAGATTGAGGATAAAGACAGGCTAACCATGCTTGATTCGCCTGACTTCTATCTGCGCAGCCCTGAGGAAATGAGTAAGTTATTTAAAGATTATCCTGATGCTCTTGAGAATACTCAGAAAATTGTCAAGAAGTGTGAAGTTGAAATTCAAATTGGCAAATGGATTTTACCCTATTTTCCCATTCCTGAAGATGAGAAAGTTGAAGAGTATTTTAGAAAGGTTGTCTATCAAGAATTACCTAAAAGATTTCCAAAACCGACTAAGGAAATCACTGAAAGACTTGATTATGAAATCGAAATAATTAGCAAAAAAGGCTTTGCTACCTACTTTTTGATTTTTTTCGATTTTGTCAACTGGGCTAAACAAAAGAAAATCAGGGTTGGTCCAGGCAGAGGCTCAGTGGCTGGCTCGCTTGTTTCTTATGTTTTGAGAATTAC
>CAYFQP010000017.1:0-3505 GCA_964345375.1 uncultured Gammaproteobacteria bacterium | reverse complement strand
TTGTCAACGAGGACTTTTTGGCTTTCGCCAAGTGGCATAATCACAATCTGGCCAACGAGAACAGCCATAAAAGGTCTTGCCTTTTTTGCTTTTTTTGATGACCATTGGGGCGCCACATTTTTGACAATCAAAACCAGCTTCTCTTAAATAAGGCTTGGTGAATTTACATTCTGGAAATTTGGAACAAGATAAAAACTTACCGTACTTGCCAATCCGGATAACCAAGGTCGCTCCACACTCTGGACAAGTCTCATCTGTTGCCTCTGTCTGGACCGGTACTTTCTCAGCAATCTTTGAGACGGTCTTGACTTTTTCTCCGAAAGGCTTGTAAAAATCTTTTAAAATTCTCACCCATTCCTTTTTGCCTTCAGCGATTTCATCTAAGTCATCTTCCATCTGGGCAGTAAACTGATAATCGACAATTTCAGAAAAATACTCGACCAAAAAATCATTGACCGCTATCCCTAAAGAAGTTGGTTGAAAACGTTTTTCTATCTTCTCAACATACTGCCGTTCCTGAATAGTCGAAATAATTGGCGCATAAGTTGAAGGCCGACCAATGCCATATTCCTCCAAAGCCTTGATTAAACTGGCTTCATTGTAACGGGGTGGTGGCTGGGTGAATTTCTGTTCTGGTTTAATTTTAACCAAATCAAGCTCATCAGCCTTTTTTAATTGAGGTAGTTCTTCTTCATCATTCTTGGTTTTAACCTTGTCATAGACAAGCATCCAACCCTTGAATTTCATTACCCGGCCAATTGCTTCTAGTAAATAATGATTGACCTTACCCGTGGCCAACACTCGGACTTTAGTTTCATCAAAAATTGCGGCCGCCATCTGGGAGGCAATGAATTTTTTCCAGATTAAATCATAAAGTCTTTTCTCCTCACCTTCGCCTGCTTCTATTTGTTTAACTTGGGTTGGTCGAATGGCTTCATGAGCCTCCTGAGCAACCTTAGATTTGGTTTTAAAAATCCTTGTTTTTTCAGTTAAATACTCTTGACCATACTTTTCTTTAATCAATTTTCTGGCTGCCATTAAGGCTTCTTGGGCAATGTTGGTTGAATCTGTTCGATGATAGGTGATTAAGCCCTGTTCATATAGTTTCTGGGCAACCCGCATTGTTCTCTTCGGTGTCCAGCCCAGTCGATTGGCTGCTTGTTGCTGAAGGGTTGAGGTGATAAAAGGTGGACCCGAATTTCTTTTGGCTTCTTTTTGAATAACTTCGGCCACTTCATAACCAGCCTTTTTCAGTTCTTTGACAATCTCTTCGGCGCTAGATTTATCTTCAACCTTAATAGTTTTACCATTCTTCTTAATTAACTTAGCTGAGAAGATAGGCGCGTCTGGCAGCTTGCCACCTAAATGTTTTCTTAATTCAGTCCAGATCTCCCAATACTCTTCAGGAACAAATTTTTCAATCTCTCTCTCCCTCTCAACCACCAAACGAACAGCCACTGATTGGACTCGGCCAGCCGAAAGACCTTTACGAATCTTGAACCAAAGAAGGGGTGAAAGCTTGTAGCCGACTATCCTGTCTAAAATCCGCCGAGCCTGTTGAGCATTAACCAAATTCATATCTATTTTCCGAGGATTTTCTAAGGCCCTCTCAACCGCTGATTGAGTAATTTCATGAAAGACAATCCGGGCCAAACCGTCTTCTTTTTTCCTTAAAAGATGAGCCAGATGCCAAGCAATTGCCTCTCCTTCTCGGTCAGGGTCAGTGGCAATTAAAATCTTTTTTGCTTTTTTCGAGGCTTCTTTAATTTTTTGAACCGCTTCTTTTTTCTTAGGAATGAGAACATACTCCGGCTTAAAATCATCCTTAATATCAACAGCAATTCTTTTTGCCGGCAAATCCCGAACATGCCCCATGGTGGCAACTATCTGGTAATCGCCTTTTAAAAAGCGACCTAAAGTCTTAGCCTTAGTCGGTGATTCAACAACAATCAGATTCTTCATTAGTTCTCTCCATCTTGTCTCTTTATCCTATCTTTTAAATCTAATTCTGTCAAAATATCCTCAAGATCATTGTAAAAATTTATTTCTTGAAATAAGCCTCCATCACCTCTTTAACAATCGGGGCAGCAACCGAAGAGCCCTCACCCCCAGCTTCAACAAGGGCGGTGACCACAATCTCTGGTTTATCAACTGGAGCAAAAGCAGTCAACCAAGCATGAGTCCTATCTTGAGGATCACCAAATTCAGCTGTTCCGGTTTTGCAAGCCACCTGAGGTTCAAAATCAAAAAGGGGAAAAGCGGTCCCTTCTGGCGAACAGGCTTCCTTCATTCCTTGTTTAATTAATCTTAGAGTCTCTGATTCTAAGCCCAAGTCCTCACAATCTTGAGTTTCTTTTACTATTCTGGGTGAACAAAGCTTACCTTGATTGGCAATCACGACTGTCATCACATTAATCTGAAGAGGAGTTGTTCCCAAACTACCCTGGCCAATGGCAAGATGATAAGTATTGCCCAAGAACCAGTCACTTGATTGGGGGTCAGGTAAAAAACCAGCGATCTCACCAGGAAGATCAATGCCTGTTTTTTCTCCTAAACCAAAGTTCTTACCCCAATCAATTAGCCGCCGGGCCCCAACCATTTCACCTACTTTATAGAAATAGGTGTCGGTCGAGCGCTTAATCGCCCGAACAAGATTGATGATTCCTTCAGTCCTTCCATACTGAGTAAAATACCAATTGGCATAGCGATACTGACCAATAACAATCTCTCCTGGGTCTTCCATCTCTGTCTGGCCATCAATTTTTTTGTCTTCCAAGCCAGCAACGGCAGTAATAATCTTAAAAGTCGAACCGGGTGGATAGGCGCCGGAAATAACCCGGTTAAAAAACGGCTTGTCTGGATTTTCAAGATCAGCTTCGGACAAAGAATTGGGATTAAAGGAGGGAAAAGAAACCAAAGCCAAAATTTCTCCTTCTGGTGTACTGGCCACTAGAGCTGCTCTTTGGCCTCTTTTTTTGAGGGCCTCAAAAGCGGCCAGCTGGAGATTAAGATCAAGATTGAGTTCTATCTCACCGCCTTTTTCTGGCTCTTTTTTACCTACTACCCTGATGACCTCACCCTGAGCCCCAATTTCAATTAAATCACCGCCATCTTTGCCCCGAATAAAATCATCATCAATCTCTTCAATCCCTGTCCTGCCCCGAAAACTGCCTAAGGGCCAACCCGAGTCAACCTCTTCTTGATTAACCTCGCCCAAATAACCCAAAACATGGACTAAGGCCTGACCATAAGGATAATAACGACCAATTTCTATGACCAGGTCTGCGTCTTGATTATTAGCTTCTAACTTAAGGGCTTGATCTCGACTAATAATTCGGCAGTCTTCTTCTTTTTCCCGACAGATTTTATAGACTGGTAAGTTCTCAACCAAAGCCTGATGATGACGGTCATAAATAATTCCCCGGGGGGCGGCTATTCTCCGGATTTTTAAACTCTGCTCTTCAGCCCGCGTCCGGTTAATCTCTCCCTGGACAACTCCCAACCA
>CAYFQP010000016.1:0-8832 GCA_964345375.1 uncultured Gammaproteobacteria bacterium | reverse complement strand
AATAAATATCCTTTCTATCTTTATACAGTTGATGGGGAAAGAGACCCCAGAGAAATCACCGAAGATATTATTAGGTTAATTAAAGGAAGAGGGAAGTTTAGGAGAGTGAAGAAGTGAGTATGATATGGCATTAAACGCTGAATATCCACCAGAGCAGAGAGGTAGCTGTTCCCCAGAGGAATTGGCTTTATTGTTAAGAGAAGGAGAAAAGTGGCATTATGAAGGAGGAGAGATACCTATTGATGTAATTAATGTTCTTCCTCAACCGAGGCGAACCTTTGGGGAGATAAGAGAGCTTGCCTTAAGCATTGCCGAAAATGGATTAATAAACCCATTAAATGTTGCCCGCCTTAGTGATGAAAATTGTGGAGATTATCTGGAAGTAATTAATCGTCTTTGGCAAACTGAATTAAAGACTGGGGACTTAAAGAGCTGTGTTGAAGAGGGAAAAAATTTTTTTTATATTCTCATTGCTGGAGAGAGAAGATATCGAGCTCTCAGATATCTTGAGGAGGAGGGATGTGATAAAGAGCATAATGGAAAAAATTGTCTTGAGTGCCATTTCCCTAATCGATTAATTGAAGTTCGGCGCGGTATCGATATTCCCCCCCTTCAAGCCATTTTTCTCCAGGCATCAGAAAATACCCATATGAAGATTCCCGTCCATGAAGAAGCAAGGTTTCATTATAATCTTTTTACAATTTTAAGAGAAGTAAACGAAAAATACCCTTTAGCGGCTTTTGCCCGGAAGGTTGGCAGATGCGAGAGTACGATTAGAAAGGCGATTAAGTTTTGTGAGCTTCCCCTAGATATCCAGAGATATGTAGAACAAGGAGCCCTTGTTTACGGAAAAGCGCTTGAGATTGACCGGCTTATAGATATAGGAATAAGTGAAGAAAACTTAGGCTGGGTAATGAAAATGGCTATGGTCCAGAATCAGACAGTCGAGGAATTTCGTGCTTGGGTAACAAACTATATTGGTAACATAACATCTGGCCAAACAATGCTTGAAATATTTACCGAAGCTCAAGTGAAGGCAATGAGAAGAGTTTTGATTCGGAGGACAGTGGCGCAAGAATACATTCAGGCTATTTGGCAAAGGATTCACTATGTTCAAGAAGTAATCCGCTTGCTTAATGAGGGCAAGTTAGGAGAAGACGACTCGCCTTTCTCCATTAAAAGTCCGATTAGAGTCTCTCTTGCTTTTATCAATCAAATGGAGCAACTTTTACCCCTATTAAAACGCCACCTTTCGAAAGCAAAATCAGAAAGAGTAGAAGAAGTGATTGAAGAAGTAAAACCAATCTTAAAAGAACTCGAATCCGTTTTACCTGAAGGCGGTAGTGACCTTGATCCTTATTCAAGGTCGTTTAATAGAGATGAGTCCTCCCCAGTTGATTAAGGCTAGTTAGCCTTGGTGTGTTATAATATTTCCAATGGATAAGATTGTTGAGTGCGTTCCTAACTTCTCCGAGGGACGCCGGCCAGAAGTCATTAAGAAAATTGCTGCCGCTGCCAGTCGTTTCAAAAAAGTCAAAGTTTTAGATATGGAGTGGGATCGAGACCATAATCGTTCCTTAATTACTTTAGTCGGTGATCCCAAACAAATGCTTGATGCTGTTTTTCGGATGATTCGGACAGCGACCAGATTGATTGATATGGAAAAGCATCAAGGAGAGCATCCTCGAATTGGCGCGACTGATGTTGTTCCTTTTATCCCGATTTCTGGGATTACCATGGATCAATGTATCCGGATGTCAAAAACTCTGGGTCGTTGGGTAGCCAGAGAATTAAAAATACCAGTTTATTTATATGAAGCCGCCGCTACCAGATCAAGCAGGGTTAACTTAGCTGATGTTCGTAAAGGTCAGTATGAAGGTTTAAAGGAAGAAATTAAGGCCAATCCTCAACGAAAGCCTGATTTTGGTCCTTCTAAATTACATTCGACCGCTGGAGCGATTGTTATTGGTGCCCGGAAATTCTTAATTGCCTACAATGTTAATTTAGATAGTAAGAATGTTCAGATTGCCAAAGAGATTGCAAAAAAAGTCCGAGAAAAAGACGGCGGTTTTCCCGCCGTTAAGGCAATGGGTTTTGAAATCAAAGACAAAGGTTATGTTCAGGTCTCAATGAACCTTTGTGATTTTGAGAAGACAAACATGGCCGAAGTTTTTGAAAAAATTCAGGAAGAAGCCAAGAAGAAAAGAATTAAAGTTATTAATTCCGAGATTTACGGTTTAGTTCCTCTAGCTGCTCTAGTTGATTTAGTCCAAAAAACTCTTCAATCACCTGACTTTAAAAAGACCCAGATTTTAGAAACCAAGATTTGGGAGTAATTCCTAGTAAAATGCAGATTAAGGATCAAAAAATTAAGGATTTTTTGAATGATTTATCATCTAAAAAACCCACTCCTGGCGGTGGAGCAGCCTCTGCTCTTGCAGGAGCAACTGGCGCGGCTTTGGTTAGTAAAGTAGCAATATTAAGTCAAAAACGAGAAAAAGCAGGAGAATTCAAGAAGATTGAAAAGAAAGCAAATCAATTAGAAAAAGAACTTTTAAGAATGGCTGATGAAGATTGTCAGGCCTTTGAGAGGGTGATGAAAGCCTATCGGATCAAAAGAGAAGAGAAAATCCAAGAAGCTCTTAAGGAAGCCGCCCTTTTGCCTTTGCGAACAGCCGAAAAATCAGTCGAGGTGGTTAAATTAGCCAGTTATTGTACTAAAGAAGGCAACCAAAAGGCTGTTTCTGATGTCAGAGTAGGGATTGAATTAGCTACTTCAGCTGTTTATGGCGCTTTGGAAAATGTCAGAATTAACTTAGAAGAAATTAAAGATGAAAAATTTTGTGGTGAGATTAAAGATGAGATGGAAGAACTTCTTGGGTGCGAGGATTTGAAATCAGGCTGAGAATCTGTTAAACTTATCTTAATTACGCACATCCGGCTAGACTCCTGAGTCTCCTGGTCGGATGGAGGAAAAAGGAGGATTAATTTTTCCAATGGCAAAAGTTGGTGTTACCTTAAAGGATCTGCTTGAGGCTGGTTGTCATTTTGGCCACCAGTCAAGTCGTTGGCATCCTAAGATGAAGCCTTACATTTTTACGGCTCGAGACGGAATTCATGTCTTTGATTTAGCCAAGACCAAAGAGGGTCTAGAAGCGGCAATGGAATATGTTAAGGAATTGAGTAAAAAAGGCAAAATAATTGTTTTTTTGGGGACGAAAAGACAGGCTAAAGGAATTATTGAGGAAGTTGCTCAAGAAGTTGGTATGCCTTACGTTAGTCAGCGATGGTTGGGAGGAACGATTACCAATTGGGAAGAAATAAAGAAAAGAATTGAAAGATTAAAAGAAATGAAAGAGAAAAGAGAGAAGGGAGAATATAAAGAGCTGACTAAAAAAGAAAGAATTTTAATTGATCGAGAAATCGCTCGTTTAGAAAAACTCTTTGGTGGCATTGTAGATTTAGAAGATTTACCCGAGGCGATATTTGTCATCGATACTAAAAGAGAAGTCGCGGCCGTCAGAGAAGCCAAGAAAAGAGGCGTTAAAGTAGTGGCCTTAGTTGATTCCAATTCTAATCCTGATTTGGTAGACTATGTAATACCAGCTAATGATGACGCGGTTAAATCAATTGAGTTGGTGGTCAGAAAAATCGGTCAGGCAATAGGCAAGAAAAAGACAGAGAAAAAAAAGAAGAAAGAAGAAAAAAAGGAAAAAGAAAATGACCAAACCAAAGATTGACGAAGTTAAAAAATTAAGAGAAAAGACTGGAGCGCCGATTATTGAGTGTCGGAATGCTCTTAATTCAGCCAAAGGTGATCAAAAAAAGGCAGTTGAGATTCTTAAGAAAAAGGGTTTAGAAAAAGCAGTTAAGAAAAAGACCAGAGAAACTAAAGCTGGTGTGGTCATCAGCTATATTCATGCTGACAAAACAAAAGGAGCGGTGGTTGTTCTTTCAACCGAGACTGATTTTGTTGCCCGCAATCCTGATTTCCAAAAATTGGCCCATGAAATAGCCATGCAAGTAACGGCGATGGAACCAAAGGACACTAAAGAATTATTAAAACAAAATTGGATTCGAGATGATCAAAAAACGATTCAAGATTTAATTGACGAGAACATTGCCAAGTTCGGAGAAAACATTAAGATTGAAGAGTTTAAGAGATTTTCAGTTTAATTAATTAAATTATGGAAGTTAGTGATGTTAAACCGAGGATGGAAAAGACTCTTGACTTTCTTCGTCAGGAATTAGCCGCTCTCCGGACAGATAGAGCCACTCCTTCAGTCTTAGAGAATATTATTTGTGAGGTTTATGGAGGCAGTCAAAAATTAAAACTGGTTGAATTAGGAACAATTAGTAGTCCAGACCCAAAGACAATTACTTTTCAACCTTGGGATAGTTCGATAATTGGTGAGATTCGTCAATCAATCAGTAAAGCTGATATTGGTTTTACGCCAATTATTGATGGCGAGATGATTAGGATTAATGTTCCCCCTCTTTCAGCCGAAAGAAGAAAAGAATTCCTTAAACTCCTTAGCCAACTTCTAGAAAATGTCAGAACAAGTCTTAGAATGATTAGAAGGGAGAAAATGGTAGAAATCAAAAAAGCTTTTGAAGACAAAGAGATTACTGATGATGAAAGATTTCGGGCTGAACAAGAACTCCAAAAAATCACCGATGAATTTTCGGAAAAAATTGAAGAAATGGGCAAGAAGAAAGAGGAGGAATTAACTAAAGTTTAATTATTTAAAGTGCTTTTAACTATAATTGCTTTCATTGTTATTTTAAGTATTCTTGTTTTTGTTCACGAGTTTGGTCACTTTATTGTTGCCAAAAAAACAGGGATGAAGATTGAGGAATTTGGCTTTGGCTATCCGCCTAGGCTTTGGGGTAAAAAGATTGGTGAGACAATTTATTCAATTAATACTTTACCGATTGGCGGTTTTGTTAAAATTCTTGGAGAAGAGTTAGGAGAAAAAGTGGCTGAAACAGAAAAAGAGAAAACCTTTTATTCTAAATCAAAGAAAGCGAGGACAGCTGTTCTTCTGGCCGGAGTTTTAATGAATTTCTTTTTGGCGGTGGTTGCTTTCTCAGTTATTTACACGAAAATAGGTATTCCCACTAAAACAGACAGAGTTTCTCTTGTTGCTGTCGCCGAGGATTCGCCGGCTGCTAAAGCAGGCTTAAAGACCAATGATTTGATTATTAGAGTTGATGGTCAAGAAATTAAAAATAATGAATCCTTTATCCAATTAACTGAAGAAAAAGCTGGCCAGGAGATGGTGATTGAGGTTGAAAGAGAAGGAGAGAGTTTAACCTTTTCAGTTGTTCCTCGCAAGAATCCGCCTGAAGGAGAAGGTCCTTTAGGGGTGGTTATTTCTCAGACAGAAATGAAGTTTTATCCCTTTTGGCAGATGCCGATTCGGGGCTCGATTGAGGGGTTTAAGGAGGCTTTTGCCTGGACGCAGTTGATTTTAGAATTCGTTGTTAATATGATTGGCCGTTTGTTTAGAGGTGAAGTTCCCCGAGATATTGCCGGACCAGTTGGTATTCTCCAATTTACCGGTACGGCTGTTCAAAGTGGCTATTTGGCTGTTCTTCAATTTCTAGGCATTCTTTCGGTTAACCTAATGGTTCTTAATATTTTACCTTTTCCAGCCTTGGACGGAGGCAGGTTAGTTTTTATTGGCTATGAACTAGTCACCGGCCGCCGGCCAAAACCTTCGATTGAACGCTGGGTTAACACGATCGGAATTGCGATTTTAATGTTTTTGCTTTTCCTGGTAACCTTAAACGACATTGCCAGAATCATTGAGACAAGTAATTTAATTTCTCGGCTTTCAGGCTTAAAAAATTTTCTTCCTTTTTAATCTCTCCTTGTCTGGTTTAGCTTCTAATGATAAAATCTGATAAAATCAAGACAATGCGCTATTCTAAACTTTTTGGTAAAGCCTTAAGAAGGGCTCCTCGGGAAGCAGAAGCAATCTCTCATCAGTTGCTCATTAAAGCTGGTTTTATTGATCGCCAGGTAGCGGCCGGAATTTATTCTTTTTTACCTTTGGGCTGGCGAGTTCACCAAAAAATTGCCCAGATTATTCGGGAAGAGATGAATTTAATTGGTGGTCAAGAAGTCTTTTTACCGACTCTCCAACCTAAAGAACTTTGGGAAAAATCTGATCGTTGGGACAAGATGGAACCGCCCCTCTTGAAATTAAAGGATCGCCATGACAAAGAATTTGCCTTAGGGCCGACTCATGAGGAAGTGATTACTGATTTAGTTTCTCGGTTAATCAAATCCTATCGAGATTTACCTCTTTATCTTTATCAAATCCAAAACAAGTTTCGGAATGAAATGCGTTCGACCGGTGGTCTTTTAAGAGTCAGAGAGTTTGTGATGAAAGATCTTTATTCTTTCCATGAAACAGAAAAAGAGCTTGATGATTATTATCAAAAGGTCTACCACGCCTATTTAAAGATCTTTCAGGGGTGTGGTTTTAAAGCTATCGCGGTTGAAGCCGAGAGTGGCGCCATTGGCGGTGAATATTGTCATGAGTTCATGATGGCCTGCCCGACTGGAGAGGATAAAATCGTTTTTTGCGAAAAATGCGGTTGGGCCGGCAATGTTGAGGCTGTGGGCGAGAAAAAGAAATGCCCTCAATGTGGTTACAAAACCAAATTTATTAGGGGAATCGAGAATGGCCATATTTTCAAATTGGGGACTGTTTATTCAGAAAAGATGGGTGCTTATTATGTTGATAGAAAAGGCAAGAAAAAGCCAATTGTCATGGGTTGCTATGGTATTGGCCTGGGCAGATTGATGGCCACGATTGTTGAAGCCAGTCATGATAAAAAGGGAATTATTTGGCCAAAACAAGTGGCCCCTTATCAGGTTCATTTAATTGCAGCTGATTCGGTCAGTCAAAGAAAAGCTGAGAAGATTTATCAAGAGCTTAAAAAAGCAGGCATTGAAGTTCTCTATGATGACCGAGAAGAAGTTTCTTCAGGAGTGAAATTCACAGATGCGGATCTAGTTGGCATTCCGGTGAGATTGGTGGTTTCCGAAAAGACTAAAGAGAAAGTTGAGTGGAAGGAAAGAGACAAGAAGAAGACTGAACTTTTGAGTTTAGGAGAAGTGGGCAGGCGTCTTAAGTAATGAAGGAAAGACAGCCCAGAATAGTCGTCATTGGTGGTGGCACTGGTACCTACCAGGTTTTGGCTGGGCTTAAGAAATATCCGGTTGATTTGACTGCCATTGTTACCATGAGCGACTCGGGTGGTTCTTCTGGTCGTCTTCGCCAAGACTTTGGCATTTTCCCTCCAGGAGATATTCGTCGGGCCTTAATTGCTCTCTCCAATTTGCCTCTTTCTAAGAAGACTTTAAAAGAACTTTTTGAATTCCGTTTTGATAATGGTGAGGGGATTGCTGGCCATTCGATTGGCAATCTCCTTTTAGCCGCCCTAACTCAAATCACCGGTCGGCCTGACCTGGCTATTGCCGAAGCGGAAAGGATTTTGGATGTTTCTGGTCATGTTTTACCCGTCACCCTTGATGATATTCATCTTCATGGCGTTTTAGAGGATGGCACGGTTGTCCATGGTGAAACTAATATTGATGTTCGTCGGATTAGACCTAACGTTCCTTTAGGAGAAGTCTTTCTTAATCCCCAAGGAAAAATCTTTTCTAAAACAAAAGAAGCGATTTTGAAGGCAGATTTGATTGTTTTAGGTCCAGGGGATCTCTTTACTAGTATTATTCCCAATCTTTTAGTTAAAGGAGTTAATCGAGCCATTAAGAAATCTAAGGGGAAACTGGTTTTTATTGTTGGTTTGATGACCAAGCATGGCGAAACTGATAATTACCGAGTTTCAGACTTTGTCAGAGAAATTAAGAGATATTTAGGTTCGGCTTCAGGGAGATTAGAGACAATTATTGTTAACAAAAAAATGAAACTACCTATCTCGACCTCTCGTTGGTACGCCAGATATAAGTCAAAACCGGTTAAACTTAACAGGAAAAGTATTAAAGGAATTGAAGTTGTTTCTCGTCAGCTTGTTGATGGGGGCAAATTAATCCGCCACGATCCTGATAGACTCGCTAAGATTCTTGTTAATCTTCTCGAAAAAAGTTAAACTTCTCTTGATGACAAAGAAAATTGTCACCCATTTTAATCCTGATTTAGATGCTCTGACTGCGGTTTGGTTGATTAAAAGATTTCTGCCCGGTTGGAAAAAAGCAGAAGTAAAATTTAGTCCGCCAGGAGATTATACTCTTGATGATGAACCAGTTGATTCAGATCCCGATGTTCTCTATGTTGATACTGGCCGAGGTAAATTTGACCACCATCAGACCAATGAATATATTTGTGCCGCCTCCCTTGTCTGGGATTATCTTAAAAAAGAAACTGGAAAAAAAGATAAAGCGATTGAGCGCTTAATCGAGATTGTCAACCAGGTTGATCATGCTCGAGATCTTACTTGGCCAGAAGCAGATAATGACCGTTACGAGTTAATGCTTCATCTGGTTTTAGAAGGCTTTAAGCGAGTTGGTGGTGGCGAGGAAGAGGCGAGTGAGAGGATTATTAATTTTGGGATGAAGGCTCTTGATGGTGGTTGGAAAATTCTTCAGGAAAAAGTCAAAGCCGAAAAAGAACTAGAAAAAGGAAAAGAGTTTAAGACTCAATGGGGAAAAGCAATTGCCTTAGAAACTAAAAATGATGGCGTCCTTTTTCTGGGCGAGAAAAAAGGTTATTGCTTAGTCGCCCGGCTAGATACCAAGAATGGCCATTTAAAAATCTACGCTCGTTGGGATAAGAAAATTGATTTAACCAAGGC
>CAYFQP010000015.1:0-9732 GCA_964345375.1 uncultured Gammaproteobacteria bacterium | reverse complement strand
AGCTCAGCAATCTGAGCAGAGAGTTGTTGCTCGTAGGCCTTGGCTCCTTCCAAGTCTTTTCTCAAAGGCTCTGCCTGTCTGTCTAGATCTGCCTGAAGACTGGCCAAGCTAGTTTTCCGGCTTTCTAAATCTTCTTTGTCAGTTTTTAAATCAAGCAAGTTTTGACCAATTTCGACAATAATCTCTTTATCTTTATCAGCGGCTGATTGATGATAGAAAAGCTCACGGGTAATCTCGGCCGCATTACTTGAAGAGAGGAAAATTAAGAGAGGTGAGAAACGATGATTGCTAATATAATAATTTCTGACTTTAACAGCTAATAACTCTTTCTGAACCTCAAGCTCAATTTCTCGCTCCTGGATTTCAGTTGCCAATTGATTAAGACGACTATTGGCGGCATTAATTTCTCTTTGGATAAGATTAATTCTATCTTCAATGTTTTGAAGCGAGCTCTCTAAACCAGCCGTCGCTTTTTCTAGACTGGCCTTTTCTGCTTCTAATTTATTTAATTGAAGGCAGATTTCCTGAAGTTGAGGATCGCCTTCATTGCATTCACGAGCGAAGGTTGGATAAGTGGATGAATGGATAATTGGATAAATGGAGAAGAGAATCAGTAATATAACAATGGGGTAGTAAAGCAGTTTTGAAACCTTCATTTCTGAGTCAAATTATAGCACAGAAGCTAATAATCCAATCATTTAATCAACTAATTATCCAATAACCAAAAAATTTAGGTCAATTAGAAATTGGAGCAATTAGATTAATTCTATAGTCTTGCTCCGCAAGACACCCTATGCTAGACTGAATTAATGAGGAAAATTTTTCTCTTTCTTTTGTTTTTTGGTCTTTTCTTCGCTATTTCTAATCAGACTTCTCTAGCGGCAAATGGAGAAGATTGTAAAGCCGCTGGAGGCAGCTGCAAGACAGCTTGTGGTCAAGGAGAAATTGATGATGGCCCCTGGGACTGTTTAAAACTGGGGCGCTTGCCAAATACCTGTTGTTTGCCTGCAGGCACTACTCCAACCCAATTATCTTGTGGTAGTCCTTGCACTAGCGTCTCCCAATGCCCAGATGAATGTAAGGCTTGCATGCCAGAATATCAAGGAGGACCTAATATCTGCCGAGATGCTGCAGTGCCTCAAATTACACCTCCTGGACCTGGTGGTGGTGAGGGAGGTTCAATCCGCACCGCGATTGGTGATATTGACCCCCACAACCTCCAAAGTTTTATTCAGCAACTCTTGAATCTTGCTTTGGGTGTGGCTGGAGGAATTGCCTTTCTTTTAATGCTTTTTGGTGCTTTCCAAATCATGACTTCAGCTGGTAATCCAGAGAAAATGAAGTCTGGCAGCGAATTAATCACCAGTGCTTTAACTGGCCTTTTATTTATCATTTTCTCTGTTTTTATATTAAAATTAATTGGAGTCGAGATTTTACAAATCCCTGGTTTCGGAAAATAAAAATGAGTAAATTCAAATTAGTCAAAGAGGTCCTGGCTTATCCGATTGAAAATGGAGGGGGCAATGGAGGAAATGGGGTTGACTTAAGTATTAACCTCGACGATCTCTTAAAATTTTTTCCTTCGACAGGCAAAATAGGTGGCTGGACCAGTCTAACTATTGGCAGGATTATAACCATGCTCATCCCTTTTATTTATGTTCTGGCTGGCTTGGGCTTGCTCTTAATGCTCATTATCGGTGGTTTTCAGTTAATGATGTCTGTTGGTAATCCTGAGGGACTTAAATCAGGTGGTCAGAAAATCTTATTTGCGGTTATTGGTTTTATCATTATCTTTGCCTCTTGGTGGCTTATCCAAATTCTTCAGGTCGTTTTTGGCTTGCCGGAGATCTTTTAAGAAGATTGTTTTTTGTATTCAGAAAACTTGCCCCCACCAAAACGCCTTGTTCTCTTTTGATAATCAGCAATCGCTCTATCAAACTTGCTTGGAGTAAAGTCTGGCCAGAGAGTATCAGTAAAATAAATTTCAGCGTAAACTGACTGCCAGGGCAGTAGGCCAGAGAGTCTTTTTTCACCTCCGGTTCGGATAATTAAATCAGGGTCAGGCATACCATTGGTGTCTAGATAGGAAGAAAAAATGGTTTCATTTAGCTTCTTGGAAGAAACCTTTTCCTCAAGCATTCTTTTAACTGCTCTTAAGATTTCTGGTCGGCCACCATAATTTAAAGCAAAGGAAACTGTAATCTTATCGTTTTTGGCTGTCTTCTTAACTCCTTCGATTGCTTTTTTGGCAATATCCTTAGGAAATTTGGCGATATCGCCTAAAATTTGAAGTTTAACTCCTTTTTGGTCTAATTTTTCGGTTTTCTCTTCTAAGCCTTTTCGGAAAATTTCAAAAAGGCCTTTAAGCTCTTTTTTATCTCTTTTCCAGTTTTCAGTGGAAAAAGCCCAGAAAGTTAAGAACTTAATCCCTTTTTCAAGGGCTCGTTCAACAATCGGTTCAATTGCTTTTTCAGCTGCGTATTGATGGCCTTCAATCGGGCCCAAACCTTTTTTAGCCGCCCACCGACGATTACCATCCATGATAATGGCAATGTGAGTAGGAATATTATTACTTTTTTTAGCCATTTTCCTATTCTCTAATTTTATAAAAATTACTCTTGGGTTTCAAATCAGAATTTTATCACTTTAAATATTCAAAGTCTATTTTCGATCAATGTTCCTTTTGTCTCTTGGCCCAAAATGGCTTTTTCAAGACTTCCAGCGATCTTGCCATTAATAATCCAGGTTTCGATTCCTTTTTTAGCCAATTTGACTGCCTCTTCAACCTTGTGAAGCATTCCGCCAGTAACATCAATTCCATCAGAAGGTCCAATTTCTTTTTTTATTTTTTTAAATCTATTTGGAGATATTTTTCTAATTGTTCTTCCAGTGGAATCATAAACTCCAGCAGTAGTGCCAGTAAGGACAATTCTTTCAGTTTGATAACCTTTGGCTTTTAGTCTTAAAGCTAGATAATTGAGAATCTTCTCTGTTGAAAGAATACAACAGCCACTTTCTTCATCTAAACCGACATCGCCATAAATGACTGGTAACATTCCAAGCCCTAGAAGCTTAAGAATTGGCTCCAAAAAAGCTTTTTTAATCTCACCGTTTTTACTAATCATAAAACTTGATGGGTTTAAACCAAAGGCATTCTCCTTAATATCCAAAAATTGTTTAATAATCATCCGATTAAACTGGGCCGCTGTATCCTGAACCACAGCCATACCATAATAAGAATCCTGATTAATAATTCCTTCAGTTGTTTGGTATTCAACCGCTGGCTGGTGAGAAAAAGAACCACCACCATTACCAACAACTAGAAGTTGGCCTTTCTTCTTCCTTGCTTTAGCCAATTCAAAGCAAAGCCGCCTGATCGTTTTTGGCCTGGAAGTGAACGGTTTTGTTTTGTCAGTTATCAAGCTGCCTCCAAATTTAACTAAAACTAACTTTTCCATTAATTCTAAAGATTCTCCTCCGCTTTTTTTAAGTTAGGAATCGAGAGGGGCAAAAGCCCATTTTGACCAAGGTTCTCAATCTCATTAAAAACATTATTGTCAAGACACTCTCCCAAAATCTTCTTTACTCCACCTCTTAACAAAGGTCGAGAGAACAAATCTTTTGGCCTTTCCCAACCAATAATCGAAACTTCACCCGCCGTTCTACCATTCTAATTTTCTCGCTTAATCATAAAATCGGCCAAGCTCTCCATGACATCTCTTAACTCCTGATTACTGGTTATTTGATTAATAAAACTTTTTCCTTGCTCAACTAACTCCTTAGCCTTTTCTTGAGAGTAAGCTAAAGCACCGCTTTCCTGGATAATCTGCCTAATTCTATCAATCTCTTTCTTGGTTAAACCTTCCTTCCCATAATGTTCTAATAGATATTTTCTTTCTTTGGCTTTGGCTAATTCTAAGGCCTTAGTATAGAGCAAGCTCTTTTTTCCCTCACGAATATCAGATTCGGCTGACTTACCGGTTTTCTCTGAATTGCCAAAAACTCCTAAGATATCATCTTGAAGCTGAAAAGCAATCCCGATTGGTAGTCCATATTTCTCGATCAATCTCAATTTTGCAGGCTTGACCCCCCCAAGAACTGCTCCGATAGAAAGGGGCATCACCAAAGTATAATAGGCTGTTTTATGCTTCCGGACAAGATAAATTTCTTCCCAAGTTATCTTCGGTAAATAATCATATTTAATATCGAGAATTTCACCATAAGCAGTCTTTAATAAAAATTCATTGAGAAGACGAAGGGCTCTGATTTTTCTTTTTTCTGGGAACGATGAAGAAGTAATTAGTTCATAGCCCAAGAAAGCACCAGCATCGCCTAAAATAACGGCCATACTAGCGCCGAAATGGTCTCCATGCTCTTGGCCAAATAATTGGTGAACTGTCTTCTTGCCCCTCCTTGTTTTGTCTTGATCTATCCAATCATCATGAATTAAGAGAAAACTATGGAAAATTTCAATTGCCACTGAAGCAGGCAAAATCGTTTTTAAACCGTCTCCACCAGCGATTCGATATCCCAAAACTGTTAGCGCTCCTCTCGCCATTTTTCCTCCTCGCATATAATTACGATAGATGTTCATTAACTTGGCTGTCTCAGGAGCAATTTTTAAAGCTTCTTTTTCCTTTTGAGCAAAAAATTGATCTAGAAATTCTTCTGCTTGACGAGAATAATCAGCTAAATAGGTTTTAGCTTCCATCTGTATATATTAAGTCGCAAAATTAATCTCTTTCCCTTCAGAAAGGTTGACACTAGAAATTGAGATTGCTAGACTGAAGTCATGATTAACCCAGTTTTAGCTCAAGAAGGGGTTAATATCGGTGAACAATTTAAGTTTTTGGGTGGCAAAGGAATTGCAGAGATTTTTCCTAATTTAGGCACCCTGGTTAATATTCTTCTTCCCAATGTCTATGTTCTGGCCGGCATTTTTCTCTTCATTCTTCTTCTCTTTGGTGGTTTTGGTATTATCATGGGTTCAAGCAGTGGTAATCCTGAACAAACTGCCCGAGGCGGTAAAGCGGTTGGCGCAGCCCTAATCGGCTTCTTGATTATTTTCCTTTCCTATTGGATAATTAAAATAATTGAAGTCATCACGGGAATAAATATTTTCGAGTCAGGATTATAAAAATGGTTTATTTTCCCCAAATAATTGGCCCTATCAGACCTCCAGAAGCAATTAGTAAATGGATGGGACAACCAGGCCAAACCGATTCGCCTGTTCCCGGTCTTATCCCCTTTGCCAATGCTCTTCTCAAACTCCTGATTACTCTGGGTGGCCTTTTTGCTTTTTTTAATATTATTATTGCTGGCTATCAATTCATGTCAGCTGGCGGTGATCCCAAAAAAATTGGCGAAGCCTGGTCAAAAATCTGGCGATCTTTAATGGGTTTATTGTTAATTGCTGGTTCATTTGTTTTGGCAGTCATTTTTGGTTGGCTTTTATTTGGCGATCCTGGTGCTATCATTTCACCTAAAATCTATGGTCCTGAGTAGCAATCACGAACCAGTTTTACTTGCTCAAGTAGAAAAGCCCCTGGGCTCTCTTGAAGGCCTTGGGCCTTTAGGAACAGTTGGGGCAAATTTAGAAGGAGCTTTGAGGCTCTTCTTTGATATTCTCTCAGCTGTTGTCGGCATCATGACTATCTCAGCCGCTATTTGGTTCATCTTTCAGTTTTTTATTGGAGCGATTCAAATCGTCTCCTCTGGTGGAGATAAAACCAAGATTCAAGAGGCAGCTAGTAGAATTACCAGTGCGGTCGCCGGCATTGTTATTATCATTGCCGCTATTTTCCTTATCTCTTTAATTGGTCGAATGATAGGCTTGAATATTCTTGGTCCCTGGGAGTTTATCACCGACCTTTGGAGCGAATAAATGGATTACCAAATCACCAATCCAGTCTTAAGTCAAACCTTAAAAAATCTTTTGGCCGAAGAGAATCCGGGCTTACTTTTTCTTCAGCTTCTTTTAAATAATATCATCATTCTTGTTTTTATCATCGCGGCCTTAATTTTCTTCTTCATGGTTATCCTCAGTGGGATCCAGTGGATGACAGCCGGTGGTGACCCCAAGAGTTTGGAATCTGCTCGGGGGAGATTAATGGCCGCTCTTATTGGCCTAATGATTGTTTTCGCTGTTTATGCTATACTGAAATTAATTGAAATTCTTTTTGGTTTCGATTTAACCAAAATTGATATTTCAGGATTATTTTTAGAATAACGAAAGGGGGTGAAGTCAAAGTGAAAAAAGCACTGTCCTCTCTTTGGCTGAGTGCGACTATGTTGGCAAGTTCAGCCATGCCAGTCTTGGCGAATGATATTGAGCTTAAACCAGGGGGAACCTTTTTTGAAAACCTTTATGATCTAAGAGTGGAAAACTTTATCTCTTTTGCGGTCAGATTAATCATGATTGTTGCTGCTCTGGTCTTTTTCTTCCTCCTGATTATTGGCGGTATTCAGTGGATGACCACAGGAGGAGACAAAGCAGCCGCTGAATCTGCCCGAGGAAGAATCACGGCCGCCTTAATCGGCCTAGTAATCGTCTTTTCGGCTTGGGCAATAGCCACACTGCTCAACACCTTTTTCGACATCGATATTTTTGATTTAAAGATACCCACTATTATGGGTAGCTAAAAAGCACTCTGTCAAAAAACTGTTCTTGGGGCCAAAAAGGACAGAATAAGGCTGGAGTGTTTTTATGTAATCAAAACACCCTTGACTTCTCCTTCCATCCCATAATAGACTTTAATTAAATGAAGTGCCTCTATAGAAAAATCGGCGCCTTTCTTTTGCTATTTCTTTTTCTCTTACCTCAACCTGTTTTAGCTCAAGAATCGCCTTGGTCTGATTGTATGGTAACTCTAAAAAATGAGGCCGATGATCCCATTGCTACAGTCCCTACGATTAAGTGTTCAGAGGTTATCTTCCAAATTATTCTCAATCTAGCCATGGAGATTGCGGTTGTTGTTCTCTTTATTTTCTTGATTATTGGCGGCTTTCGTTTTATGTTCGCTGGTGGCGATCCGAAGGCAACTGAATCAGCCAAAAACACTCTTACTTACGCAATTTTAGGTCTGGTTCTTCTGATTGGCATTTGGCTTATTCTCAGGTTTATTGAATACTTCACCGGTATTCAAGTGACTATCTTTAAGATTGGCGTATGAGAATAAAAGGGATAATTTTCTCTTTGGTTATCGGGCTATTTGGTTATTGGATTATTGGATTATTTTCTCCCTCTTCTGTCTTAGCTCAAGCGGGCACGATCACCGGTACGGTTGTCGATGAAAATGGCGAACCAGTTGCAGGCGCTACAGTTATAGCTACTATACCTGGCTTTCCCCTCGATCAACCTCCCACCGCAACCTCTGATAGCAACGGTCGGTTTTCAATGTCGGTTCCTTACAATATCCTTCCAGGTGGCAGCGATGTCAGCTACACTGTAACCGCCACCGACCCTAATGGCGAACAAGGCAGTGGCGTAGCAACGATTTCACCCCAGAATCCCACAGCTGATGTTGTCATCACTCTTGGAGCACCCAGCCCATATCCCTCTCCCTCGCCTGGCCCCTATCCCTCTCCTCCACCACCTACTTATTCTCCTAGTGTAGTTCATTGCGACCCCAATCTTACTGGTGACCGAGACTCCCGGCCCTACTATGATCAAGATTGTGATCTTTGCAATGCCACTAGTAACTTTTGCTATTCTTGCGCCACCAGCTTTACGGTCTTTGATACTGTCTCATGGGAATGGCAAGACAGAGATGAAGAGTGCGAAGGCGATGCCTGGGTTATAAAAAAATGGGGAGGAAACATTACTATTGACCCCACCCGAACCAAAATTCCTTTTGTGGGTAAAAAGGGAGAAGAAAATGAAGAATTATACCTAGCTGATTATTTTGATGGAACAAACGAATATTACGAGGTGGCAAATGATTATCATCAATACTGGCTTGATTGGGTAAACCATGCGGGGGTATTGCGGAAACTAACACCCATGGAATATCAAGATGAACTTAAAAAGGAGATGGTCAAGAGAGCCCAGGAGGCAAACAACAACCTTAAAGAGGGCAATATTCATAATTATGAACTTGAGTATACAGGCCGGTTTTGTTGGGATTTTCCTTTTTTGGCCGACGTAGTTATTGCGATAGCCAAAAGAGGGGGGCTAGGCGATGAAAAAGTTATCGATTTTCTTAATGACAAAGCTCACTATTGTGCTTATCCAAGAGGTTGGCCTTTTGACATTGATCTTCAAGCCATAAGGGCCTTAATTAATGCCTACAATCTCTTGCCTCTTCCTGACATCATAACTTGGGGGCATATTTCCGATGAAACTAGCAGGTTGGCTAGTCTTAAAGGTAATTTTCCGCCCGAACCCGATGAAGAAAATTATGTTGAAAAGTGGCAAGAGTGGAAAAAATCTGAATGGGGAAGGCTCTGGGAAGTCGTACCCATGGTTTCTCGGGAAGATACGCCTGGCGGGATTTATCCTTATCTGGGCTCTAAACCCCCTGATACCTTCATTATCAATAACCCTGATGCTCAAATTGAAAGAGTACCTCATGTGGCTCGACTTTATGAAACGAGTCAGAAAATTCAAAATATACTCCTTCCAATATCAGAAGGAGGAATAATTACCCAAAAGAAAACCGCGCCGATTTTAGCTTCTGCTGAATCAACTCAGCCTCTCATCGCCAGCTCTACCGAAGAAAAAGTTTTAGGAGAAAAAACTCTTTTAGCACAAGGGTGCGCTGATCCCTACCCATCTTTAAGCCTTAAATTAAGTGCTAATGCTCCAAAGAATGGTGTTTACGATGTGGGTTGGAAGTTTTGTGCTGACCGTGGACCATGTGGGTGCGGATTAAATGACTTCACAACAGTGATCAGCGGCTCCAATGGACAAGGCTGGACCCTCCACCCCAGCCCAGGCTGGGGAAGAGCTGCTAATGGAGGATGTCTTTCAGGTGGAGATGCTTACACAACTCCTTTTTCCGTTCACGCTCAACCAGGAGATACATTTACAGCTCGAGTCTGGGTTGGCTTTGGTGGATCAGATGGAGGAGGAGATTTCTGCATTCCAAGTGGTGAGGTAATTTGTACTGTCACTTTCACGGAAACAGGCGTCTCGGGTGATTGTATAGGTGGTCCTCCTGCTCCTGCTTGTGGTTTGCCCGAAGCTCTCCCTGTCAACCAATGTGATTTAACTGCTATCGCTGATTCTAATCCTAATGACAAACTTTGCTGTGACAAAATTGAAATCGGTTTAGATGCGGTTGACATGTTTGATGAATATCCTTATACGCCGTGTGAATACGATTGTCCTGCGTGCGTTTTGCTGAAAGATTGTCCTTGTAATCATGAATGCGAAACCCCAGAAGACAGAACAGTCAGCCGGGAAATCGGTATTAACCTTTCCCATCCCTATCTCACCCCAATTTGGGAGCAGACCACTAAGGCTGACACCATGGGAATTTTTAATATCTTCCGACCGGCTCAGATTCCCCAATTCGAAGACCTCGATGCTGCTAGCGATATTAGTTATACTCAAACAGGGTTTGAGTCAATTGAGCCTTCAACTGGAGAATTTTATTTCAATCATCTTGGTGGAGTTCAAAAAGCAAAAGAATGGGTAACCACTAAAGTCTTGATGCCCTACATAGAAGACTAACCTTGAATTTTGAAATATTTAATGCTAATCTCAAATTACTGATTATCAATTTTCCA
>CAYFQP010000014.1:0-6460 GCA_964345375.1 uncultured Gammaproteobacteria bacterium | reverse complement strand
GCGTAGAAAGTATATCTGTTTCTGGCTTGGCTTTCACCAATAAAAGCTTTAATTAGGTTCTCAAGAGTTTTTTTCATTTTTTAACTCTCATCTAAGACTTAGTTATTATATTATAACAACTAAGGTTTAGCCAGTCGATTTTTTACCTTTTTACTAGTTAGTTCGCGAAGAGCGTCATTGGCAATCCAGCGAGCAGTTCTGTTATCAGTTTTTTTGATTTCCTTGGCAAGAGCAATTGCCTGTTTATTTAGGGCAAGATTTCTTTTGCCAATTTGCCTTAGGGCCCAATTAACAGCTTTTTTAACAAAATTTCGTTCATCAGTGATTTCTCTTTTAATGACAGGAAAAAATTGTTCAAAGTCTTTGTTTTTAGCTTTTTTATCATGGACTGAGAGGGAAGCCATCATCACAAAACCAGCTCTTTTAACAAATTCTTCTTTTTGTTTACTCCAGGCAAAGGCTTTTTTATAAGCATATTTGGTTTGGTCAAAAAGATTACTGATTACCTGGTCGCAAATGTCCCAGGAATTAAAATCTTTTACCCATTTTTCCATTTGTTTTTCGGTGACCCTAGCTGGTTCATCAATCATGCTGGCTAAGATTCGAGCTTCATGGATTTTTGAAGCCCACAGCTTTTGAGCTAATTGATGATTTTTACCGATATTTTTGGCAATTTTCCTTAATGTATAGATAGAAATACCGTAAGCATTTTTGGTATCAATACCAAATCGAGCCATTCCCTCCAAGTCCTTTGGTTTGGAAAGAGACTTGAGTTGTTTGAGAATATCTTCAGCTTTCATTTTGTTGTTATATAATATAACACAGGTGGACAAACTCCTTATCATTTGCGGACCAACGGCGACTGGGAAAACTTCTCTAGGTTTTTATCTGGCTAAGAAATTTGATGGTGAGATTGTTTCGGCTGATTCAAGGCAGGTTTATCAGGGAATGGATATTGGCACGGGTAAGGATATTGAAAAAGGGAAATGGACTGAGGGGCATTGGGAAATAAAGGGAATTCCTCTTTGGTTGGTTGACGTGGTTAAGCCTAATCAAGAATTTACCGTGGCTGATTATATAGAGTTGGCCCAGAAGACGATTAAAGATATTTGGAGAAGAAAGAGATTGCCGATTATTGTTGGTGGCACTGGTTTTTACATTAAAGGCCTGATTGATGGGATTGAAACTCTGGGATTTGAACCAGATTGGGAGTTAAGAATGCGCTTAGAAGATTTGCCTGCCCAAAAACTCTTTGATTTTTTGGCCCGACTTGATCCCAATAAAGCTGGCTCGATGAATGTTTCTGATCGTCAGAATCCAAGAAGACTAATCAGGCAGATTGAGATTGCTAGTAAAGGACAGAAGAAAGGGAAACAAGAAAAATTAAAGGTCAAGAGCCTTCTTTTTATTGGTCTTAAGACGCCCTTTAAAAAGCTCTATCAGAGAATTGATAAACGGGTTGAAGAGCGGGTTAGAAAAGGAGCTGAAAAAGAAGCCAGAGAATTAATTAAAAAAGGTTATTCCTGGGATTTACCAGCTATGTCGGCCATGGGTTATCGGGAGTGGCGGGCTTTTTTCGAGAATAGAGTGACTAAAGCAGAGGTGATTCAAAAATGGAAGTTTGATGAGCATAGTTATGCTCGTAAACAAATGACTTGGTTTAAAAAGGATGAGAGAATTAATTGGTTTGAGATTAGTCAACCTGATTTTAAGAAGAGAGTAGAAAAACTGGTTAAGAGTTGGTATACTGATTCAAATGCCAAGCAAAATTGAAATTTCTCATCGGACGATTATTTTTACCGTCTTCTTTTTGATTGGTCTTTGGGTTTTGTTTCAGATTAGACAGATTATTCTTGCTCTTTTTGTGGCCGTTGTTTTGATGTCAGCTTTGAATCCAATTGTTGACAAAATTGAGAGAAAATATTTTCCTCGGGTTCTAGCCATTCTTTTCCTTTATCTTCTAATTTTAGCTGCTTTTGTCCTTATCATTGCCTCGGTTATTCCTCCTTTGGTCGCCCAGACCATTATTTTGGTTAACCGGGTGCCTTTTTATGCCCAACAACTAGGTTTTCTGGGTATTGATCCTAATTTCTTGGTTAGTCAGATGCCTAATCTAGGCGAAATTCCGGCTAATATTCTTAAGCTTAGCCTTGGTCTTTTTTCTAATTTGATTGCTTTTTTGGCGGTTTTTTTAATTGCCTTCTATCTTCTTTTAGAAAGGAAGGATCTTGAGCGTCATCTTATTGTTCTCTTTGGTGAGGGTCAGGAGAAGAAGGCAGCTGATTTTATTAACAAAGCCGAAAAGCGATTAGGTGGTTGGGTTCGGGGTGAGGCGGTTTTGATGACCATTATTGGGGCGATGACCTATCTCGGTTTACGGATTCTTGGTCTTGAGTTTGCTGTTCCCTTGGCTCTGTTGGCAGGCGTCCTGGAAATTGTTCCCAGTATTGGTCCTATTCTCTCAGCGGTTCCAGCCATTATTGCTGGCCTGGCGATTTCCCCTTTAATGGGTTTGGCAGTTGCTTCTCTTTATTTTTTGATTCAACAGCTTGAAAATACTTTGATTGTTCCTAAGGTGATGGAAAAGACAGCCGGAGTTAATCCTTTGGTAACCATTCTTGCTTTGGCGATTGGGTTTAAATTAGGAGGAGTGGTGGGAGCGATTTTGGCGGTGCCAGTGGTTTTGTTATTTCAGGTTATTGCTTCTGAGGTTTTTGCTTCAAAACGCTTTCAGAATCTTTAAAACTTGGGAAACCCGTAAGCCAGATCCTGTTTTAAGTAATCATCAATCTATGCTCTCAAGCCTTGACCCTCGGGGAAGCATCCTCAAGCGGGTCGATCGGAGATTGCAGCGGGGCGGGTTCCCTCTTTTCACCCTCTACCCTAAACCTGACTTGGTCTAAGGGGAGTCGTTGTCTCTGTGGGCCTATCGAGCCAGATACTTCTTTGAGTCTCTGGTGCCCGCTTTCACGAGCCACCCTGCTTCCTGCTGTCTGGACTTTCCTCTAGGTTCAGTTGAACTGAGCCTAGCGATTACCCAGCCTCCCAAGTGTTGAAATTATATCATTTTTTCCTTCTTAAAGCAATCAAATGTGTTAAAATTAGCCTGATGGATTATTCTCAGGCAATTGTTTTGGCGATTGTTCAAGGCTTGACTGAATTTTTGCCAATTTCTTCTTCTGGCCATTTAGTTATTCTTCAGAAACTCTTTGGTTTAGATCAACCACCAGTTCTTTTTGATATTCTGGTCCATTTTGGTACCTTAGGCGCAATTATTTATTTTTTAAGAAAACAATTAATTCTTCTTTTTAAAGGGGTTACTGCTAAAAAGAAAGAATCTCTTAATACCTTGTTCTTGGTTTTTTTGGGAACAATTCCGGCTGGAGTGGCTGGCTTTTATCTTCAGGATTATCTTAATCAGATTTTTAATTCTTTAAGATTAGTTGGTTTTTCTCTTATCTTGACGGGCGGGTTATTATTTTCAACTAGATTGGTGAAGAAACTTGAAAGGGGTTTTAAGGATTTGAGATGGCTTGATGGTTTGTTAATTGGTTTTTTTCAGGCTTTAGCCATTCTTCCTGGAGTTTCTCGGTCAGGTTCAACGATTACGGCTGGTCTTTGGCGGAAATTAGACAGAGAAACCGCTTTTATCTTTTCCTTTTATCTTGCCATTCCGGCTATTTTAGGGGCTTTGTTTTTGCAAGTGCCTGATTTAATCTATTCACCTTGTTCTTATCTGGGAGAAGGAATTTTAGGAATGGTTCTTGCTGGAATAGTTGGTTATTTTTCTTTGGGAATTCTGGAGAAAACGCTTAAGTCAGCTAAGTTTTATTGGTTTGGAATTTATTGTTTGGTTTTGGGTTTGGTTTTAATAGTTTAGATATTTGTTAAACATCAATACTTTGGTTAAAGAGAACTTCCATCAGCCTGTTCTTCTCAAAGAAGTGATTGATTATCTTAATCCTCAAAAAGGAGGCGTCTATCTTGATTGCACTTTAGGGGGTGGTGGTCATGCTCAAGAGATTTTGAAAAGGATTGGTCCAAAAGGAAAATTAATTGGTATTGACCAGGATCCAGAGGCAATTGATTATGCTCGGAAAAGATTGGCTGAGTTTAACAAGCAGGTTGTTTTTGTTCAAGACAATTTTATCAATCTTCAAGATATTTTAGAGAGACTGGAGATTGAAGAGATTGATGGTTCTCTTCTTGATTTAGGGGTTTCTACTCATCAATTAGAAACAGTTGGTCGGGGATTTAGTTTTTCCGAAAAGGAGAATAATTTGACCGCTCTTCTGGACATGAGAATGGATCCTAGTCAGCCGGTTCGGGCTTATGAGATTGTTAATTTCTATCCAGAGAAGAGACTGAGAAAGCTCTTCTTTGAATTAGGTGAGGAACCTCAGGCGAAAGCAATTGCTCGGCAGATAATTAAAGAAAGAGAAAAGAAGAAGCTAGAAACTTGTGGAGATTTATTGAAGGCTATTCGGCGGGCTTTGCCAGCTAAGTATCGTTATTCTCGGACTAAAGGCCATTGGGCGAGTAATGTTTTTCGGGCGATTAGGATGGAGGTTAATCAGGAATTGGTGGCTTTAGAAAAGGTTTTGCCCCAGATAATCTTGAGTTTAAAAAAAGAGGGAAGATTGGTTATTATCTCTTTTCATTCCTTAGAAGACAGATTGGTTAAGAAACAGTTTTTGGGATGGGAAAAGAAGAAATTAGTTAAGATTTTGACAAAAAAGCCGGTGATGGCAACTAAAGAAGAAATTGCTAGGAATCCTAAGGCAGACAGCGCTAAATTAAGGGCATTGTTGAAATTGTGAGAATTCTTAACTATGATATAATACTAAAATGTTAAATTTTTTTAAGAAGAAAAAACTTTCTTTATCTTTCATTGCTTTTCTTCAGGCTTTAGGTTTGGTTATTTACTGTAGTTTGATTGGCTTGTTAATGTGGCAGGGAGAGACTCTTTTTGGGCCGCCTTATACTTTTGTCGGTCCTTCGATGTTCTTAGTTCTTTTTGTTGTTTCGGCTTTAATTTCGGCTCTTTTAATTTTAGGTTATCCTTTTATCCTTTTTTGGGAGAAGAAACAGACAATTAAGGCTTTAAAGTTAGTTGTTTGTACTATTGGTTGGTTAGTCTTTTTTGTTGGCCTCTTTCTTCTTGTTCTGGCGATCTTTTGATATCATATTTTGATGAGAGAATCTTTAAGAGAAGAACTAGCCTTAGTTCCTGCCAGAGCTAAAGACCTGATTCAAGCCCTCCATGATAGGGAAAATCCTGAAAAATTTATGGAATATTTGAGGTTAATTCCAATTGAAGATTTATTAGAAGATCGTTTATCTCAAGCGCGTATTCATTATGTTATGAAAAGTTTTTTCAGTAGAGATGATGACTTTATTGAAGAGATGCGCCGTCGTGGTAATATTCGTCTAAAGAATCCTTATCCAGTTCTTGAATTAAGGAAGAAATTTGGAAAGAAATGGCGAGGAGTTACTTTTATTCATAATGCATTTATGTTAGGAGATGATGAATTTTTTTATTATTTCCCTAAGGGCTGGCCTAGAGTTGAAAAAACGCCAGATCAATATGTTCTGGAAGCACCTGACTATTTAAGACCTGAGGACGTTATTCAATCGGGCATGTTTTCTCCTCAATTTCCCAAGGAAGTAAGAGAAAGAGCAAAGGAAGAATTAGGCATCAATGACCAACTACTGGAGTGGATGATATATACATTGAACCCTGAAATAATGAAATATGCAGTTAACGCAGAGATCCCTTTTAACAAACCAATTATTAGGGTTCCTATCAAAGGTGGGGAGGCCGAGAGATATAATACAAAAAAGGGAGAGTGGGAGCCAAGTGAAGATGGATTTTACATTCCACCTATAAGTGAGAAGCTGAAAAGTGGATTTAAAAAAGTAACCGGAAGAGATTAAGGACTGCTATTTCAACAAAGCAATAATAAAAGAGAGAAGAGAGATAATAACTGCTACTAAGGGAATGGTGACTTTTAAAGTATTTGTTTTCTCTGTCTGATGGCCTTCAACTGTGTCTTCCCAGGAGTCGAATAAGCCTTCAACCGTGTTGGCGCCACTTTCAAGAAGGGAGAGGAGAGGATCTTTTTGTTTAATATCAGAATCTTTGGTAAAGAGGAGTTCGCGGCGCAGGACAAAGTTTTCTTTTGTCCAGAGAGCTTGTTTTTTTTGAAAGTCTTTGTAGCGTTTTTGTTCTTCTTTTAAGGCCGGAGAAAAAAGATTGAATAAACCTACTTTTATCTGAGAACTTCTTTGGATTTCATTGGCTAAGAAGTCAAGAAATTCTTCTCCTTGTTTGAGATTTTTTTGGACTCTTTGTTGTAATTTATTCTTGGCCACTTTTTTCATTATAGCATGGATCAATGATTTAATTATTGGAGGATGGGTGTGGTTGGAGAATTAGTTCGAGTCCTAGCTGCGGAGC
>CAYFQP010000013.1:0-3469 GCA_964345375.1 uncultured Gammaproteobacteria bacterium | reverse complement strand
ATTTGGAAATTAATGACAATGAAATCTTAGGAGTTGTGGGTGCTAATGGTTCTGGAAAGACGACTTTAGCCAAGTTAATTTTAGGCTTATTGAAGCCGAAAAAAGGGAAAATCGAGCTTAAAGGGAATGAGATCTCTAAAATCTCGGCTTCGGAGAAAGCTAAAAAGATTGGTTATGTTACCCAAGACCCAATGGACATGTTTTTTGAGGTTAATATTTGGGATGAGGTAGCGGCTGGGCCTAAATTTTTAAAGCTTTCTCAGCCTAAGGAAAGGGCAGGGAAGATTTTAAAACAACTTAATCTATGGCAATACAGAGAAAAGCACCCGGATTCAATCTCTGGTGGTGAAAAAAGCCTTTTAGGAATAAGTGACATCTTAGTTAATGACCCCGAAATACTTCTATTAGATGAGCCAGAATTTGGTTTAGATCCCAAAAACTGGCATAAGATTACAGGAATAGTAAAGGATTTAAAGGGAAAAGGGAAAACCATTATTGTTATTACTCAAGATTTAGAAATTACTACTTTTCTGTGTGATAGAATTGTTTTAATGAAGGATGGTGAAATCCTCGGGCAGGGAACTCCTCAAGAGATCTTTACTGATTTTAATCTCCTTAAACGCGCTCATTTGGAGCCTTTACCAATGTTTAATTTCTTAAACTATGTTTCTGAAGGAGCTTTAGAGTCTGAAGAAAAATTTATTGAAAGGTTAACTAAATGAGAAAAGGCTGGACGATAACGAAATTAATTGCTGTGGGGTCTATTGCTGTTGTTAGATTTTTAGTCCGTATTTTAATCTATATCACCATTTTATTAACAACCGGTAATGTTTTTGCTGGGATATTAGCTCTAATCATCGCTCCTTTCTTTATTGTTTTTGCAGCTTTGATTGTTAATCAATTTGGGACAGCAACGATTTTTTCTCTTATAAGTTTTTTTATAGATTTACCAACTCCTTCGATATTTCCCAAAATAGTCAATTTTTTCTTAGCACTAGTTGCAGGTTTGACCTTGGATGCGCTTTTCTTATTTTTGAGAACCCAAAAAAAATCCTTCAGTTTTTGGGGTGGATTTATTTTCAATTTTGCCCACCTGCCCTTTTGTATTATTCTTTACTTTACAGTTGGTTTACCCGGCGCAGAGAATATCCCAAGATTCATTATTGAGCCTAACTGGATAGTTACCATTACTTTTCTTGTCTCAATCTTGGGGGGAATCTTTGGATTGCTGGGATATTCAGTCTATCAAAAAATCAAAAATACAACCGTAGTTAAACGTATTCAAGCATGAAAAAGGGTTGGACACTGACCAAACTTGTTGCTGCTGGTAGTTTGGCGGCAATGAATTTAGTTTTAGCGATTCTTGGAGCAATAATTTCTGCTTTTGTGGGTAGT
This sequence comes from uncultured Gammaproteobacteria bacterium, assembly GCA_964345375.1. Taxonomy (GTDB): domain Bacteria; phylum Patescibacteriota; class Microgenomatia; order CAYFQP01; family CAYFQP01; genus CAYFQP01. The sequence goes on along the minus strand of CAYFQP010000013.1, from coordinate 2,074 downwards.
CCTCTAATTGGTGGTTTTATTAATGTGGCGGTATTGATTATTACTCTTCTTGTAATTAATACATTTGGAGCGGCTGCTATTTATATGACAATCTTGGGTGTTTTACTTTTACCTTTGCCAATCCAAGGAATACCTGGTTTTGCTCCTAAAATTATTCTTTTAGGTTTAGGAGGTTTGTCAGCAGATATAATTTATTCTTTTTTAAAGAGAAATAAATTGATAGCTTCAGTTTTAGTGGGAGGAATAGAAGTGCCCCTTGCTTGGATTTTATTATTTAAAACTGGTCGCTGGTTTGGCATAGGGGGGATGGAGCAATTCGCCAAAATTCTTTCCACTCCAATAGGAATCGTTAGTGCTTTTACTGCTGGAGGCGTTGGAGGATTACTCGGATACGGAATCTATTATAAAATTAAAGATAGCCACGCAGTTAAAAGAATTCAACAATGAAAAAGGGCTGGACAACAACTAAGTTGGTAGCCGCTGGAGCTTTGGGAGTATTAGGAGCTTTGGTTTTTATTCCTTTTCTCGTTCTTGCTCGGATACTTCAAATGCCTGGTCTTTTTGTGATGACGGCTGCTTTTTTAATTCCTTCAATTTTAATTCCAGGCTTATTTATTATTAATCAGTTCGGTGCGGCGACTATAGGAACGACCATTTTAGTGATTTTAACTTTACCCATGGGTTTTGTTGGTCCGCCTGGTTTTTTACCAGGAGTTTTGCTTGGGCCAACAGTTGGGGGAATGATTGACATTCTTTATTTTTTTCTCAAGAAAAGGGAGAAACTTGCGGCTTATTTAATTGCTATTGGAGCTATTCTCATTCAGGAAATCTTTTATATCAGCCTGCTTTGGTTGTTTTCCATTCCTGGCTGGGATAAGTCTCTAAAACTTTTAGTTTCTCCACTGGGTATTATTTTTATCCTCTTTCATGGAATTTTAGGCGGAACAATTGGTTATATAATTCTAAAGAGAATCAGAAAAACTGCTGTTGTTAAGCGGATTCAAGGATGAAAACAAGGTGGAATACAGCTAAATTGATGGCTGCCGGGAGTTTGGGAGTACTAAGGTTTCTCCTTACTCTTACTAGCATTCCGGTTTCTATCCTGACCGGTATTCCTGGAAGTGGGGGGGCGATTAGTTTTGTTTTTGCGGCGATAATTCTAGTCTTATCTGTCTTTATTATTCAAGAATTTTGGGCGGCAACTATTTCTAGTCTAGTGTTTGGAGTTTTGGCGATTCCTTTTCCCTTTCTAGGTCCTCCTGGTTTTGTTCCTAAAATAATTCTCATTGGTTTGGTTGGGGTAATAGTCGATATACTCTTTTTCTTTTTCAAGAAAAAAGAAAAGGTCGCTGCCTTAACCATTGGAGGAATTTCCCAGGGCATTTTGCCCCCAATTCTAATGGGCTTTCTTGTTTTATTAGGCATTCCTGGATCAGAGAAAATTTTTGAATCGATTTCAATTCCTTTAATGGTTGGAGGAGGTTTGATTGGAGGGTCAATCTCAGGCTATTTTAGCTACATTCTTTATAAGAAAATTGAAAACACGACTGTTGTTAAGCGGATTCAATCATGATTAGACAACTTTTTGTTCAAAAAACCTCAATCATTCATGAATTAGATTTCTGGACCAAGTTTTTGTGTTTGCTTTTATTATTTCCTTTATCTGCTTTTATTGCTCCAATAAAACTTTTACCTTTTTTAGTAGTTGTTTTTCTTATGTTTTTAATATTAAGCAAGATTGGAATAGAAAAATTCTGGCAAAATACTAGACTTTATCATATTCCTATCACCATTGGTGTTATTCTTCTTTCTTTGGTTTTTTCGCCAGGTGATTTACAGATGAGATTCATTTATGGAGCCATTTTAGCGGTTAGATTTATTCTTTTGATTTCTTTTGGTGTTTTATTTTCAATGGTTACCAATCCAATCGAAATTCCTGGTGGCTTTTTACGAGCTAAACTGCCTCATAAATTCGGGATTACCCTGATGGTTGGTTACCGAATGATGCCTTTGATTAGTGATAAAATCTCGACCATTATTGATGCTCAGAGAGCCAGGGGAGCAGAGATCAGGT
>CAYFQP010000012.1:0-3978 GCA_964345375.1 uncultured Gammaproteobacteria bacterium | reverse complement strand
GTCTCAATATAGATTTTATCCCGCAGTGAATAAACTTTATCCTTCTTGCTCTTTAACCAGAAATAACGAGCTCCTTTACCCTTTCGATGAATGACAATCGCGGTCACAAAATCAACCTTCTGAACCCCATTCTCTCGCCTGACTTTGGAGTCAGTCCCAATGACTAAATTATAGGAGACTGTCGGGTCTTCACCAAAAAATTTGACGATCTCTTTGATCGTCTCCCCACTATTCAACCGGCCCTTAGTCGGACTGATAAACTCCTTATTTTCCATAAGCTAGAGCCTATTATACCGCTTAGAGACCAATTTTACCAATTTCTCCGATAGTATATAATTAAACCATGGAACCCAAAATCTCTCTTAAAAAAATCAGTCTCAATAAATTCCAATTAGAAAAAATTCCGGGAATGAAAGCAGAGGCCATCATCTACCTCAAACCCAAGATGGTTAGCCAAATCCAAGAAGATCTCTCCCTTAACCAATTAGCTGAAGCAGCGATGTTACCCGGACTAATCTCACCAGTCGTCGCCATGCCTGACATTCACCAAGGCTTTGGCCTGCCAATTGGCGGCATCATGGCTAGCCAAAAAATAATTTCTGCGGGCGCAGTCGGCATGGACATCAATTGCGGAGTCAGACTCTTGGCCACTAATCTCGACTACGACCCCAAACTTTTCTCAGCCGAAGTTCTAAAAATACTTATCAACAAAATCCAAAGAGCTATTCCAGTCGGCTTAGGCCAAAAAAGAAAGTCTCTGCCTCCTAAAATAAATCTCGAAGGAGCTGTCTTAGAAGGCGCTGAATTCTTGGTCAAACAAGGCTATGGTAACCAAGAAGACCTAGAATCAATTGAAGAAAACGGCAAAATGGCTGGGGCTAAATACCAAGCCCTCTCTCCAAAAGCCCTCAAAAGATCAGAAAAGGAAATCGGCACCCTAGGCTCAGGCAACCATTTTATTGAAATTCAGAAAATTGATGAAGTCTTAGACAAAGAAGCCGCCCAAGCCTGGGGTTTAAGACCCAACCAAATCTGCCTAATGATTCACTGTGGTTCAAGAGCCTTAGGCCATCAAACCTGTCTTGATTACACCAATCTTTTCTGGAGAGTTAAAGACAAATACAATCTAGAAATTCCCAGAAAAGGCCTGGCCGCTGTCCCCATTGATTCTGAAGAAGGTAAAGACTATTTTTCAGCCATGGCCGGAGCCGTCAACTATGCTTTTGCCAACCGCCACTTGATTATGACTGAATTAGAAAAAGAATTCGCCTATTTTTTCAAAACCAAAGGCATAAAAATCGAATTCAAGCTCATTTATGACATTGCTCATAATATTGCCAAATGGGAAACCCACCAAAACAAAAAACTCCTCATCCACCGTAAAGGCGCTACCCGAGCCTTACCAGCCAATCACCCCCAAAATCCAGATAAATATATAAAAACAGGCCACCCAGCCATTGTTCCTGGCAGTATGGGCACGCCTTCATATATCCTTCTCGGCCTCTCTAAGGCTGAAGAAACCTATTTTTCAGTCAATCACGGCTCAGGAAGAGTGATGAGCCGAAAACAGGCTAAAAAAACCATCTCTGAGGCTGAATTCAGAAAAACCATGGGCAAGGTAATCTTTAACCTGCCTTTTCAAAAAATCGCTGACGAAGCGCCAAGTGCTTATAAAAACATTGAAGATGTGGTTGACACCCTAGTGGAAGCCAAGATAACCAAAAAAGTAGTCAAACTCAAACCTCTAGCTGTGGTTAAAGGTGATTAAATATTATATACTAAATCAGTGTTAATAATTATTATTGCCCTATTTTTAACAAGTGCTTTTTGGCTCTTTCTTTGGCATCTAGACATTAACCACAATCTCGATAAATTAGGCAAAAAAAGGGCTCGAGGAATCTTCAAAATCTCTCCTGAAACCGGCTATCGAGTCTCCCAATACGGATTAATTACCGTTGTTTTGCTTTTTAATCTTCTAATCCTCTATCTATTACTTGTCAAATAAGTTTAAGCCCGAAGAATCAAAGAGAAAATAATCAACTCAGCCAACAAAGCGACCAAAACATACTCAACAATCACTTTTAAATGTAAATCATCATTAAGATGATGATGAATAATTCCCCAAAGAACATATGATAAACCAGCCATTAAAACAATTATCATTTGATAAACTCGATCAAAACTAAAAAACAAGAAAGCACCCACAATTAAGTTCATCATTAAAACTAAAATCGAATAATGAATCAAATTATGCTTTGTTTCCTGATCTAAATTTCTTAATTTTTTAATCATCAAAGGATGGCTCCTTGTCTTGATAATAAAATAATCAAAATCATCGCCATTAAGAAAATCGTATGAGCCAAAGGCCGACCAGAAAGCCGAATAATTTTCTTTCTGTAAACAATTAAACCATCAACCAAAACCAAACTCAAAATAGATAAAAGAATGATCAAACTGACTATTTGAGTCAAAGAAAAAGGACTAATCAGTCTTTTTTCTCCACCAGCCTGAGTAATCGTGGGCACAACCGGAGGAATATTTATTTCAGTCACCATCTCTTTTTGTTCTGGTGGCTGAAGAGCAATCTCTTCTCTTTCTGTTTCCTGACCCTCAACCGGCGTCTTGGCCTCAGCCTGAGGAATGATTGTTTTCTGAGGCGCCTGGGCAATCTCACCAACTGGAGTGCCAAAATGCTGAACCACTAAAGTTGTCTCCACCCCAGCTAAAGTCCCATCAATCACCGCCACCCCAATCTCTTTGTATTTTGAATTAAGAATATTATCCCGATGAGTCGGTGAAGCCATCCAAGCAGAAACAATTGCCTCAGGATTGGCAAAATCTCGAGCTAGATTCTCACCCGCATAAAGATACTGATAACCAACCTCATGAAAAAAGGCCCAAGGATCTCTACCTGAAGGCGAATTATGAGCCCAATAATCAAAGGCAAACATATCCCCACCCTTTCTTAAGGCCGCCTCGGTCAAAAGAGGATTCAAAACCAAAGGCGCCACTCCTATCTTAGCTCTCTCTTGATTAGTCAACTCAATCACTCTCTCTGGTGAAATCTGGGCGGCAAAACCCAGAATCTTAGGATCAATAATTAAAAGTGAAGAAAGAATTAACTGAAAAATTAAGAAAAAACAAATGATAAAAGCAAAGGAATGATTGTGAAGAATTCGAGGCCGAAAATTATTTGACTCTCGAGGAATTAAAAAATCTCCCCAGCGACTGAGCAGGTCCATAATCATTATGATAGCACTAGTCGCTTAGAGGTTGCAATTAGGAAGTTTGCTTGCGGTAGAAGTAATAACCTAGACCAGCCAAAACCAGGAGAATCCCCGCTCCGACAACCAATAAACCTCTATTCATGCCCGCGACTTGACTAGTCGCTCCTTGAATCAAACCCGTAAAGCCTTCCTCAGGAATTGGAGTTGGACTGGGCGCTTCACCACCCAGAATCTCACCTTCTTCTCCTTCTCCCTCTTCTTCCTCAGGTAAAATAATCCCCTCTCCGGCTACAGCTGGTCCTGGCGTTGGTGTCACCTCAACAATTGTTTCCTCATAGGTGACCGAACCGCCATCGCCAACCAAACCTGAAGGATTACCGGCTTTATCAAAACCCTGAAGAGCAAAATAGTATTCTTTATTAGGATCTAAACCAGAAACCAAGTGATTCTGCTCTTGGTCAGGATTACCGCCAACATCAGCTTTCTTAGTTGAGTCATCAGCCGTAAAATTCTGCTCGGTTGAAGCAAAAATTCGGGTAAAGGCATAATCACTATTACTCGGATTCTTCCAATAGATTCGGAAAGCAGTCGCCCCTTCCCGAGATTTATGATAATCCTTAGGTGCTTCTGGTCCTTCCCGATCAACCGTGGTTGAAGTCTGACTAGAGTTAACACCATTGGCTTGGACATAGAAGTAATAAGTCCCATCACCATCTAAATCATGGCCAAAGGCTTCAAAATAGCCAGAAGG
>CAYFQP010000011.1:0-23853 GCA_964345375.1 uncultured Gammaproteobacteria bacterium | reverse complement strand
GTACGATAGAATTGTACACTCACCACTAGCGAGAGCGGGTACGACGCCGGCAGTAAAGACCGCAACCCCATCCTTCGGGTTGCCGGTTTCCTTATACCACACCTCGAAGGTCGAGGGTCCCGCCATGTCGCCATCCCCAACATTGCAGACTTCTCCCATGACTTGGCCATCACTTGGATAGCAAGCGCCGGTAAGCCGGAGACTTGACTTGTCCCAGTCCGGCGGACAGCCGAACTCTCCTGGCCCCCCTTCCTGGGCGTTCACAACTGGCATAAAGACCACCAGAATGATCACCCCAAAAGCTGCAAAGGGGATTCCAATTTTGCTCGCTTTCATCTCCTTCTCTTCTCTCTTTCTATTTTTCTCACCGTTTGCCATCGAACACTCGTGCTAATTCGTTTTCCCTTATTTCCCTGTCAAAGAGCTAAAGCTCTGAAAAAGGTTGCGGCGCTATTGCCGATTACTCTTCTTTGAGCCTAAATTTAAGACCTTAAGACACACAACGCCTTTGTTGGTTTCTTCCGGGTCTTAAACCCGTATTATACCATTTTTGGCAACTAAAATGAATTACTATAAGACTTTTCTAGATAAGCTAGGAAATGGAAAAAACAATAGTCAGAATCTTAAAATTATCCTCTGGCAAGCCCTGAAACGGGTGAAGCTGCCACTCCTTTTAGAAAAATTCTTCGGCGATGAAAGTCTAACTCTCTCCATTAATGCTAAGGGTAGATTTGGTTATTGGTTTTGGCAGGAGAAGGGGAATTTTCTCCCCATTTTTTCTTATATGAATACCTTTCTCTAGAGACTCTAATTACTTTTGGCCGGTTTTGATTCTTAGAAACTGGTAAAGGCAAGGTATAACCTAAAAATGGACGGGAAATCTGATCGTCAATTGTCATTTTGGTGGCAACCTGAAATCGATCTAATTCGACTAAATCCTTTTCCGTAAAAACACCGCCATACTCCTTTTCTAGAATTCTGGCATCATCGGCTCCGACGACAAAAGAAACCAAACTTCCAGCATTGCCAAAGATCGCTTTTTGAACATCTTGGTCGATCTGAGCCATGTATTGATTGGCTAAAGTTAAATTCAATCGGTATTTTCTTGCTTCAGAAAGAATCTTGATAAAAGAACGAGTGGCAAAGTTTTGAAACTCGTCAACATAAAGGTAGAAGTCTCTTCTTTCCTTTTCAGGCATTGCTTCTCTCCGCATGGCTGCCTGCTGAATTTTGGTAATAATCATTGCCCCTAAAAGAGCGGAATTATCTTCACCCAGTTTTCCCTGAGAAAGATTAACAATTAGAATTTTTCCTTCATCCATGATTGTGTTTAGGGCAATACTTGATTTTGGTCGGCCGATAATCGCTCGGATAAGAGGGGAGGTAACAAACTGACCAACTTTATTCTGAATCGGCGAGATGGCTTCTTTTTGAAGTCTATCAGGCATTTTTTCAAATTCGTCTTTCCAGAAACTAATTAAAACCGGATCCTTTAATTTAGAAACCATCTTTCCCCGGAATTTTTTATTAGTTAAAACCTTTAAAACATCAACTAGGGTGGTGTTAGGGACATTGGCTAAACTTAAGACCGTGTTACGGAGAATATATTCTAGTCGTGGCCCCCAAGAATGACCATAGAGTTTATTGAAGATGGCGACAATTCCGGAGGTAACAATCTCGGCATCCGCGTGGGCCGTGGTTTCTAAAATATTCAAGGACAGAGGATTATCCCGATCTGCTGGGTTAAAGTAACAAACCTCGTTAATACGATGAGAGGGAATATAATCGAGAAGAATTTCTGAAAGGTCACCATGGGGGTCGATGATAGCTACTCCTCGTTTCTTTTTAAAATCATCGATGGCCATGTTGGCAATTAACCAAGATTTACCCGTCCCAGTTTTACCAATAATGTAAATGTGTCTCCGACGGTCCTTATTTTTAATTCCAAAAGTGAGCATTCGGTTTTTGAATTCAGTCCGGCCGATGAAACAGATCTCTTTTTTCTGCTCTTCGGTCAGGTCAATTGAGGCAGGTAAGTTTTCTGGCGGTTCAGAAAGGATGGTTCGACCCCAGGCAATATTGGGAACCTTAATGTCTTTACCAGGCAAATGCCAGAGACTAGCTAATTCAGAAATTGAGAAGAATTGGAAACGAGGTGTATAACCAGGCTGATGATTTAAAATTTTTTCCCTAAGCTTGTTTTTTCTTAAAACTTTTGGTTTTTTAAAGACTAAAGCATTACCATCGCCTCGACCAAAACCAGCAAAAGCACCGACTAGAGAATTCAAGAGTGTTTCTGAGGAAGCCATGACCCGAATACCAACTTTTAGACCTTCTTCTTGGATTTTTTGTTTGATTAAATTCTCGCCAGGTAAAGGTTTTCTCTCGGTCTCACTAATCACAATCCCTTTATCAACTGCTTTCTGAGCACTGTTTTGCCAACCACCAGGCGCTCTTTGGAGAACATATTGGATTAAGAGTTTATCTTCTTCTCCGGCCTTAGACATGACCGCTAAAATAGGCGAGAGAGGATCAACGTCTTTGAAATCTTGATAGGTTTTAATAGGGTAATAATAAGAGGCTTGTTGAACTATCTGGCCAAAGGCTAGTTTTTCCTTTCTCCATTCTTCTAAGTAGTCAGGCGATTTGATAAGAATGGCTAAGGGATAAGCCCCTAAAATCTGGCTTTCAAAAAAGGAGAGCATCGACTCAGGCAGGGCGGCGTAAAAGTGAATTGTTTGTTGATGGCAGGCGATTTCAAAAATAATCGGTTCAGGCTCTTTTCTCTTAATCCGAGCCAAGAATGAAGAAGAGGAGAGAGTTTTAGTAAAGCCAGCAAAAAGAGCCGCCGCTGCCTCAGGCGTGTATTCATTCTCACGGGGAATCTTGATTTCCAGAATAAGCTTTTTCCCAGGCATAATTGGACTAATTATAGCATGGAAAAAGAGTTTGTGGTAAAATTAGCCTGCGGGCGCGTAGCTCAGCGGTTAGAGCGCTTACCTGATAAGTAAGAGGTCCCTGGTTCGATTCCAGGCGCGCCCACCAGATTCTTCTTGACAGTTAAAATTAAGCTTGTTATAATACTCACAGTTAGGAGTCAGTCCTAAGTTTTTATGGAAAGTCTGAAAAAACTAGTTCAAAGATTGCTTGAGCTTTTGCGTGGAAGCTAGAGTTTATCTTAGAGGACCTTGAGAACTGGCTCCGAAAGGAGCCTTTTTTATTTTTGGACATCGGGGCCGTTAGCTCAATCGGTAGAGCGTCGCTTTTGCATAGCGAAGGTAGGGAGTTCGAATCTCCCACGGTCCACTGATCGCTCTTTGAAAAGTGAAGAGAACATAGGCAATAATCTTAAACAGCCTGTTTTTCGCTTAAGGCAGACAGTGGATGCCTTGGTAGTAAGAGCCGAGGAAGGACGCGGCATGGCGGCGATACTCGTCGGGAAGGAGCCTAACATCCTGTGATCCGACGGTTTCCGAATGGGGTAACCCACCCTTTTAGGGTACTGTTTGGTTCGCCAAACAGGGGGAACTCGGGGAACTGAAACATCTTAGTACCCGGAGGAAGAGAAATCAAAGAGATTCCGTTAGTAGCGGTGAGCGAAAACGGAAGAGCCCAAACCCCACTTCAGTGGGGGGTTGAAGGATCCTGTATATCCATTCTTTGCGGATAGGAGAATACTTTGGAATAAGTAACCAGAGAGAGTGAAAGTCTTGTATCCGAAATCCAAGAAGAGGTGCGGGACACCTGAGTACCATGGAGAAAGGACTCTGTGGGAATCTGGGGCGACCACGCTCCAAGGCTAAATACTCTTACTGACCGATAGTGGACAAGTACCGTGAGGGAAAGGTGAAAAGAAGGGTTGATGACCCAGTGAAATAGAACCTGAAACTGTTTGCTAACAAACAGAGAGAGTCCTGCTTTTAGTAGGATGATCTCGTGCCTATTGAAGAATGAACCGGCGAGTTTTCATTGTCTGTTGAGTCTAATCCCGCTTGACGGGAGGAGGCGCAGGGAAACCAAGTCTTAAGAGGGCGTTTGGACAGACAATGGAGCACCCGAAACCAGGCGAGCTTACCATGGTCAGGGTGAAGCCCCGAGAAATTGGGGTGGAGGCCCGAACCCGTGTCAGGTGCAATTGGCTGGGATGAACTGTGGTAAGGAGTAATATGCTAATCGTGCTTGGAGATAGCTGGTTCTCCCCGAAATATGTATTGGTATGGTCTTTTCGTCTTAACACTTTTGGGGGTAAAGCACTGAATGGTGGCAGGGCAGCAATGCTTTGTCATCAATCAAACTCAGAATACCAAGGAGTGTGACGAAGGGAATCAGTCTTGCCGGGCTAAGCTGGTGAGACGAGAGGGAAACAGCCCAGACTTCCGTCTAAGGTCTCTAAATTTTTGTTAAGTGGGGAAGGAAGTACTCGCCCCCAGACAGCTAGGAGGTTGGCTTAGAAGCAGCCATCCTTTAAAGAAAGCGTAACAGCTCACTAGAAGATGGGAGAGTGCGCCGAAAATTTATCGAGGCTAAAACAAAATACCGAAGACGAAGGTGCAGCTTGCTGCACGGTAGGGGAGCGTTCCGATGGCAGTGAAGCTTTGCTGTAAGGCAGAGTGGAGTGATCGGAAGTGAGAATGCCGGTATGAGTAGCGAAAGTCCGGTGAGAATCCGGACCGCCGAATACCCAAGGTTTCCTCCGCAATATTCGTTAACGGAGGGTTAATCGGATCTAAGGTGAGTTCCGCCGTGATGGCGGGAGTAGCCGATGTACAAGTCGTTTATATTCGACTATAGGAGAAAAATCGTTTTTACCTAGGGATTGACGGAGTTGGATAGCCAAGCGGTGGGATGAAGTTCCATTCGTTTAAGTCACAAGGCAGTTTGTGTTGGCAAATCCGCATGGACGTTTTAACCGAGTGGTGAGTAAAAGCCTGATTCGCAAGAGGAAGGCAATTTGGTGATTTTCGACTTTCAAGAAAAGGTTCGTAGGGAGATTTTTCTTTTTCCGTACCGATAACCGACACAGGTGGGTAGGTAGAGAATACCAAGGCGAGCGGGAGAAGGAGGTTCAAGGAACTCGGCAAATTAGCTGGGCGTAACTTCGGGAGATGCCCTGCCTTTGGCACTTCGGTGTCAGAGGTCGCAGCGAAAGATTGCTTGGCGACTGTTTAACAAAAACACAGGTCTCTGCAAAACCGTAAGGTAAGGTATAGGGGCTGAAGCCTGCCCAGTGCCGGTAAGTTAAGGGGAGGGGTTATTCGCTTTCGGGCGGATGGCTTTGAACTGAAGCTCCGGTGAACGGCAGCAGTAACTATAACTGTTCGATGGTAGCGAAGTCCCTTGTCGGGTAATTTCCGACCTGCATGAAAGGCTTCACGACTGAGCAACTGTCTTGAGCCTTCACCCGGCGAAATTGAAATGGCTGTGAAGATGCGGCCTACGTACTCTAGGACAAATAGACCCCGTGGAGCTTTACTACAGCTTGACGTTGGAATGGGGTTGTCAATTGTTTAGCGTAGGAGGGAGCCTTCGGGCGCCAATGAAACACCTCTCTTTGATGATTTCAAACCTTACTTTAGGGCTCTGCATACGAGTCCAGGGAAAGCGTTAGGTGGGTAGTTTGACTGGGGCAGTCGCTTGCTAAATGATAACGCGAGCGCACAAAGGTACCCTAAGTCCGGATGGAAATCGGATGGTTAGTGCAAAGGTATAAGGGTGCTTGACTGCGAGGCTGACGGGCCAAGCAGGGTCGAAAGACGGTCTTAGTGATCCCCCGATCCAGAGTGGAATGGTCGGGGCTTAACGGATAAAAGCTACCCCGGGGATAACAGGCTAATCGCGCCTAAGCGTCCTTAGCGTCGGCGCGGATTGGCACCTCGATGTCGGCTCATCGCATCCTGGGGCTGAAGAAGGTCCCAAGGGTTGGTCTGTTCGCCCATTAAAGCGGTACGTGAGCTGGGTTCAGAACGTAAATTACATTGCGTTGCATCACAGAAATGTGTTATGCTAGTACCGACTCATATCGGTGAAACCCGACCGGAAGTTTACCGAACATTTCCGAGGGTAATACCGAGGGAAGACGAAGATCAGAATGACATCTGGGCAAAAAGCTTATATTGCCGGCTTTCTTGATGGAGACGGCTGTGTTATGCTCCAATTGATCCGGAGACATGATTATGTTTTGGGATACCAAATAAGAGCAAGCATCGTTTTTTATCAGAAGACTGAATATAAGGACTTTCTAATTTGGCTAAAAAGTAAGCTTAAGGATGGTTATATCAGAGAACGCAATGATGGTATCTCTGAATATACCATTGTTGGTTTTTCTCCAGTGGGAAGAGTTCTATCTCTTTTAGTTTCCCACCTTAGGCTTAAAAAGAAACAGGCAAAACTGGCGCTGAAAATTATTAATAAAGCGCCAAAAGAGGGGAAAAAATACACCCCCAAATTATTATTGAAATTAGCCAAAGAAATTGATAGATTTGCTCAGCTTAATTATTCCAAGAAACGCAAACATACCTCGATTGAGGTAGAGGAATATTTCAAGTCACACGATCTTTTGTCCCCGTAACGACTGATCTCGAAAGAGAGAGATGGAGAGCTCTTTCGCTAGAAGCGAAAAAATTATAATCTCCATAACACGTCGGCCCTTAACTCCAAGTTTGCGTCGGAGAAAGGTGAAGGTATAGTCTGTGCCATTAGTAATAATGGAATAACATGCGTGAGACAGTTCGGACTCTATCCAGAGTACGCGTTCGATTCTTGAGGGAAGTTGACCTCAGTACGAGAGGACCAGGTTGAGGGAATCCCTAGTGTGCCAGTTGTTGCTGTCAAGCGCATCGCTGGGTAGCTACATTCCTTCGGGATAACCGCTGAAAGCATCTAAGCGGGAAGCCCATCCCAAGATTAGGAATCATTTGAGACACCTGGGAGACTACCAGGTTAATAGGCGGTCGGTGTAAGCTCTGTAAAGAGTTTAGCCTAACCGTACTAATCGGTCAAAGAAAGATAGACTGTTTAGGATCGTCAGTTCTCTTCACTTTTCAGAGAGTAGTACTTTAAAAGTTTTTGTTTTCAAGCCTTTCGGTCTCTGGAGCGGAGTGGCACTACCTCTTCCCATCCCGAACAGAGTCGTCAAACACTCCAGCGGGGACGATAGCCCTTCCGAGAGGTTGGGTGAAAATACCTCGAGGCCGGAGGACTTGAGAGCAAAATTAAGAAAGGATGGAAACCATTTTTGCCAAGAAAATCAAAAACTACCAAAAAATCAACAAAATCAACTAAGTCTACTCCCAAAGCTTCTAAGAAAAAAGAACCCAAGACAATGGAGGAGCTCCTAGCTCAGACAGATCATCAAATTAAAGGTTTAAAGCGCGGTGAAGAAGTCACTGGCAAAGTGGTTAATATTACTTCTAAAGCAGTTTACGTGGATATTGGCGCTAAGACTGAGGGAATTGTTACCAATCGAGAATATGAGGCAGTTAAGGATTATATTAAAAATCAATTAAAGATTGGTGATAAAATCTCGGCTCAGGTCAGATCTCCAGAGACAGATTCGGGCCAAATCCTTTTATCCCTGCGCCAAGCCAGCCAAACCGCAGTTTGGGAGAATATAGCCAAAGCTCAAGAAAATGATGAGACTCTTGAAGTCAGGGGTAAAGAGATCAATCGGGCCGGATTAATGGTTGACTTTCAGGGGCTTTATGGTTTTATTCCCAATTCCCAGTTTTCTGTCAAACAATTACCCCAGATAAAAGAGTTAATCAATAAAATTATTAAAGTCAAGGTGATTGAATTCGACCCAGATAAAAAAAGGTTGATTTTTAGCGAGCGAGCAGTTTCTGAAGCGGAGAAGATAAAAAAATTTACCCAGATTGTTAAAAAAGTAAAGACGGGTGGCGAATATGAAGGAGAGATCTTAGCTATTTTCCCCTTTGGCCTCTTTGTCCAAATCAGCGTGGGCAAAGATAAGGTTGACGGTCTAGTTCATATCTCGGAAATCTCTTGGGATAAGGTCGAAAACTTAGAGAAGATGTTCAAGATTGGTGATAAGATCAAGGTAAAAGTGATTGGTATTGATCCCAAAGAGAACCGTTTAGCCCTTTCGATCAAACAATTAACCAAAGACCCCTGGTTAGAGAAAGCCAAAAAGCATCCAGCTGAGTCGCGGGTTAAGGGCAAGGTGACTCGTTTAGCCGCTTACGGTGCTTTTGTTGAAATTGAGCCAGGCTTAGAAGGCTTGATTCACATTTCTAAAATTCCAGCTGAGACAAAGATTGATGTTGGCGATACGGTCGATTGCTTTGTCGAAGCTCTTGAAGAGAATAAAAGAAGACTGGCTTTGGGATTAGTCCTCAAAGAAAAACCGATTGGTTATAAATAATGTTAATTAGTTAATTGCTCCTAGTGGTATAATTGGCCTGATGGCCAAGACCTTTACCAAATTTGTCTGTCAACAGTGCGGAGCAGAATCTCCTCAGTGGTTTGGCCGATGCCCAAATTGTCAAAAATGGAACACTTTAGTGGAGATGAAGGAAAAGGTTGAAAGAGTTAAAGACAGAAGAAAAAGAGACCTATCTATCGACAGGCAGGTTGAGCCAGTCAGTTTGAGTCAGATTAAAAATTTAGAATTAAAAAGAATCTCGGCTCAGATTGAAGAGCTTGATCGGGTTTTGGGTGGAGGCATTGTTCCTGGTTCGGTCACTCTTTTAGCCGGTGATCCAGGGATTGGTAAGTCGACCCTACTTCTTCAAACCGCTTCTCGGATTGCTAAGAAAACCAAGGGCACGATCTTTTACGTTTCTGGTGAAGAATCGCCCCAACAGATTAAGATTAGAGCCAAGAGATTAGAGATTAAAGAAAAGAACTTGCTTTTTCTCAACGAAACCAATGTTGATCAAATTACTGAGAGAATAGACCAATTTGATAATCAAATAGTTTTAATCATTATTGACTCAATTCAAACCCTCTGGACTGAGGATTTAACGGGCACAGCGGGCAGTATGGGTCAGGTAAGAGAATCAGCCCGAAGATTATTAGATTTGGCCAAGGCTAATCAGTTGCCGGTTTTCTTTGTTGGCCATGTGACTAAAGAAGGGGCCATTGCTGGGCCCATGGTTTTGGCCCATATGGTTGACACGGTCTTGTTTTTAGAAGGGGAGAGGTATCAAGCCTTAAGGATTTTACGTTCAATTAAGAATCGTTTTGGACCAACTGATGAAATTGGTGTTTTTACGATGACTAATAAAGGCATGAAGGAAGTTAGGAATCCTTCTCAGCTTTTTTTAGCTGAAAGAAGAACAAAAACACCTGGTTCAATCGTTACTGTTCTGATGGAAGGCACCAGACCTCTTCTGGTTGAAATCCAGGCATTAACTGTTCCCACTCAACTGGCCATGCCTCGAAGAGTGACTTCAGGAGTTGATTGGAAGCGTTTACAACTTTTAATCGCTGTTTTGACTCGCCGCGCTGGTTTGCCTTTGGGCAATTTCGATGTCTACCTCAATGTTGCTGGTGGAATCAAGGTAAGTGAGCCAGGGACGGACTTAGCGATTTGTTTAGCCATCGCTTCGGCTTTTGCTGATAAACTAGTTAAGCCTAAGACGGTGGCCATTGGTGAGGTAGGTCTTTTGGGCGAATTAAGAACAATTGGTCAGCTTGACAAACGGTTGAAAGAAGCCCGAAGATTAGGTTTTAATCAGTCAGTCACTCCCGAACAATTCAAAACCGTTGGTCAAGCAATTAAAAAGGCTTTAGAAACCAAGTAAATATTTTTTCCACAACTTCTTAAAAGACTCTTAAGATCAACTAAAATGAACCCATTTCCCTCAGAGTTTAAATTATAGGACTGTGTAATTTTCGACCCCTCTTTCTTATAGGATTGACAGACTTGACAAAGTGTGATATATTTGGCTCAGAAAAATGAAGGTCTTGAAAAAACCTTTAACTAATAAAATAAAAAGAATTCTTCCTAATCTTAAACAAAAAAAGACGGTCCTGGGTTTATGGGGCAAAGAACAGATTAAAAAGATTGATTTTCTTGGTCAGGAAGTGGTCCTGATGAAGATGGATTAGGACTTTAACAAAAAAAGAGCATTACTACCGCTGGTTCGCCAAGCTTACCACGAATAGCAATGCCCTTTGCGCGGTTTACAAGTTTGGACAGGAAACTCGTAGAACCAGTAATGACAGTAACATATAATGACAGAACTGTCAAGCCGTTTTTTTAGTTGATTTTAAGGTGGAGGGTGATATGTAGGGCAGGCGTATCACCTTCCACTTTGGGATTGACTAGCTCCTAAAGTTTTGACCCTTGACAGGCTAGGATCAGAGTGCTAGACTAAAATTGTTTTTATTTCCCCTTAAAACTTTTCCAATTTTCGTTCATGCCTAAAAAGAAAGTTTCAAAAAAAGCCGAGGTTGAGAAAATCGTTGGTCAGCCTCCGGAAAATCAATTCGACGGCCGCGTTGGTGAACGGGTTATTCCTGACGCTGGCGTGCCGACTGAATACCTTGAAGGTGTTCTCGATATTACCAAAGAAGGCCATGGCTACCTTCGGCCTAATTTTGTTCCCTCAGAAAAGGACATCTATATTTCCAATTCTCAGATTAGGAAATTTTCTCTTCGTCAAGGAGACATGGTCGGTGGCCAGGCAAGAAAGCCTAAAGAAAATGAACGCTATTATGGCTTGCTTAAAGTCGAAAAAGTCAACGGCGAGAAGGCTGATAGTGAGAAAATCACGAAAAGACCTTTTCTTGATGACTTGACCCCGATTTTCCCTCAGCCCCAAGTTGTTTTAGAGACCACTAAAGATGTTCTTTCAACCCGAATGATTGATCTGATTAGCCCAATTGGTTTTGGCCAACGAGGCTTGATTGTTAGTCCGCCAAAAGCAGGCAAAACCTGGCTTTTGAAAGACATTGCCCGAGCGATCAGCACCAATTACAAAAGTAAAATTCATTTAATGGGCATTCTCATTGGTGAACGACCCGAAGAGGTGACTGACATTTCTCGGGAGGTCAAGGGCGAGGTCGTTGCTTCTAATTTTGATGAATCACCAACCCACCAAACAAAGACAGCCGAAATAGGTTTGGAGCGAGCCAAAAGATTGGTTGAGCTAGGCAAGGACGTTCTCATTATTCTTGACTCAATCACCCGTTTAGCTCGAGCTTATAACCTTTCCATTCCTACTTCGGGAAGAACCTTGACCGGTGGCTTTGACCCCCAGGCGCTTTTTCCGGCAAAACAATTTTTTGGTGCGGCCCGGAAATTAGAGAAAAAGGGTTCTTTGACGATTATTGGTACTTGTCTAATTGAGACTGGTTCGCGGATGGATGATTTAATCTATGAAGAATTTAAAGGCACAGGTAACATGGAGCTTCATCTGACTCGTAAGTTGGCTGAGAGGCGGGTCTTTCCGGCGATTGATATTCAAAGATCAGGTACTCGCCAAGAAGAGCTTCTTTATGACCCAAAGATTTACGAAAAAATAGTCACCATGAGAAGAATGATTGACATGCTCAGTCCTGAGGAGCGGACAGAAAGATTTATCGAGAAATTAAAAAAGACCAAGGATAATAAAAAATTCCTTGAAAGCCTGGGTAAGGGCTAATTGACCCTTTCTGACCTATTTTGACCCTCTTGATAAAGCTCCTTCTTTGTGCTAAAAAAAATCCACTGGGTTGATGATTAAAGAGTGGATTCAAGACTGGCGAGACTTTTTTCGGACTTGGTATTATTTCCTCTATAAAAGGATTTATCATTCTTTTATCCGCTTTGAAGCTGGTAAGGACTTTCTTGTTGGCCGTTTGATGTTTGGTCGGGGTAAGTTAGCCCGGCCTTTTATTCACTCAGGAATGGCGGCTCTAGTGATTATTGGCATGGCTTTTGCGCCAATTATTGCTAATTCATATCAAGGTTTAGCCAAAAGTCCCTGGCAGGAAACGCCACCACCCTCAGCCGTTCTTTCAGCTGCAACCAGTGAACAGGAAATGGAGACAGTTATTTCTGAGAAACCAAGGGCAGAGATTATTGATTATCTTGTCCAGCCAGGGGACACGGTTTCGGGGATTGCTCAGAAGTTTGGGATTTCGATCGACACGGTTCGTTGGGCTAATGATTTGGAGTCAATTTCCTCGATTAAGCCTGGTCAAACTTTAAAGATTTTGCCGGTGACCGGAATTGCCCATAAGGTTACCAAAGGTCAGACAATCTACTCAATTGCTAAATATTATTCAACTGATCCTCAGGGAATTGTTGATTTTCCCTTCAATACTTTTGCTGATGACGAAACCTTTGCCTTAGCGGTTGGCCAAACTTTAATTGTTCCTGATGCGGTTAAGCCCAAGGTTCAGCCTTGGTCCCCAGGAGCTTATGTTGCCCGAAAGACACCGGATGCGGGAACGGTAACAGCCACAGGTGTTTTTGTTTGGCCGGCTGGGGGCACAATTTCTCAGCCTTTCCGTTGGTATCACCGGGGGATCGATATTGCCAATAAAAACGTTCCGCCTGTTCTAGCAGCTGATGCTGGTAAGGTTATTTTGGCTGGTTGGCCTGATAACAGGGGCTATGGTAATCGGGTATTGATTGATCATGGCAATGGTTATCAAACTTTATACGCCCATTTATCAAGAATCTATGTTGGTGTTGGCCAGACAGTTAAGAGGGGAGATCAAATTGGCTTGATGGGTTCAACCGGAAGATCGACGGGAATCCACCTCCACTTTGAAGTCCATAAAAGTGGCATCCAGATTGACCCCTTAAATGTTTTAAAGTAAAATATGCTTCTAAGGGCTGGTAGTTCAGCGGTAGAACGCTTCACTCGCATTGAAGAGGTTGAGGGTTCGACTCCCTCCCAGTCCACCAGGGGTCGTAGCTCAATGGCTAGAGCGCCTCAATGGCATTGAGGAGGTTGTGGGTTCAAGTCCCATCGACTCCACTTATTCTTCAGGTGTTAGTTCAGGAGTTGGTTCAGGAGTAACTTCAGGAGTTGGAGTGGGCGTAATCTCAGGTTCTACTTCTTCTGGTAATTCTAAAGGTGGTTCAATTCCGGTTGGGGCTGGTTCAGGAGTGAACAAACTTTCTGTTGGTTGTTCGGCGGCTTCGGCTGCTTTCTCGCCCAATTTTTCCTTAAGAGCTTCGAGTTCTCCTTGAGCCTTTTGGTAGTCCTCAGAGTCAATTGGGACCAAGGAAAGAGCTGTCTCCATCGCATTGGCAGCTTTTTCAAAATCACCCTTTTCTCGGTAAGCAGCACTTAAGTTGTAATGAGCATTGGCAAAATCAGGTTTGACTTGAACAGCTAACTGAAACTGCCTGATAGCTTCATCCCGATTAGCCAGAGAATAATAAATCCCTCCTAAGGAAATCCTTAATTGAGGATTAAAAGGATCAAGGGCAATAGTCTGTTGGTAAGAAGCAATCGCCCAATTTTCTGCTCCTTCAGCAAAGTTAATTAGACGTCGATAAATCAAAGCTAAATTCTGCCAGTTATTAGCGTTTTGGGGATTAAGGGCAACGGCTGCCTTTGCTTCTCTGATTGATTGTTGGACTAGCGCCGAAATATTATTTCGATCCTGATCACTCAAATCAGGTTGAGTGGCTAAGGAATTGGCTAGCGCTAAGTTGACCTGAGAATAATTAAGCCGATATTTCTCTGAATAAGGGTTGAGACCGATGGCTTTAATGAGGAGATTATAAGTTTGGGTACCCTGGTTTTGCCTCAAGGCTTCAATTGACTGATTAAAAGTCATCTCGGCCGCGTAAGCTCGACCCAAAGCCCAGCCGCCGGCAATGAGTAACAAGAAGCAGGGAAGAGCAAGGACAACTGGTAGGATTCTTGAATCTTCCGAAAACTCTTTGACCGGTAGATTGAGGCTCAAGAGGGCAAGAAGAAGGAAGAGGACCAAAAGAAGAAGGAAATTGGCAGGAATGATGAGAGCAAGAATTAGGCAAAGGATCACTCCGAGGAAGATGCCTACTTGATTATCCAATTGACTCAAACTTTTAATTTCTTTGATGAGTCTCCAGACAAGCAAAGCCAGGGCAAGAGCACCAAGGAGACCAGTCGTGGTCAAAAGTTGAAAGTAGAAGTTAGCCGAATAGCCGAATTTTAGTGGCCACTGGTCAGTCAGATTGATGCCAATTGGTCGAAAGGCATTAAAGGCAGAGATGAAGTTGCCCGGACCGATACCAAAGAGAGGTTTATTTTTAAGCGCCTCGATGGCGATAATCCAGCCACTTTGATAAGAAAGAAGAATTGGTTTGGCGGCCCCAAAGAGTTGATAAAGGCTGGTAAAAAGACCGCCACCTATGAGTAAAACGGCGAAACTATAAAATGGCAAAAGAGTACTCACCTTACCGGTTTTTTTCTTCCAAAGGGAATAGATTTGACCGAGGGTTAAGACGAGGACGACCACGAGTAAGCTGGCAAGAGAGAGGAGACTCCCGGCTGGTGTCCAGAATTTTGTTCTTAACCAGCCTAACCCTGTTCCGATAGGAACAAAGGCTTCGCCCAAGCCAATGAATTGGAAAATCGCAATTAGACCCAGAAGACTACTGCTGGCAATAAGAGCGGCTAATGTTTGACGGATAGCTGATGGCTTAAGATTATTAACAATAATAAAATAGAGAAGAGAGAGACTGATAATTGTTCCCGTCTCGCCGGGCATAATCAAAGCCTCAACCCGGTTAGGACTACTGAGGATGGTGGCTAGGCCAAAAGCAAGGGCTAAAGCAAGAACCGGAAAGTCAAAAACAGTTTTCTTGAGGATGACTCTTTTTTCTGTGATCATTCTCAATGCCCAAAGACCCAGAAGTAATAAGGTAGCCGCCATGAGGAGGAAGTTTTTATTGAAGTCATAAAAATCAGGCGTTAGCGTCAGGAAGAATAAGGGTAAAAGGCCAGTCAGGATAATAATTCCCCAATTAATGAACAAACCTAGATATTGACTTAATTTTTCCATTTTTTAATTAATTATCCACCAGTTAAATCTTATCTCATTTTCTATAGGCGAGTCAAGGGCAACGATAAACCAACCGGCATTTTCTTCAACTGAGGCTTTTTTGGCCTTAATATAGAGAATCTTATTTTGAGTATCAGTGGTTGCCGTAACATAAATTAAGCTTTTTTCAGTAATCTGAGGATCGTAAATCTGAACCTCTGCCTCACCCGCCGGCAGGAGGCCAATTCCAGCCGTAGCATTGGTCTTAATCGCTGGAGCAAGATAGCCGTTTTCAGCAAAGTTGTCGGCGGCGGCTATCAAAGCACTTGAATCAGTGGCCGAGTAATCAGCCTCGATGCCAAGTCGAGCAAAGAAAGCTGAACCAGAAGCATCGATTGAGGCAACCTCTTTACCTTCTTGATTAATGACCGCCAGGAGTTTGCCGAAACCCGAAGAGGTTGCTACCTCCTCGTTGGCAAGGCTTTCATTGAGAATTAAACCGCCAGTATTGATTCTGCCTGCAGTCAAGGTGCCAGTGATGAGAACATTACCATCAGTATCAATCACCACTTTACCGCCAAGCATATCAATCCCGCCCCAGCCATAAGCCTGAAGTTTAAGAGTCGAACCAGGCAAGGTCTGAATGCCGTCTTTGTCAATAATAATGTTGGCATCGACCATCAGTTGACCGGCAATAGTGGTATCAGCTAGAGAGGTAATGCCGTAGCCCGTGAGATTGCCGGTAATGGTGATATCTGAGGTGAGGAGGATATCATCAGAGGGATCAGAAATACTCCAGTCTTCCCAGCCATCAAGTTCGCCTGAGTCGGTTGAATCTAGCGAATCTAACTCACCTGAGCCACTTGCCTCTGGCGCCTCGGTTGGAGTGGGTGTTGGCTCCAGAGTAGGTGTTGCCGTTGGCTCGGGAGTAGGCGAGACCGGAACTTTTCCTTCTAGTTCTGATAGTCTTTGTTCGATTTCATCAAGCTCGCTTCGGTCAATTGTGCCAGCCGAGACTGTAGCCGCTAATAAATCACCAAAAGTAGCTTTTCGGCC
Organism: uncultured Gammaproteobacteria bacterium; assembly: GCA_964345375.1. GTDB lineage: Bacteria > Patescibacteriota > Microgenomatia > CAYFQP01 > CAYFQP01 > CAYFQP01. Next base: position 7,860 of record CAYFQP010000011.1, on the reverse strand, counting down.
AACAATTTCATCAGCATAAATCTTGCTAACATGAAGTTCTCCAGCAATGGTGGCACCTTCGGAGACGATGAGTTCTTCTGAAGCTAAGAGACCGCCAAAGGAGGCGTTGCCAGCGGAGTCTATTGAGGCCACGGTTTCACCCTCCTCGCTTTTAATTAAAAGTTTGCCAAAGCCTGACTCTTCGTCTCCCCCAAGTTGGATAGAAATATCTGAGGAGTCTGCGAGGGGGGAGATAAGATTAGTCTTGATCTCAGTAGTCTCGACCAGTCCAGCACGAAGTTTGGCGATGGCTGCTTCGGCAAAAGCACCGATGCGTTTGATAAGATTTCCCTCAGCATCCTTAAGAACAAATTCTTCTCCTTCTTTTTCAAGATAAACATTACCCGTATCGGTTAAATGAATATCTGGGTCATAATACGTCCGGTCGATGAAAGCGAGAATTACTCCAATATAGACCCCGTCAGGTAGCTCAAAACAAATGCTTTTACTTGGCCACCATTCGTCAGGCCAGTTAATTTCTTCAAGACTACTAGCGCTTTGGCAAGATAGTTTTTCGGGATTAAATTCTTCAAGAGCCTGGGCAACAACATAGCCTGCTTGATTCGGTTTTGCTCCTATTCCCGGAAGACTGGAAGCAGTAATACTATCTCCAATTAAAATTGTTCCATTAAGAGAGCTGACCTTGACTGGAACTTTTCCAGTCAATCCGACCAGGCGATTATTTTCTTTATCAGGCGTGTTGCCAAGAACCATTGCCGGATTGGTGGAGATAATACCAACTGTTTTTTGATGGGGTTGATTAGCCTTGCGGATGTGACCAGAGAAAGCGGGGTCAATTGAGACGATATCACCTTCTTCGAGGGTTAAATCTTTGGTGGGGTAATATTCTGCCAAGTCAGCCCCAGCGATTCTGGTCATTGTAAATTCTGGTGATATAGCCGCTGAGCTGTTAACATTCAAATCTCCGCCGCTATTTTGGTAAACTTCTAGCTCTACATAATCGTTAACACTCAGTGAATAGGTTGTTGAGACATTCATTTCCATGGCTTGGACTCCACTGACGGCCCAATCATTTTCGAGAGCAATCTTAGTTGATCCGTTCAGGGTAATACCTATCTCTCGGCGACCGCTGTTGTTTGCTTCCCAGCGGAGATTAGCCTCGATTTGATAATAACCTGCTGTTTTGGCGGTTAGTCTTGAGTTGTTCGTTACCGTATCGTGTATCGTATCAGTATCCCATCGCTCGGAGTTAAAACTGAGGGCCGTAAGAATGTTGTCTGATATTGCTTGAGCGGCATCATGATAAGCTCGGGCCCCAATATCTGAACCTTTGATAATACCTGAAAGTTCGATGTTGCCAGCTACTTCTAATTTCTCGCTTGGTCCTGTTGTCCCGATGCCGACATTGCCACTATTGGTAATCGTCATTACCTCAGAAAGGCCGGTATCACCACCAGCAGAAGCCCTAAAGATTAAATCATTACCATCGAGCTGATTAATATAACCAGGCGAAGTGCCTCTAATAGTCAAAGCCGAGACACTAGCGGTGCCCGTTACATCAAGTTCAGCTGTGGGTGAGGTCGTTCCGATGCCGACGTTGCCAGAGGCTCTTGCAAGTGCAATACCAAGCTTTTCTGTACTATTTTCTCTGGTAACAATTCTAAATGTATCGCTAACCTGGTCATAATAAATGGATGCTCCGTATTGGACAGCAGTGGAACTTTTTGTACCAGTTTCAAAGAAATTGATACCTGCTGTAGTACTGGGAGCATTAAACATTAACCAGTCCTCATCACCAAGTTCTAAGCGGGCTGTAGGTGAGGTTGTTCCCATGCCGACATTGCCAGCTGTTGTTACAATTAGAAAATTACCATCACCTGAGGCACCATCAGAGATCATAAATGGAGTTGTACCCTCTTCAACGATTTCCAATACTGCATCCGGGGAAGATTCTCCGAAAGCTGCCTTGCCGTCGTTTTGAATATAAAAAAGATTAGCGGCGGCGCTATTATTCACTCCTATAGCAAAATCTGAACCTGTGGTAGTGCCTTGAACAAAGAGTGGTATTATTGAAACTCCTACGAGGCCTGAGGGATCGATTATTAGATTACCATGTATATCAACATCGCCTGAAGGTGTCGTCGTCCCGATGCCGACGTTACCGGCGTTAGTGAGAATCATTCTATCCGTTAAACCAGTATCACCCCCAGTTGAAGTTCTAAATCGCAAGTCATTGCCATTAAGTTGATTAATGTATCCCGGTGAAGTGCCTCTGATAGTTAAGGCTGAAACACTGGCCGTACCAGCGACATCAAGTTCAGCTGTAGGTGTCGTCGTCCCGATGCCAACCCTGTCAGTGGAAGCCTCAACAAATAAGGTGTCTGTATCAACCCTAAGATTTTGAGTGACCGTTAAATTACCAGAGACGGTGACTGTTGTTCCCAGACTTAAGCGAGTAGTTGAGGTTGAGTCTAAGACGTCGTTGCCATTAATCTGAAGGTCTTTATAGATGTCGACATTACCAGTTGAGACATCACCTAAAGTCAGGGTACGGAGATTAGTAGTGGCAATTGTCGGCGAATTGCCATAAAGGGCCAGATTACCAGAGATAGTGGCATTACCAGAGATATCAAGCTTTTCTCCGGGAGCCGTTGTCCCAATGCCAACATTACCAGCATTGGTAATTGTCATGACTTCAGCGAGTCCAGTGTCACCACCAGTTGAGGTTCTAAATTGAAGGTCATTGCCATTAATCTGGTTGATAAATCCTGGCGAGGTGCCCCTGATGGTTAAGGCGGAAACACTGGCCGTGCCACTAACATCCAATTCCGCTGTTGGTGCGGTGGTGCCCATACCGACATTGCCGCTGTTATCTATCCATGTTCTTATGTTACCTTGTCCGTCAGCAAGGATAACGGTATTGCTGAGATCACTAGATAGTCCAGTAACTTGGGCGCCAAGAATGGTGTTATAACTACCAGAAGTGATACCAAGAGGAGAAGGGCTATAACCGATAACAGTATTATAATTACCAGTGGTGATACCATCTCCTGCATTGTTACCTAAGGCAGTGTTGTAATCACCGCTGGTGAGGTCATAGAGAGCCTGGCTTCCTATGCCTGTGTTGTTGTACGAAAGAGCGGCCAGTGAGAAAAGAGCTTGATATCCCATGCCTGTGTTCCCGCTAGATTGACTAGATGGGGTGTAAAGAGCTTGATATCCCACTGCAGTGTTACTGTTGGAAGTAGAGATAGAGAGATTGGTAAGAGCTTGATATCCCACGGCGGTGTTATAAACGCCGTCAGTAAGAGCACTGAGAGCCCCTGAACCGAGAGCGGTATTATTGTCACCACTATTTAAAGCATCCAGAGCTTGATAGCCGATTCCAACATTATCGTTAGCGCCTGACAGAGTAAAGTTGCCTGCGTTAATACCAAGGAAAGTGTTATTGGTACCATAATTATGAATAAATCTATCGGCTCCGGCTTTAATTATTCCCGTACTAGCAGTGGTGGTGGGGAGTCTCAAACTCCCAGTGATTTCAAACTGTTCATTAGGTTCAGTCGTTCCAATACCGACATCGCCGGCATTAGTAATCGTCATTCTGGGTGTTAAGCTATCATCTCCACCTACTGAAGTCTGGAACCTTAAATCGTCTCCATTCAAAACATCAATTGTCGCTGGTGAAGTGCCCCTAAAGACCAAACTTCCAGAAGTACTTGCATCACCAGCAATATCTAATTTAGCGGTAGGCGTGTCAGTACCAATGCCTACACCTTGGACTGACTCGTCGATAAAGATGGCATTATCAAAACTAGGCGTTCTCAATTCAATGTCTTCGTTTAGGCCTGTGGCATTAGTCAAGATCGTTAATGCGCCTGCTCCAGATACACTGAATGTCGCATAATTTGTTGAACTATACGAGAGTCTTAATTTCTCATTACTCGCCGTGCTTAGAATGTCTAAAGGTCCTGCGGGCGTAGCTGTGCCAAGACCGACATATCCTTGCTCAGTCATCACCATGCCCGTTGTCCAGGCATCAGGGCCTGATTTGTAGGCTAATTGGAGAGGACCATAAGCAGGCCTGATGGTTTCTCCCTGACCAATGGTTAAGGTGCCTGAGATGGAAGCATCGCCACCAACCTCAAGCTGGTCGTCAATCTTTAAGTCTCCAACTCCACCATCAGCCCAGGAGAAAGCCGCATCTGAACCAACAATGACTGCCTCATCATCTTCATAAACTCCATATGTTCCGTCTTCCCAACCAGCTCCCATTTGTATCCATGAAGAACCATTACAGTAGTAATATTTATTGGCTGGTCCGTCATAGTACATCTTTCCCGCTGCTGCGGCATTACAGGTACCCGCATAGGCTTCAGTTTGGGGTCCGAGAGCAAAAGTTCCCGAAATAGTGGCATCGCCAGCAATGTCTAACTCTTCAGCCGGATTTGTTGTCCCGATTCCCAACAAGGCCCCCATAATATTAATATCGCCGGCCGTGTCAAAGACAATTCTTTCGTCTGAATTACTAATGCCAATCCAGGTGTCGTCGGTCATAATTAGATTTCCGTCACCGTCAATAGCAAACAGCTCTGTGCCTGCTTCTTTAAGAGAGAGGAATTGTCCTGTAAAGAGAGAGATGGTTGAGTAATAGGCAGTGGGAGCTGTTGTCACTGCTGAAGTTGAAACTCTGACCCAATACCTAGTAGCGCCATTGACTGAGTCAGTGGCCCAGTCGGAAGGAATATCCCAGTAAACAAGGCCGTCTTGGGAAAGATTACTGGTAGTGTCTCCCTTAGTTAAAGTTGTCCAAGAACCGCTTCCTTGAGAGTATTCCCAGGTAGTAGTTAAGCCTGAACCAACCGTGGCTAAATCAAAAGTCAGGCGGGTGAAAGTAGAGCTTTTGCCAAAGTAGAAATAGTCAGCACTGTCTTCTAAGAGAGTGTAAGGCGTACCACCAACCGAGTTAGCCTCGGTGGTGTTGTCGGTGTAACTAGCACCATCATAAAAGAAAGCACTGTCTAATTGGTTTTGGGCAAGATCGAATTCTAAGGCATTAGTCGTTAAAACACCTTCGTCATGGGAGATCTTCATGATTTTTTGAGAGGTGGCAGTGGAGATAATTTCGTTTTGGGATTCGCCAGAGGCATCAGTTTGATTACCAGAGACAGTGGTGTTGTCACCAATTACCTTAATGGGAGCTGTATTAGCGCCTCGGATAATATTGTCTTTAATGGTATTGTAATCACTGATTTCAACTGGAATTCCTTCATAAATACCATAGCGAGCATCAGTCGTGTTGATATTGTTATTAATGATAAGGTTATATTGGCAGCCTCGGTCAATGTAAATCTCATCATTTGTGTTGGAAGTGCCATCTGAATTATTGTAAAGAGTGTTATTAGAAACGGTGACAAAGTCATTCCTGGAAAGCCTAATGCCATTTCCCTCATTTTCAGCAATAATATTTGAATCAATAATATTGTAATCAGCTTCATATGGTAAGTTAATACCACGGTTACCATTGTTCCTAATAATGTTATTTGAAACAACATTGTGAGTTCCGCCTATGTGGATGCCCGCTCCAGTTGCATTGCTATAATTACCTTCAATAACATTGCCGGTGATGGTATTGTAGTCAGAATTGAGTAAAACAAGCTCGGTATAATAAGCAACGCTTGTACCCCAAATGTTATTGGAGATAGTATTTTGGTGAGAGTAGTTTAAATAAACTGAGTATCGGTCACTCCCAACATCAGAGGCTCCACCGTTGTTGACGAAGGTGTTACCTGAGATAAGATTGTCAGTGTTGGCATTGCCGTCTGAATCCGCGTACATCCGGATGGCTTGGCCTTTATTATTATCCATCCAGTTATTAATTATCCTTGAGCGGGTAATCTTCATATTGAAATAAATTCCGTTGTAAGGAGTGGAGGTGCTTGATTGATTGTCTCGATTACCATCAAATTTAAGATGGGAGATTTGGATGCCCTCGTAAGGGTTTGAGCCGTCGCCAAGAACAATGATGTCTGTTTTAGCTTCGTCAGCAAGGTAGAGGACAGTGTTTTTGCCGGCGCCAATTAAAGAGACATTGGATTTAGTAATATCGATCGAAGTACCGATGCTATAAGTTCCCTCAAGAAGATAAATTACGCCACCGCCTGAGGGGAGGGCAGAGGTGGCGGCTTCGATTTGGACTTCATCATTAGTCCCATCACAGATGTAGTCAGCCTTGTATTTGTTCTGAGAATCATTGGCTGCCACAATCAAGGTGGCCGTCGTCCTGTCTGCCTGCCATTTACTACCATCGCAGTAAAGGACTTGATCATAGGCAGCATCGTAGTATATTTTCCCCTCAAAAGAAGCATCACAAGTCCCAGCATAGCCTTCAGTTTGAGGACCTAGAGCTAGGGTGCCAGAGAAGGTGGCGTTACCAGCCACATCTAAGTCTTCGGACGGGCTAGTAGTACCAATACCTACATAGCCAGAATTATTAATGACAAACTTAGGACTACCTGAAGCTGAGGCAGTCAAGATATCACCACTATTCAGCTGATCAACAATCAAGGTTGCATTTGAGCCATAACCTTTAGAGACATGAAGAGGAGCAACTGGTGAGGCAGTGCCGATACCAAGAAGTCCCGCTCTATCTAGAGTAAAAAGAGTGGAGGAGCCGATATCGCTTGAAGAAAGAGAGATTTTGAATTTATCAGTATCCGAATTATCAAGGCCCATTGACCAAACACTACTTCCTGTTAGAGCAAATAAAAGGGAAGCATCGCCGGTACCATCTTGTTCGAGACTTAACATTGGGGTAGTACTCGAATTATTTACATAGATATCTAAAGGATAACTCGGCTCCGTTGTCCCAATCCCCACATTTCCATTTGGGTTAATGATGATGTTTTGAGTAGAGGAATCTCCAAGAGTGAGATTATTCATATTCGTGGCTGCAATTGTCCCTCCACCGGCCAGAGTTAAATTACCACTCATTGAGGCGTTGCCAGTGGTGCCTTCGAAATAGAGTTGAGCTGAAGTAGTTGAAGTCCCTCCAATCGCCACAGACTCATAGGCATTGTTGGGGAATAATACTCCATTAGTCTTGCTCCAGAAGCCAGCTGTACCGCCACCACCAGTAGCCGCATCATAAGCGTCATTGATAGCGTCAATTATTCCTTGAGTAAGAGAGGCATTTAGAGCTGAATCTGCGATAGAGAAGGGCACAGGCGAAGACAAATTATCATCATCAAAGGTAATGTCTCTCCCTGCTGAAAAAACTAAATCTGAACTTGCACCAGTTGTAGATAGTGTGAGCTGGTTTGCATTAGTGATTGTGTTAGCAGAGCCGGAGAAGGTAAGATTACCATCAGGATCAAGAGTTAATTTCGTCAATAAACCTGCATCTCCACCTTGAGAGAACTTGAAGACTAAGTCTTTACCTCCTAAAGTATCAATACTAGGTGTAGTTGACCTGAAGACTAAGGAACCAGAAGTAGAAGCATCACCAGCCACGTCGAGTTCAGCCCTCGGCGCCGTCGTTCCGATGCCGACGTTGCCAGCATTAGTAATATAAAGCCTGTTTGTTAAACCAATGTCGCCACCGACGCTGGTTCTGAAGGAAAGATCTTGGCCAGAGAGAGCATTGATATAGTTTGTACCTGAGTTAAATAGTGTGAGCTGACCAGACATTGAAGCATTACCAGTTGTTCCTTCAAAATAAAGCTGAGCACTAGCTGTACTTGTGCCACCAATTGCTACTGATTCATAGGTATTATTGGGGTAGAGAACACCTAAGGTCTTACTCCAGAAACCGTGAGTTCCAGAACCACCTCCGTAGATATTATTGACATACAGACTATC
>CAYFQP010000010.1:0-15306 GCA_964345375.1 uncultured Gammaproteobacteria bacterium | reverse complement strand
AGATTTTTATTAACTAAGGCTAAATACGAAGAAATGCCTGGTTATTATCAGGCGGCAGACTTATTTACCATGGTTTCTGTTCCTTGGGAAGCTTTTGGGATTGTCTATGTTGAGGCCCTGGCTTCAGGCTTGCCAGTGGTCGCCACTGATGATGAGAACAGGAGAGAGATTATTGGTGATTCTGGATTTTTTGTTAATCCTGAGAATCTTGAAGAGTATACCAATGCTTTAGAAAAAGCTTTGAAAACTGATTTTAAAGATAAACCTCGAGAACAAGCTAAACAATTCTCTTGGGACAGAATTGCTTCGCAATACGAAGAAATAATGATAAAATAGCCTCATGAAGCTTCATTTGGTTTCGGATGAAGATAAAAGTTCTGACAGACCTAAGTTAGGACTAGGCTATTTAGCCTCCTATCTTAAAAAGAATTACAAGGGCATTAAACTTTCTCTTTCTTTTGCTAGAGATGATTGCTTAAGAGATATTGAAAGAGTTAAGCCTGATCTGGTTGGTTTTTCGGCCATGACCCATGCCTTCAATTCTCAGGTTGAGAAAGCAGAAAAAGTTAAAGAAAGATTTGGTTTGCCAGTTATTTTTGGTGGCGTTCATATCTCTTTAGTTCCTCATGATTTACCTCAGTGGGCTGATCTTGGCGTTCTTTCTGAGGGCGAAGAGGTCTTACTAAAACTCCTTAAGTATTTTAAAAAGACCGGTAAACTTCGGAGTCCGAGAATTCCTGCCTTGGTATATTGGCAGAAAGGAAAATTAAAAATCACTTCTCCAGTTCAATTAGTTGAGCCAATTGATAAAATTCCCTCACCTGATTGGGAATTCCTTCAGGTAGGGGAAAAAGGACCAGGCCATATTATGACCTCTCGAGGTTGTCCTTTTAATTGTCGTTTTTGTGAGGCCGGGAAGTTCTGGAAGAAATATCGTTCTCATTCACCAGAGTATGTGGTTAAGGAGATTGAGACAATTTATAAGCGTTATGCCAGGGATGAATTGGTGATTATGGACGATCTTTTCTTTATTGACAAGGAGAGAATTAAGAGGATAAAAGATTTACTCGTTAAGAAAAAACTTACTCAAAAGATGAGATTTGAGGTGATTGGTCGGGCTGATTTATTTAATGAAGAAGTGGCTAAGATTCTTAAAGAGATGAATGTCTTTGCCATTTCTTTTGGGATGGAATCAGGCTCAGAAAGAATCCTTCGTTATTTAAAGAATGATACAGTCACCATTGCTCAAATCAAGAAAGCGGTTTCTTTGGCTAAAAAGCATGGGATTCAAGTTCTGGGGACTTTTATGGTCGGTTCACCGGGTGAAACAGAAAAGGATATCAGGAAAACGATTAAGTTTATTAAGGAGCTTAATTTAGACCAGGTTGGCGTTAATGTGACCACTCCTTTTCCAGGGACTGAACTTTGGGAAGAGGCTAAGAAAAAAGGTTTGGTTAAAGATAATCAATGGGATGATCGTTTATGGGCAATGCGAGATGTTAATCAAAAGAATATTGGAGAGAAATTGCTTTTGACTGATATTTCTAAAAACAAATTTTTGGAATTAATGAATCAAATGTTTGCTCTCCAGGATTGGACTCATCGGAGGAGGCGGAACGAGCAATTTTTTCGAGAATTAGTTAATCATCCTGGCTTGATTCAATTAATCAAATTCTTAGCTCACTCCTTAAAAAGACCTAAGGAAGCAGTGTATAATTTTAATCATGGCTATTTCCGTCGTTATTAATACCCATAACGAAGCTGAGAAGCTCAAAGGCTGTTTAGAATCTGTTAAAGATTGGGTAGATGAGATGGTTGTCGTTGATATGGAGTCAGAGGATGAGGTAGTCAAAGTAGCTGAGAAATTCAGGGCTAAGGTTTTTAAGGAAAAGCTTGTTCCTTACGTTGAGTTGGTAAGGAATAAATCAATTAAAAAAACGAAAGGGGATTGGGTTTTGGTTCTTGATCCTGATGAAAGAATTCCTCCTAGCTTGGCTAAAGAACTCCAGAGGATTGTTAAGGAAGATAAATATGAGGCAGTTAATCTTCCTCGAAAAAACATTATCTTTGGCAAGTGGATTAGGCATACTAATTGGTGGCCTGACCATCATGTCCGCTTTTTCAAAAAAGGAAAAGTTGAATGGACTGATAAAATTCATCTTTATCCCCTGGTTAAAGGAAGTCTTTTAAAACTTCCGGCTAAAGAAGAATTGGCGATTGAGCATTTAAACTATGAAACTGTTTCTCAATTTCTATCTCGGCAAAATCGTTATTCTGAAATATTAGCTCAAAATTATTTTGATCAAGGTCAATCTTTTTCCTGGTTCAATTTTTTCTGGCGACCAACCAGAATTTTTCTCCAGCGTTATCTTCGTCATTTAGGTTTTCTTGATGGTTTTTATGGCCTATCTTTGACTTTTTTAGCCATGATTTCCCAGATTGCTACGGAAATTAAACTATGGGAAAAATCAACCAGAGATTGAAAATTATCTTAATTTTAGGTTTGGCGACGATTCTGAGGTTAGTTAATCTAAACCAGAGTCTTTGGCTAGATGAAGGGGCTCAGATGCTGATGTCTGAAAAATCCTTTGCTTTTCAATGGTTTGGTAGAGCCAATGATTTTCATCCACCCCTTTATTATTTCTTAACTCATTTTTGGTTACAAATAAACAGAAGTGAGTGGTTTTTGCGGTTGCCATCAGCTTTCTTTGGTATAGGAACAATTTATCTGGTTTTTCTTCTAGGTAAAAGAGTTTTTAATCAAAAGATTGGCTTAATCAGCGCTCTTTTCTTGGCCGTTGCTCCTTATCATCTTTATTATTCCCAGGAGGCGAGGATGTACAGCCTGCTCGCCTTTTTGGCGACGGCCTCAATGCTTTTTTTGGTTGAGAGAAAATGGTTGGCTTATCTTTTAACGACCACGGCCATGCTCTACACTCATTACGCGAGTTTTTTTCTGATCTTTACTCAACTAGTCTGGGTTTTTTTCTGGCAGAGAAAGGTTTTTAGAGAATTTCTTAAGACTCTTTTTTTCTGTTTTCTTATCTTTCTTCCCTGGTTACCTCAGTTCTTCAATCAATTGGGAGCTGGTTCTAATTTAGTTTCCCTTTTGCCTGGTTGGCGGCAGATGGCTAATTTACCTCTTTTAAAGGCCTTGCCTTTAACTTTTATTAAGTTTTCTTTAGGCAGGATTTCCTTTTTAGACAAAAGAGTTTATGCTTTGGTGGCTGGTTTGGTATTTATTATTTTTGGTTATTTGTTCTATCAAAGCTTAAAAAAACTTACTCAAGAAAAGATTTTTCTTTTGAACTGGCTTGTTTTGCCTATCTTGGTTTGTTTAGTAATTTCTGTTTTTCTGCCAATGTATCAGCCTTTTCGGTTATTATTCACGATTATTCCCTTCTATCTTCTTCTCTCTCTGGGAGTTACTAGTCTTAAAAAGAAGTGGCAGTCATTGGCGATAATAATGGTGATTGTTATTAGTCTTTTTGGTTTGGGAATTTATTATTCTGAGCCTCGATTTCAACGGGAAGACTGGCGTCAGGCAACTGCTTATATTGAATCTCAAGATTCTGAGAAAACAGTCGCTCTTTTTGAATCCTCTGAGCCATTTGCTCCTTATCAATGGTATTCTTTGGGAAGAATGAAGGCTTATGGAGTTTTGCCTGGTTTAAAAGCTCAGCCTGAAATGATTGAAAAGAGAATGAAAGAAATAACTGAAGGGGTTGACCAGGTTTTCCTTTTTCAATACCTTCAAGAGTTGACTGATCCTGAGAGCTTGGTTTCTGATTGGTTGGAGAAGAATGATTTTGATTTAGAATCAACTAGAGATTTTTCTGGGGTTGGTTTTGTATACTATTATCAGCAGTAATATTAATAATATTATCAATAATGAAAATTGGTCTTGATATCTCTCAACTAGCCTTTCCTGGTTCAGGTTCGGCTGTTTATACTCAAAACTTGGTTGAAAATCTGCTTAAGACAGATAAGCAAAGCTTGTTGCAAGGCAATAAAAAGAATGAGTATCTTTTATTCTTTTCTTCTTTAAGACAAGCACCGCCAAAGGGTTTTCAATCAAAGAATTTTAGGTTTCCCCCACTTGTTTTAGAACAGTTATGGAATCGTTTCCATGTTTTACCGATTGAGAGATTAATTGGAAAGATTGATGTTTTTCATACCTCTGACTGGTTAGAACCACCTTCTTCTTGTCCTAAAGTAACCACCATTCATGACTTGATTGTCTATAAATATCCAGAAACATTTAAAAGAAGAGGCGGCCATGATATTGTTGTTAATCTTAAGAGAAAATTAGAGTGGGTTAAAAAGGAGTCGACTTTAATAATTTCAGTCTCTGAAAGCACAAAAGCGGATATTATTGATATCCTTAAGATTCCGGCCAAGAAGATTCGAGTCATTCATGAAGCTTGTGACACGAAATTTGGGAAAAAGTCTAAGAAAGAGATAGAAAAAATAAAGAAAAAGTATCAAATTAAAGGGGATTATCTTTTAATGGTCGGAACACGGGAGCCAAGAAAGAATCTTGAAAGGGCGATTAGAGCTTTTCAGGGATTGAAAAAAAAGAATTTAAGTTTGGTGATTGCTGGCAAGTTTGGTTGGGGAAGTGATCTTAAGCAATCAGGGGCTAAGTTACTTGGTTATGTTCCTGGAGAGGATTTGCCAGGTTTGTATGGAGGTGCTCAGGTCTTTGTTTATCCCTCTCTTTATGAAGGATTTGGCTTACCAATTTTAGAAGCCATGGCCAGTGAATGTCCAGTCGTTACTTCGAATCTTTCGAGCATGCCAGAGATTGCTGGTAAAGCCGCAGTTTTAATCAATCCAAGGAAGGTTGGGGATATTACTAAGGGGATTGAAGAGGCTTTAGAGAGGAAAGAGGAATTAATTAAAAAGGGAAAAGCACGAGTTAAAGAATTTTCTTGGCAGAAAACAGCTCGAGAAACCCTTAAAGTATATCAGGAGGCTTATGCTAATCGCAGTTGATGGTAATGAGGCTAATATTAAGCAGCGAGTTGGTAGTAATCAGTATGCTTATGAATTACTTCAAGCTCTTTATGAGCTAAAGAATCCTCATCAGTGGCTGATTTATCTTCAAGATAGGCCTCTGGCTGATCTGCCAAAAGCCAGGAAAAATTGGTCATATCGGGTTTTTGGGCCCAAGAAATTTTGGACTCAGTGGCGGTTGCCTTTAGATTTATATTTTCATCGGCCAAGACCTGATGTTTTCTTTTCACCTGGTCATTATTCACCTCGGTTTTGTCCGGTGCCTTTGGTTATTTCGATTATGGATTTAGGTTATCTAAGGTTTCCTGAACAGTTTAGAAAAAAAGACCTTTATCAATTAATTACCTGGACAGGTCGTTCAATTAAAAGAGCCAGTCATATTTTAGCCATCTCTGAGAGCACAAAAAATGATATAATTGAGAAGTATCAGGTTCCGAAAGAAAAAATTACGGTTACTTATTTAGGTTACGACAAAAAAAGATTTAAGGCTCAAGTATCAAGGGTTAAGATTAATAAAGTAAGGAAGAAATATAAAATTGAGGGTGATTACATCCTCTTTTTAAGCACTTTAAAACCAGGCAAGAACATTGAGGGTTTGGTTAAAGCCTTTAGTGAGTTAAAAATCAAAGGTTTAAGATTAGTTATTGCCGGCAAGAAAGGCTGGTTATATCAGTCGATTTTTGAGAAGGTTAAAGAGTTGGGGTTAAAAGAGAGGGTTATTTTTACTGGTTTTGTTGATGAAGACGATATTCCGGCTTTAATGGCCGGAGCAAAGGTTTTTAGTTTACCTTCTTTTTGGGAGGGTTTTGGTATTCCAGTGCTTGAGGCAATGGCTTGTGGGATACCAGTGGTTGTTTCTAAGGCTGGTAGTTTGCCTGAAATCGTTGGTAAAGCAGGAGTGATTATCGATCCTAATAAGCCACAAGAGATTGCTCAAGGAATAAAAAGGGCAATTGAAAATCAAGAGGAATTGATAAAAAAGGGTTTGGAACAAGTTAAAAAATTTTCTTGGCAGAAGTGTGCTAGACAGAGTTTGAAAGTTTTAGAAGGAGTTAAAAAATGAAAATCTTTAAGGACAGAATGGGCCAAGAGCTTAGTTTAAGTGAGGCTTCACCTAAGATTGTTAATCGAATCAAAAATTATTTTTTAGATTTTGAATTAATGCTTTTACGCTGGGTGGGCCACCTGCCTTTTCATCATTGCCGGAGATTCTTTTACCGTTTGGCTGGAATAAGGATTGGTCGGGGTTCAACCATTCACATGGGAGCTAATTTCTTTCAACCCAAAGGGATAAGTATTGGTGAAGACACTATTATTGGCAATCACGCTTTTCTTGATGGTCGGGCGAGTTTAAGAATCGGTGATCATGTTGATATTGCCTCAGAGGTGATGATCTATAACAGTGAGCATGATGTTCATCGGGAAGACATGAAAGCAATAGAAGAACCAGTCATAATCGAAGATTATGCTTTTATCGGTCCGAGAGTGATTATTCTGCCTGGAGTCAAGATTGGCAAGGGAGCGGTGGTGGCCGCCGCGGCTGTGGTGACTAAAGATGTTCCTCCTGGAATAATTGTTGGCGGTGTTCCGGCTAAAGAAATAGGCAAGAGGAGAATTAAGAAATATCATTATCGCTTGGGTCGAGCGAGGTGGTTTCAGTAATTAAATGAAAAAATTGAAAAAAGGTTTTCTGTTTTTTGGCTTTTTGGTTTTTTTCTTGGCTCTTTTCTACCTTCTTCTTCCGCCTCCTTCTGTGCCGCCGCCTTTACCAGAAAGCACTAAGTCAAATTTACCGGGTGATACGGTCGAGATTCCCCACCTTTATGCTTATTTTACCAATCTTTCTCGAGAAGAAGTGACCTCCTTTTATCAAGAACATTATTCTCGCTCTCAGTTTCTTGACATTCCCCTGCCTCAATTTGTTCTTAATCATCCGCCTGAGTATGCCTGGGAGGTGATTAGAGACACAGAACACAGCTCCTATCTTGAGGAAATTGTCCACCCATTCCGGGAGTCATTCTATATTAATGGTTATGAACCGGCTAATGATCCCTTTCTTGAGCCTGGAAGTAGGCGAGAGACCCTAGAATATGAAGGCAATAAATACAAGGCAAAAGTCTTGGTTCTGCCTGTTTATTCTAATCCTTTTTCTAGAGTAGCTTTTCTTTTAGTCATTATTGGTGTGGTTATTTTCCTGAAAAGAGAGGTGAGCAAACTCTATGGATCTTTCCGTCATCATCGTTAGTTATAATACTAAAGCTCTTCTTAAACAGTGTCTTGATTCAGTCTACAAGCAGACTGAGGGAATCAAATTTGAGGTGATTGTTGTTGATAATCATTCTCAAGATGGTTCTCCGGAGATGGTTGAGAAAGAATTTTCTCAGGTTAGATTAATTAAGAGTAAGAAAAATCTAGGTTTTGCTGGAGCTAACAATCAGGGTTTAAAAATAGCCAAAGGAAAATATCTTCTTCTTCTTAACTCTGATACGATTCTCAAAGAAAACTCTTTAAAGAAGATGGTTGTTTGGATGGAAAAAAACAAAGAAGTTGGTATTTCTTCTTGCCAGTTAGTTTATGAAGATGGCTCTGTTCAAAATAATGGTGGTCATTTTCCCTCTCTGTTAAGAGTTTTTAATTGGCTGTTTTTTATCGATGACTTGCCTTTGGTTAGGGAATTGATTAGGTCTTTCCATCCTCATGAGCCTAAAACAGGCTGGCTTTCTTCTGGCTATTTCCAGAAAAAACATTTTCAAGATTGGGTAATGGGGGCTTTCTTTTTGATTAGGAAAAAGGTAATTGACCAGATAGGTTTTCTAGACGAGAAGTTTTTTATGTATGTTGAAGAGGTTGAGTGGTCTTATCGTGCTAAGCAAGCAGGCTGGCAGGTAGCTTATCTGCCGATTACTCAGGTAGTTCATCTGGCTCGCAAAAGTGGTAGTCAAGCTAAAGCTCGTTTAGGAGAATATAAAGGCTTAATTTACTTTTATCAAAAACATAAACCTGGTTGGCAGAGATTAATCTTGAGGATTCTTTTGAAGGTCGGCGCTCTCCTCCGCCTCCTGATATTTGGTATAATTAAGAACGATTCGGAGATGAGGAAGATCTATGGCCAAGCTTTTAAAATCGCTTGAAAAAAATTCACTCAAATATGGTTTGGCGGCGATTATTATGGCCGTGCCTCTTTATCCTAAATTTCCCTTGATTAGGATACCAGGGACATACGTGGCTATTAGGTTAGAGGATTTTCTTATTGCCTTGGTAGCTTTAATTTGGTTATACACTCAATTCCGTCAGAGATTTAGATTTCTTAAGGATGATCTTAATCGAACGATTATTGTTTATCTGGTAATTGGTTTTCTTTCTCTTTTCTCAGCTATTTTTATTACCAGGACAGTTGAGCCCCATCTTGGCTTACTTCATACAATCCGGAGGATAGAGTATTTGGTTGTTTTCTTTATTATTTTGACTTCGATTAAATCAAGAAAAGACATTTATTTTTTCCTTCAGGTTTTTCTTTTAACCGCTTTCTTTGTTTTTCTCTATGGTTTGGGTCAGAAGTTTTTTATGTTTCCAGTCATCTCAACAATGAATGTTGAGTTTGCTAAGGGAATTGCCCTTCGCTTGGCGCCAGGCGCTCGGGTGAATTCAACTTTTGCTGGCCACTATGATCTGGCTGCTTATTTGGTGATGCTTCTTCCTTTGGTCATGGCCGTGGTCGTTGCCAGTCGAAAAAAGATTCATCGAGGTCTGCTTCTCTTCTTCTACGGATTTCTTTTCTGGTTGCTTCTGGCTTCGGCCTCAAGGATTTCTTTTGCGGCTTATTTAGGGGCGATTACGATTACCTTGTTTTTACTTAAAAAGAAGGCTTGGATAATTCCGGTTATCGTTCTTTCCTTGGCGATGTCTGTTTTTGCGACTGAATTGACTGAGCGTTATGCTCAGACCTTAAGAGTGAGTTTGATAAAAATGGAGGAGATTAACATTCAGTTGCCTTGGACTAGAGAGCCAACCAAGATTGCTTTTCGACCTGAGCCAACCCCAACTCCAACTCCAGTTCCTTCTGGAGAAGCAGTCGAAAAAGGTGTGGTTAAGGTTTACAAGATTCCGCCAACGCCGACACCAACACCATCAGATAAAAGGTATATTTATTATGGTGGCGGTGGTGAAGCACCACCTGAAGATCGTTCAACCGCAATCAGATTAAAAGTAGAATGGCCAAGAGCGATTAAGGCCTTTTTAAAGAATCCTTTATTGGGAACAGGTTATTCTTCAATCACCTTAGCCACGGATAATGATTATTTGCGGGCTTTAGGCGAGGTAGGTTTATTAGGTTTTCTGGCCTTTGTTTTGATTCTGGTTAAGATTGGTTTGAAGTCTAAAGCAGTTGTTTTTTCTAAGAAGCCAGTTGTTGGCGAAAAAGCTATTTTCATTGGTCTGGTTGGTGGGAGTTTGGGCTTTTTGGCTAATGCGCTTTTTATTGATGTTTTTGAAGCCTCAAAGGTGGCGATTACTTTTTGGTTGTTAATGGGCTTGATGGTGGGGATAACCAAGGTGAGTTTCTCTAAGCAGAAAAGCAAATGAAAAAAAAGGTTTTTTGGGAATATTTATTATTAATCGGTCTTTTATTCTTAGCTTTTTCGGTTCGGCTTTATCGAATTGATGCGCCTTTAGCTGATTGGCATTCTTGGCGCCAGGCTGATACTTCGGCTGTTTCTAGAAATTTCTTAAAACATGGCTACGATTTGCTTTTGCCTCGGTATGATGATCTTTCTGATGTGACCACGGGCAGAGAGAATCTTTTCGGCCTCCGTTTTGTTGAGTTTCCGATTTATAATTTTTTCCAGGCTTTGACGGCTCAAGTTTTTTCAGGCCAGTCATTAGAGTGGTGGGGGAGAATGATCTCCATTGTTTGTTCTTTGGGGTCAATTTTGATTCTTTATTTTTTAATCAAAAAGTATTTAAGTAGACGAGTTGCTTTTTTGAGTTCTTTTTTCTTCGCTTTACTACCTTTTAGTATTTATTACTCCCGGGTAATTTTACCTGAGCCGATGATGGTTTTTTCTTCTTTGGCTATGATTTTCTTTTTCAGTCTTTGGTTGGAAGAAAATAAATTATCGATTCTTTATTATTTGTTGTTTTTATTGTTTATGGCTGTTTCTCTTCTTTTAAAGCCTTTTACGGTTTTTCTTTTTCCAGTTCTCTTCTATCTTGCTTGGCAGAAATGGGGCTATTCTCTTTTTAAAAAACGAGCTCTTTATTTGGCAATTATAGCTGTGGTTCCCTTTCTCCTCTGGCGCTGGTGGATGAGTCTTCATCCTGAAGGCGTGCCTGGCTCGTCTTGGTTATTTAATGCTCAGGGAATCAGATTTAAAGGCGCCTTTTTTTGGTGGATTTTTGGGGAGAGAATGGGGAGGTTAATTTTGGGTTTTTGGGGCTTGCCCCTCTTTGTTTTAGGAATCATTAGTCGGATAAAGAAAAAAGAAGGCTGGCTTTTCCATTGGTGGTTGGTTGGTATTTTGGCTTATTTCTCCGTCATTGCTGGTGGTAATGTTAGACATGATTATTATCAGGTTTTAGCCATTCCCATTGTTTGTATCTTTTTGGCCAAAGGCGCGGATTATTTAATTTCTTTGCCTAAAGAATTCTATCATCGGTTGGTTAGTTATTTGGTTCTTTTTACTTGTATTTTCTTTATGTTTGCCTTTTCTTGGCATGAAGTAAGAAATTTTTACAATATTAATCATCCTGAGATAGTCATGGCCGGAGAAAAGGCAGATCAAATTCTTCCTTCTGGTGCTAAGGTGATTGCTCCTTATGGTGGTGATACCGCCTTTCTTTATCAGATAAACCGCCAGGGTTGGCCAAGGATAACAAAAACAGTTGACTTCCACATTAGTCTGGGAGCGACTCATTATGTTTCTGTTAATTTTGATGAGGTTACCCGACAACTGATGAAAGACTATCGAGTCCTTGAGGAGACTGGTGATTATGTTATCATTGACCTCACCCAGAAACAATGAAGATTTTAATGGTCACTCCTTATTTGCCCTATCCGCCTTCTTCTGGTGGACAGGTTCGGTCTTACAATCTGCTTAAAAATCTGGCTGGGAGACATGAAATTACTCTTCTTTCTCTGATTACCAGTGATAAGGAGAAGGAATACCTGCCTCGGTTTAAAAAACTTTGTTCGAAAGTAATGGTTTTTAAGCGACCAGAAAGACCCTGGATGTTTAGCAACATTTTTAAGACTGGTTTTGGTTTTTTTCCTTTTGTTGTTGTTCGTAATTTTTCTCAAGAAGCTAAGGCAGCGGTTGAAAAAGAATTGGCTGGTAATCAGTATGATTTGATTCATGCGGAAACCTTTTATGTCATGCCTCATATTCCTGAGACAGATGTCCCAATTCTCTTAGTTGAACAGACAATTGAATTTCAGGTTTACCAACATTATGCTGATACCTCTAAGTTTTGGCCGAGGAAGCCTTTTCTTTATTTTGATGTTTTTAAAATTAAATATTGGGAAACGAAATTTTGGCGGGAAGCAACTCGGGTGGTGGCTGTTTCTGAAGACGACAAGCAAAAAATGAGGTCTTTGGTTTCTGGTCTTAAAGTTGATGTTGTTCCTAATGGAGTTGGTGAGGATTTAATGGCTCTTATCAAGGAAAAGAAAAAGATTAAGAAAAAGCCAACAATTTTCTTTCAGGGTAATTTTCATTGGTTACAAAATGCTGAGGCAGCCAGGATTTTAGGAGAAAAAATTTTTCCTTTAATTAAAAAGGAATTGCCTCAGGCAGTTTGTCGTATTGCTGGCCAGGTGGCTCAAGAAAAGATTGGTGGTTTGAGAAAAAAAGGAGTTCAAATTGAAGATTTAGCCAGTGCTGATATCGAAGGCGTTAAAAAGGCTTATCGAGAGGCAACTGTTTTTATTGCTCCTTTAGAAGGCCCAGGCGGAACAAGACTTAAGATTCTAGGAGCAATGGCGGCTGGGATTCCGGTGATTACGACTTCAACAGGAATTGAAGGGATTGAGGCAAGAAATAAAAAAGAGGTTTTTGTTGAAGATGATTATCAGAAAATGGCTAAAATTGCCGTTAGGCTTCTTAAAGACAGGGATTTATATAATCAGATTACCAAATCAGCTCGTCAATTAGTTAAAGAGAAATATAACTGGGAGAAGATTGCTGAGCAGTTAGACCGAATCTACAAGGAGGTGGGGAAGGAGTGAAAAAGATCGATCTTTCAATCATAGTTCTAAGCTATAACACCAGAGATCTTTTGAGAAAATGTCTTCAGTCAGTTAAAAAAACTAAAAAGAATAAATATGAGATAGAGACAATTGTGGTTGATAATGCCTCGACTGATGGTAGTCCAGAAATGATTAGAAAAGAATTTTCTTGGGTTAAATTAATAAAGAGTAAGAAAAATCTAGGTTTTGCTGGAGGTAATAATTTAGGCCTGAAAAAGGCAAGAGGAGAATACATTCTTTTTCTTAACTCTGATACAGAGATAGAGCCTCAGGCTTTAATTGAGATGATAAAGTTTATGGAGAGAGATTCCCAGATTGGAGCGGTGGCGCCTAAAATACTTTTATTTTCCGGAGAAATGGATCCTGATTGTCATCGAGGTTTTCCCACGCCTTGGGCCTCAATTACTTATTTCTTAGGCTTAGAAAAGCTTTTCCCCAAGAGCAAGTTATTTGGTCAGTACCATAAGTTCTATCTTAATCTTAACGAGTCTCATGAGATTGATGCTGGTTTTGGCACTTTTATGTTTGTTCGAAAAAAGATTTTAGATGAGATAGGTTATTGGGATGATCAATATTTCTTTTATGGAGAGGACTTGGATCTCTTTTATCGGATTAAAGAAGCGGGTTGGAAGGTGATCTTCTACCCCAAGGTTTTAGCGGCCCATCATAAAGGTGCTAGTTCTGGGTTAAGAAGAGAATCAAAAGGAGTTGCTCGGCCTAGCAGAGAGACAAGAATAAGAGCCGCTAAAGCTTCAGTTAAGGCAATGGAGATCTTCTATAAGAAATTCTACCAAGATAAATATCCTCGTTGGCTAACCTGGCTGGTTATTTTTGGGATTAAAGTCAAGGGATTTTTTAGACTTTGCCTCCACTATCTTAAGAAATGAAAATTGTTATTGACGCCCGAATGTATGGTCTAGAACATGCTGGCATTGGTCGGTATGTCATCAATTTGGTAAATCAGATTGAGAGGTTGGATAAAAAGAATCAATATTATCTTCTTTTAAGAAAAAAATATTTTCAGAAATTGAAATTGAAGAATAGAAATTTTAGAAAGATTCTGGCTGATTATCCTCATTATTCATTTCAAGAACAGATTTTTTTACTGATTAAGCTCTTGAAGATAAAGCCAGATTTGGTTCACTTTCCTCATTTTAATACCCCAATTCTTTGGTGGGGAAAGCAGGTGGTGACGATTCATGATTTGATTAAGCATCAGTCAAAAGGGCCTCAGACGACTACTCGTTGGCGGCCCTTATATTGGTTTAAATATTTAAACTATCGTTTTTTGGTCTGGGTGTCGGTTAAAAAATCTATTAAGATTATTGTTCCCAGTAAATATTGGAAGAAAGAATTGGTTCAAAGATTTAAACTAAAACCAGAAAAGATCGAGGTTACTTATGAAGGAATAGGGGATAAATTCAAGATTCAAAAATCAGATGGTAAGATTATTAAGAAATATAGGATCAATAAACCTTTTGTGATTTATACAGGCAATCTTTACCCTCATAAAAACGTGGAAAAATTAGTTCAGGCAATTAAACTACTGAATGAAGGGTCTGATTTACCTAATAAACTGACTCTGGTGATTGTTTGTGCCAGGAGTGTGTTTTTAGAGAGATTTAAGAAAAGAGTTAAAGAAATGGAGGCTGAAAGATTGGTTAGTCTTTTAGGTTTTGTTCCTGATGAAGATTTGGTGGCTTTATATCAAGAAGCTAAGGCTTTTGTTTTTCCGACTTTTTTAGAGGGATTTGGCCTGCCGGGATTAGAGGCTATGGCGGCTGGTTTGCCAGTTGTTTGTTCAGATATTTTGGTTTTAAGAGAAATTTATGGTCAAGCGGCTTTATATTTTGACCCTCAAGATGTTGAAGACATGACAGAGAAAATAAAAAGCGTGATAAGTGACACGAAATTACGCAAGACGTTAATCGAAAAGGGCTTTAAACAAATAAAAAAATATTCTTGGCAGAAGATGGCCAAGCAAACTTTGGGGGTTTATGAAAGCGCTTCAGTTTAAAAACATTAGTTATCGATATCCAGGCACAGAGAATTGGGTATTGGATAATATTAATTTAGAAATTCCAAAAAACTCATTCTTCGTTATTGTTGGTCCTTCTGGCTCTGGAAAAACCACTTTAGTTTCTTTGGCTCGGGGGTTTGCCCAAGAGTGGGGTGGAGAATTAAAGGGAGAGATTTTGGTTGACGGAGAAGATATTAAGAAAAAAAATATTGCTGAATTGGGTAAAAAGATTGGTTTGATTTTTCAAAACCCAGCCTTACAACTTCATCAGTTAAAGGTTATTGATGAAGTGATGAGTGCCCCCATGTATCAGGGTTTGCCTTATAGAGAATGTCAGAAAAGGGCTAAGAATTTAGTTAATAAAATTTTGGGTAAGGAGTTTTACTACCGTTCTCCGAGCGATCTCTCTTCTGGTGAACAACAAAAAACTGCCCTAGCTGCTAGTCTTTCCATGAAAGCCGAGATTCTTTTGTTAGATGAACCTCTCTCTTTTCTTGATACTAAAGCAGATCAGGAGATTTTAAGAATTATTTTAGACCTTCATCAAAAAGGTAAAACAATTCTTGTTGCTACCCATGATATTGAAGAGGTGGCTCGATATGCTACTCAGATGGCTCTTTTAAATAAAGGAAAATTGGTTTTAGAAGGAAAGCCTGAGGAAGTTTTATACAGTTCAAAATTAGAGGAAATTTTGACTATACCTTTATCAGTAAAAACCGCTAAAGCATTAATCAAGAAAAAGAAACTTAAAGAAAAAGTTGTCAGCTGGCAGGATTTGGAAAAAAGAGTTGCTTTCAAACAGGTAAGAAAAAAGAAAAAAATAAAAGGGAAAAAGGAAGCGATTTTAAACATGGAAAATGTCTCTTATTTTTATTCAGGGACAAGGAGAGGAGTAAAAGATATTAATTTGGAAATTAATGACAATGAAATCTTAGGAGTTGTGGGTGCTAATGGTTCTGGAAAGACGACTTTAGCCAAGTTAATTTTAGGCTTATTGAAGCCGAAAAAAGGGAAAATCGAGCTT
>CAYFQP010000009.1:0-3649 GCA_964345375.1 uncultured Gammaproteobacteria bacterium | reverse complement strand
GCTGATGCCTTTTCTGATGCTTTAGGTATCCATATTTCTGAAGAATCAGAAGATAAACATCAAGGAAAGCAGATTTGGGAAGCAACAATAACCACTTTTATCTCCAAATTAATCTTTGCTTTGACTTTTATTGTTCCGGTTTTGCTCTTCTCTCTTTTACCAGCAATTTTAATGGGCGTTGCTTGGGGACTTTTGCTTCTTTCTCTTTTCAGTTATTGGCTTGGCAGGCAAAGAGAAGCAGATCCTTTAAAGGTAGTTTTAGAACATTTGGTGATTGCTCTCTTAGTAATTACAATTGCCCATTTTCTGGGTGACTGGATTGCCCAAACCTTTGTCTAGAAATTGATTCTTCCTTGTTTTTGAGGTAAAATTAAGCTGTTGCTCGGAAGGGCATTTTTAGTTATGAGCGAAAGATTTGACCCATCAAGGATTATCGAATACGAAGGTCCACTCCGAGAGGTATTTATTCGGGAATCAAAAGCCTATGATAATGTAGGCATTTCTTTGAATGACAAGGAATTTGAAGTTGTGATTGAGTGTATTTCAGATTTCTTGCCTGAGCAGGAATACACGAGAATCAATTTTATTGACGGCTCTGCTAATGTAGTTGCTTTACATATTACTCGAGATGAATTGGAACTTGAAAAAATGGCTATTCTTGGTGGACAACCAGCATTTGAAACGATTTTTTCAAAACCAATCTACCAAGCGCCAGAGCTTGGGTTTGAGCCCGAATGGTCGATTAAGGAGGTTGAGGCGCTTCCTGAACAAGCAGTGGTTAAGATTTTAAGTGAACTAGACCCTAGAGTGGGTTTAAGAAATGGTGATGGTCAGCAATTAAGACCAACTCTCAAACCTGCTAAAGAAATTGCTAAGTTAATTGCCGAGAATCTCAAAGTTTCACCTTAAATCCTGATATTTAAATCTCGACCGCATTTAGAGCATTCTCCCTTTTGATTAACACCTGAAATTTCAACTTGATAGCCAAGGCGTTTGATCGCTAGGTTATTGCATTTTGGACAATAGGTATTCTCTTTGTCTTCAGTAATAATGTTACCGAGATAGACGTATTTTAAACCTGCCTCTTTGCCTAAATCATAGGCCATTTCTAAAGTTTCAAGAGGGGTGGGTGAAAGATCAGTCATTCGGTAATCAGGATGAAACCGAGAGATATGCCAAGGCATGTTTTTATCTATCTTAGCAATGAATTGGGCGATTTGTTTAAGTTCTTTTTTAGAATCATTTTGTTTGGGAACAACTAGAGTGGTAATTTCCAGCCAAATTCCAGCCTGGTGCATTAGTTTGATTGATTCTAGAACTGGTTTTAATCTGCCGCCACAGATTTTTTGATAGAAATTTTCGGAAAAAGATTTTAAATCCACATTGGCGGCATCAACAAATTTGGCCATCTCCTTAATTGTTTCCGGAGTTTGAAAGCCATTGGTGACAAAAACATTGGTAATTTTTTCTTTTTTAGCTAATCGAGCGGTGTCCTGGGCGTATTCAAAAAAAATAGTTGGTTCAGTATAGGTATAGGCAATCGAAGCACAGTTGTTTTCCTTAGCCTGTTTAACAACCTCTTCTGGTGAAAGCTTAGAACCAATAATTCTTCCCTCTTTGCCTTTGGTTATCTGCGATTCCTGCCAGTTTTGGCAAAATTCGCAGCGAAAATTGCAGCCAGCCGTGGCAATAGAAAAACTCTGGGTACCAGGCTGAAAATGGAAGAGAGGCTTTTTTTCAATCGGATCAATGTTGGCGGCAGTCGCCAAGCCATAGACTAAGGAATAGAGAGTCCCTTCTTGGTTTTCTCTGACAAAGCAGATACCTCTCTTGCCTGGTTTGATTAGACAACGATGATTGCAGAGATGACAACGAACCGACTTATTTTTAAGTTTTTTATAGAGTCTGGCTTCTTTCATTCGACCCCGAACTCTTTACCAGTTAATCTTTTGTAAAGGTTACGGACTTCAGTGACACTGGAGTTAATGTAAGTGAGAATATATTCTGTTTGTTCGATTGCTTTTTCTCTTTGACCTGTTTGTTCGTAGAGAAGAGCTAGGGCATAACGGGCTGATTGGTAGTTTTTCTTCATTTCAACTGTTTTTTCTAGGCTTTCAACTGCTTTTTCTGGTTGTTCAAGTTTAGTGTACAAAACGCCCAGATTGTACCATAATTTCGCATCCGTGGGTGCGAGCTCAATTGCCTTTAATAATGATTCTAGGGCAGGATTTAAAAACTGAGAATCTATTTCTGCTAAAGCATAGAAAACCTTGACTTGATTTTTCCAAAAATTCAAATTTCTGGGTGAAACCGAAAGAGCTTGTTTTGATTGACTGACCGCCAGATTGGCTAATTGGTCTCCTAATTCTTGGTTTTCTTGTTGATAGGCGACTTGGGCTAAGAGAGCGGCTGAATAACCGTATTCACTCCGGATAACCGGTTCATTATGATTAAGGCTAACTGCTTGTTGAAAGACTTGGAAAGGTTCTTGGCGGTAGCCTGCTTTACGAAGCTTGTTAGCTTTAGCATAGAGAACATCAGCATACCAGAATTGGGCTAGGCGGAGAAATAAATAGCCAGCAATTAGAATAATAATCGCTATGGTTGCGTATTGACCATAGTCTGTCTCTTTTCTTTTTTCTTTCTCTGGTTTTACTTCTTTTTCCTTTTCAATCAGTTTGATTGCCATGCCTGGATAGAGAAAGAATTGAAGAGCGACGGGAACAACTGAAAAACCAAAAAAGTTGGTAATCGGAATACTAATATAGCCAGCTAAGAGAGCCAAGAGCAGAGATTGGGATAAAGAGAGAGTTTTTCTCTTCTTAATCTCTTTAATAGACCAAAAGATAAAGACACCGATTAAGCCAAGAGTGGCTAACAAGCCAAAAGTGCCAGTACAAGCAGCTAGATTTAAATATTCGTTGTGGGCTTTGTTATATAAAAAATCCCATTCAGAGACCAAGTTATGCTCAACTGGTCGGAAATTATAATATGAGTAAGCAAAGGTTTCGACACCTGAGCCAAAAAGAGGATAGTGTTTCCAGATCTCAATTGCTCCTTTCCAGACAATATTCCTGATGGTCTGAGACTCGGTTCCACCTCGAACAACTTCGGGAATAATAGGCGTAGGCGCTGGTTGCTCAACTGAGGTTTGGGCATAGGCCTGAGCAGGCTTGAAAACCTTTTCAATCATTGGTTTCCAGAACCAAGAACCAGCTTGAAGAGTGATTAAGACAAAAAGAAGAGAAGTAATTAAAAAGTGTTTGAGAGGAGTTTTAATCTTTGGTTTTGAGAACCAGAGAGCTAAACCCCAGAAGACTAGATAAGCCGGTGCTAAGGCAGCTAAGGCAGAACGGGACTTGGTGTAGAGAAGAGTTAAGTAAAAGAGAACAGAGATTAGATAATAAAGATATATTCTTGAATTGCGAAGCTTGAGCTTTGAATTTAAGCCTAAGGCCCAAATAAGAGGCATAAGAGCGACGAGCCAAGCAGCTAGCCAATTAGGTTGGCCAATAGTGGCGTAGACTCGATTTTGAACGTCTTGAACCCAGCAACTAACGCCAAAATTACCCTCAAACATCAAACAGCTAAAGGAGTGGCCAAAGTGTTCTAAGGCAGCATAGATTGAAACAATAATCGCTGAGGAGAG
>CAYFQP010000008.1:0-19578 GCA_964345375.1 uncultured Gammaproteobacteria bacterium | reverse complement strand
CGCTTAGTCGCTAAGATTTCCTGATATCGCTCTTCATCACTCTTAGTCACCTCTAACAAATATTCTTTATCCCTCTTCTGCCGAGCCAACAAAACCTGTTGTTTCTCTAATTTCTCCTTAAGAGCCTCCTCTTCTTTTCTTTGGTCATCATAATCAGTCCGAGTCGTCTCCATGGCGTATAAAAGCTTGCGATCATTAGCCTGAATCATCTTTAAGTACTTATAACGAGAGACAAAGTCAGAAAAATCATCAGAAGAAAGAAAAAGAGCCAAACTATCAATCTCAACTATTTTGTAAGTCTCAACAATCCTTTCATTAAGAAGACTAGCCAACCGATCAAGAGAAACCTCTAATCGGCCAATTTTCTCGGTCAGCATTTTAATCTGTTCCTCTGTCTGGCTAATTTTCAAAGAAGTGACCCTAATCTGACCCTCCATGTAGCTAATTTGAGAAGCAAGAGTGGTTTTCTGCTCAGCCAATTGAGCCAGTTTTTCCTCTAGTTCTTGAATCTCGTTGACTAGATTGAGGTATTCATTATTAGCATCCTGTGAAATAACTGGCCTCACCACCCCAAAGACAAACAAAAAAACAAAGAAGATGACTAGAAAAAACCTTTTCATCTTAGCCATTAACGCAAATATCTTCTCAAAGCAACCAGGCTTCCTAAAAAGCCAATTGTTAAACCTCCTCCTGTCAAAATGGCTAAGACAAGAGCAAGAAAAAATAGAGGCACTGGTAAAAGAGGAATTCCCGCTAAAAAGGAAACAAGAAAAGGAGTCGAGTATAAAAGAAGAATAACACTAATCACCCAAGCAATCAAAGCCCCTAAGACTCCATAGAACATTCCCTCTAACAAGAAAGGCATCCGAATATACCAAGAAGAAGCCCCAATCAATCTTAAAATCTCAACCTCTTCTCTTCGTAAAGCAATCTTCATCCCAATAATCACCAGAACAATAATCAAAGAAAAAATAGACAGAGAAATTATCAATCCTGCCCCAATCTTCCTAATGGCTGAAGTCCAGTCCGAAAGTGAAGAAACAACATCTTCAAGAAAAATAACCTCATCTATCTCTGGTGCCTCTCTTAAAATCTGAGCCACTTCCTTTAAAGAAGACAAATCAGTCGCCGAAACCTCAAGTGAAGCCGGTAGAATATTAGCCGTCACTCCCTCTAACAACAAAGGATCATCTTTAGCCATCCCCCGGTAAATCGCCAAAGCCTCTTCCTTAGAAACATATTTAATATTCGCCACCTTCCCAGTCTGATTTAACTCTTCCTTTAAAGACTCAACCTCACTCATCGTCACTTCTTCTTTAAAAAACCCAGTCACCTGAGGCCGAGTTTCAAACCAATTAAGAATCGCCTCAGACCCAGAAGCCAGAAAGATAAAAAGCGCGGCCACGAAAAAAGTCAAGGTCATAACCGCAATCGCCGCCAAAGCCTGATAGGGAGAACGCCGAATGTGTTGCCAAGCTGTTCTAACGTGTTTCATATTTCCCTTCTTTCTGGTCCTTAAGAACCTTGCCCTTTTCTAACTTAATCACTCTTGTCTTCAAAGAATTAACGATGTCAACATTATGAGTCGCCATTAAAACCGTTGTCCCTAATTTATTAATCTTTTTCATTAACTTGATAATCTGCCAAGAAGTAGCCGGATCAAGATTACCAGTTGGCTCATCAGCAATTAGAATCTTAGGGTCCGCCATCACCGCCCGAGCCAAACAAGTCCGCTGTAATTCTCCACCCGCCAATTGAGCTGGAAATAAATCAGCCCGATCACTTAAACCAACCAATTTTAAAACCTCCTGAGCCTTTTCCTCAATCTTCTTTTTCTCAGTCTCAAGAACCTCAAGAGGCAAAATCGCATTCTCAAAAACCGTCCGGTCAGATAGAAGCTTGAAATCTTGAAAAACGACCCCAATCTTTCTTCTCAATAGATGAACTTTCTTAGAAGGAATCCCAGTTAAATCCTGACCATCAACCTCAATTCTACCTGAACTAGGTAAAAGCTCTTTGAGGATAAGCCGAACAATGGTCGTCTTACCAGCTCCAGAAGGTCCGGTGATAAAAAGAAACTCACCTGACTCAATCTTAAAAGAAACACTCTCTAAAGCTGTAATTTTCCCGAATTTTTTAGAGACTTGGCTGAATTTTATCATCTTGGGCAGTCTCGACCACTAACCTGGCCGAGGAAAAAGGAGAAATTAATCAAGAACCTTGACTCGGCCAACATCCATTAGCCAAGCTGCTTTTTGTCCTTGAAAAGTTTCTCCCCAGACTTGAACTTTTTTTCCGACCAATGGATCTAAATTAATGACCGAAGAAGTAAGATAGGCGGTCTGCGACTCTCCTCCCTCCCGAACTAGATGATGAGTTCCTTCGCCATTAATACCTCCCTTTTGGATAACCCCAACCGCAGTGTCTGGAAAAGCACTGACATCAGTTGAACCAAACTCCTTGCCCTTCATCTCTGTTCCTGGCGCCATCTCCAGACCAGAAGTCAGACCAAGCCCGCCACCACCTCGACCGGCCAACCAATAACCAGTCAAAACACCACCAAAAACAACTACCAAAACAACAATTAAAGGCAAAACAAA
The DNA here is from genome assembly GCA_964345375.1 of uncultured Gammaproteobacteria bacterium. Lineage (GTDB taxonomy): Bacteria > Patescibacteriota > Microgenomatia > CAYFQP01 > CAYFQP01 > CAYFQP01. Next base: position 16,978 of record CAYFQP010000008.1, on the reverse strand, counting down.
CTTAGGCATTCGCCTCTCTTTTTTTGGCTCAAGTGGTTGAACCATTTTCTTCTCTGGTATTATTTTCTTTGGTGGTGTCTGAGCAATTTCTTCCATCTTAAAATTTCTTCAACCAATATAGCACATCTTGATTAATCAAGGCAAGAACTAAACCCCAGCTCTTAATTCAGCTAAAACAAATTTCTCCAAATCACCATCAAGAACTTTGTCAACTTCACTGGTTTCAACATTGGTCCGCAAATCCTTAACCATTTTATAAGGGTGAAGAACATAGGAACGAATCTGAGTTCCCCAAGCGGCCTTAGTCCGACCCTTTTTAAGCTTCTCTTCTTTTTCTTTTCTCTCTTTTTCCTTAAGATCCCAGAGTTTAGACTTTAACAACTCCAAAGCAATCTTCCGGTTCTGTTCTTGATAGCGCTCGGCCTGACAGGTAACGACAACGTCCGTTGGTTGGTGACGTAAACGAACTGCGGTCGCCACTTTCTGAACATTCTGACCGCCTTGAGTTGAAGCCCGAAAAAACTGCCAATCCAAATCCTCATCTTTAACCTCTATCTCAGGAATCTCTCCCAATCGAGGTAGAACCTCAACCAAAGCAAAAGAAGTCTGACGCAACCGGTCAGCATTAAAAGGAGACTGACGGACTAAACGATGAGTCCCTGCCTCACCCTTAAGATAGCCATAGGCCATAGGAGCATTAACCAAGACAGTCGCCCTTTTAATCCCCGCTTCTTCACCAGCCACCTGATCAACAATCTCTGTTGGCCAGCCCTTGTTCTGACAATAATGAAGGTACATTCTTAAAAGCATCTGGGCCCAGTCCATGGCCTCAGTTCCTCCCTGACCAGCATGAATTGAAAAAATGGCCTCATTTCTATCATAAGGCCCAGAAAGAAAAGTCTCTAACTCCAATTGGTCAAGCTCTTTTCTAATCTCCTTAATTCCCTTTTCTAAATCAGCCTCCATGCCCAAATCAGCCATGGCTTTAAGATCCTCTGACTTTTTTTTCAAAGACTCAACCAACTTAACTTCATTTTCCAACTGAGAAAGCGCCTGAGTCTTTTTCTGGGCTTTTTCTCGATCATCCCAAAAACCAGGCTTTTCCATCTCTGACTGAATCTGAGCAACCTTCTTTTTTTTGCTTGCCAACTCAGTCTTTTTCAAGAAAGGAGATAATCTCTTTCTTATTTCTTCTAACTGATCATTCTTAGTCATATAGTAATTATACCTGATTGGAGCTTAAAATTCAGTCTTCAGGAGGACAAAGAAGGTCTCTGACTTTCTCAGCCTCATCCTCAGGCATGGAGAGAAAATCATTAATCAATTCCTTGGCCGTTAATGACCGCCGTGGAGAAAAAATCGCCTTGGCCCCAAGAGTTCTACTTAAATTACTCATGCCTGAAAAAACAATCTCCTTAACAACCTCAGGCCCAGCCTCACCAGAAGCAAGTTTCTCGAGCTTTGATTTATCAGAGAGACCAATAATAATAATTAAATCAACTAGAATCATCAGAATAATCCCAGCCGCCAAACCAAACCAAGCCCCTTGAAACGAAGACTTAACAAAAAGTTTTCGAGTCCGAGCCAAAACCAGAATAATGAAAAAAGAAAAGAGAACAACAAGAATTATTTTGAGATAAGGACCCAAACCAGACTCTTGAAACTGATTAAAAAGCTTGAAAAACTCAAAGCCAATCGCCTCTGAATCAAGATTAATCTTCACTAGCCTGATTTTAACATAGAAGGAAAGGAAGGAAAAATAATAAAAAGGAAAGATTATTTCTCTAACTCTCCAGTCGCCTGAAGTTGCCAAAGATGTTGGTAAAGACCTTTTTCTTTTTCCATTAAATCCTGATGAGTGCCTGTCTCAACAATTCTGGCATTATCAATAACAACAATCTTCTCCGCCCGCCTGATAGTCGAAAAACGATGGGCAATAATCAAGACCGTTCTCTCCTTGGCCAACTTCCACAATGACCTTTGAATCAACCGTTCTGACTCAGAATCTAAATTACTAGTCGCTTCATCAAAGATAATGATTTTCGGATTGGTAATCATCATCCGGGCAATGGCCAAACGCTGCTTCTGGCCGCCAGAAAGCTTAATTCCTCTTTCACCAACCTCTGTTTTGTATTTAAGAGGCAAACTATCAATAAATTTATGGAGATTGGCGGCTTTAGCCGCCTTAATCACTTCCTTTGAACTCACTCCCTTCTTACCATAGGCAATATTATAGCCAATGGTATTGTTGAAAAGAATCGGCTCCTGGGGAACAATCCCCACCAAAGAACGAAGTTGACTCTTAGAAAGCTCTCGGATATTAACCCCATCCAGACTAATCTTACCCTGACTAGCATCATAGAAGCGGAGAAGAAGTCTCACCAGAGTTGTCTTACCCGCGCCTGAACGACCAACAAAGGCAACTGAAGTGCCTGGCTTAATTAAAAGACTAAAATTCTCCAAGGCTGGCTCCTGAGAATGGGGATAGAAGAAACTGACTTTCTCAAATCTAATCTCACCCTTAACCTCTTTAATCTTAACTGGCTTAGCCGGATCTTTAACCTGAATTTCCTCATCAAGAATAGAAAGATAACTTTCAATATCCACATAACGCTTGGCAATATTTCTTGACTGATAGAGGATACTAAAGAACTGATAATAGAAGCCGCCCATAAAAGTGGCCACCAAAACAAAATCACCGGCCGTTATCTGACCCTGAACCACATCCCTAATCACCAACCAAAAGATGACAAAAATCCCTAAATTGGAAAAAGTACCAATGGCAATGTCAAGCAAACGAAAAGTATTAGCATAATCCCAAAGCTTTTTCATCCAATCCTTAAACTCAGTCTTTAAGTATCTTTCTTCTCTTTCTTCCTGAGCAAAGAATTTAACTGTTTCGTAATTAATCAAATTATCAGTAATCATTCCCGAAATCTCGTCCTCAACCTTGTTAAAAATCTTCCTCCTCTTCATATTAAATTTAATCAACCGCCAGCCTAAAAGAGCATTACCAATTAAAACAAGGAGAAGAACACCAACAATCGAAGGAAGAATTCTTCCAAAAAAGAAAAGAATGACCATCAAACTAATCAGAATCCGACCAATGTTGTGGTGAATCTGGTAGAAAAGATCGAAAAAAGCCGTGTCTCCTCTCTTAAAAGCACTAATCAAAGAACCAGTATTTTTCTCAACATGATAGGCGAAATCCAAGTCCTGGATATGACGAAAAACAGCAATCCGGGCATCCCTGGCCGCAGGAATCAAAGCCCGGTCACTCAAATAATAACTTAAGGTATCTAGAAGATTAGCGGTCAATTTCACCCCAACAAAAAGGATAAGAATCATTAGCAGCTCCTGATACTGACGATCAGGAATCCTGTCAACCAAGAGCTTGTAGAAATAAGGGTTAAGGTTCTCGAGAACAGTATTCAGCACCAAGACAATGAGAAAAGCGATAAAGCTCTTTTTGTAATAGAGTAAAAACTGGTAAAAACGACCAAAAATTTTGAACATAAAAACCTCCCCACAAAACAAATAGGAGGGCAATTTCCATTATACCCAAAAATCTAAAGAAGAACAAACTTAAAAGAAGATAAGTTAAACTCGCCTTAATCTTTGATACTCATCAAGGATCTTTTCTGCCCAAAAAAGTCTACTTTGCGAGCTTTTTAAATAAACTTTTGGTCTGGCAATTAAAGAGATTAGCTCTTGATCAAGTTTCTTCCCTAATTTATTTTTAGCCTTCTTCAAGAATTCCAAACCAACTTCTTCTGAACCCCTGGCCAAATACAAAGAAGCGCGGTAAAGATTAACAATGGCATCAGACTGGTAATCGGCTTTATTTAAGGCCATAATTTTTAAATAATTTTTTTGTGATTTTAATGAATTTTTTCCTTCTTTTTTGATCTAAAATCTCCAGGTTGTCATTATTCATTCTCGGCCGTAAATTTAAAACAGCCGTAGTATCAATTTGTCTATTTTTAAGATTGACTCCTCCACCCCAAATATTATCCTGATTACTGCCTTTGTCTAATAATAACTTCTCCGCGTCAGCGTGTAAACCGCTACCGACCACTATCCACTCGTTTTCAATATCAATTGTCAACTTTAAATAATCTCCATATTGATGCCAAAGATCCCTGACTTTCTCAGAAGTTAAAGGTCGATCAAAAAACTCCATTTCGCTACCTAGATTATACTATAAGAGGCTATTATTATTCAGCAGTATCATACTTTCCTGCCCGATAGCCATCAGGGTCCAAATAGAGAAGGTCTCTCTCTAATCTTACAAGCTCCTGGTCAACATCCCAAAAAACAGCTTCATTTGGGTGGTCTTTTCCCAGTTCTTCGAATCGATTTTGTAATTGGGCCAACTCTTTCTCTTCATCTGGAGTAAGAGGAAGTTTTGACTGAAGCATCTTAAATCTTCCATGTAAAATAGGAGCAAAAATCTCATTAGTCTTTCGGGGTAGGGCTGGGTCTTCCTCCAACATTTCCTGTCGCCGCTGAGCCAACTCGTTTCGTCTCTCTAAAATTTGTTCTTTAGTTAGTTGGGGTCTTGCTTCTGTCATTTATGATCGATTACCCATACTCTGGATAGTGGCACTTTTTATATTTCTTCCCACTTCCGCATGGACAAGGGTCATTACGGCCAACCTTTTTCTTCTTGACCGAACCACCTGGCGACGAAACTGGTTGAATAGGAGCAGCAGGAGCGGGAGTTAAACCAGTCATGTCAGAGGTATCAACATTAGTCTGGATTTTCTCTGGTGCTGGTTGAACTGGTCGCCGGGCCACCTGAATTCTAAAAATCCGCCGAATAATCTCATAATCAATCTGTTTGACCAAACGGTCAAACATCTGAAAGGCTTCGTTTTTGTACTCCACCAAAGGATCTTTCTGACCATAACCCCTCAAACCCACTCCTTCCCGAAGATGAGCTAAAGCATCTAAATGGCCCATCCAGAGATGGTCAATTGAGGAAAGGTAGGCGAATTTCTCAATCTCCCGAGACATCTTCTCATCCAACTCTTTTTCTCGTTTCTCATAAAGGTCTTTGGCCATCTTCATTAAAAACTGAGAAATCTTTTCTGAAGATTTCTCTTTCTGAATTTGAGCAATCAGTCTTTTCTGAGAAGCATCATCAAAGGGAACAATCTCGCAAAAACTTCGAATAATATTCTCATACTCTTGTTCACTATAGCCTTCAGGTGAAGAGATTAAAGCCAAATTCTTAATCTCCTCATTAATCTTCTCTAAAATCTCCTCTTTCATCTTCTCGCCTTCCAAGACTTTTTCTCTAATTCCATAAATAATCTCTCTTTGTTTGTTAAGAACATCATCATACTCAACCAAGTGTTTTCGGGCATCAAAGTTAAAGCCCTCAACCTTGACCTGAGCCTGTTCAATCGCCTTGGAAACCATTTTATGCTCTAGAGGTTGATCTTCAGGCAGTTTAAACATGGTCATCAGTTTACTTACTTGTTCTCCGCCAAAAATCCGCATAATATCATCTTCTAAGGAAACAAAGAACCGAGAAGAACCTGGATCTCCCTGACGACCAGAACGACCCCTGAGCTGATTATCAATTCTTCTTGATTCATGTCTTTCCGTCCCAATCACATGAAGACCACCCAACTTAATAATCTCCTCATGCTTCTTCTTCCACTCCTTTTCCTGTTTCTGCCATTCTTTTTTACTCTCTACTTCCCAAGGCTCTAACCGACTACCGCCTAAAACAATATCCACTCCCCGTCCCGCCATGTTCGTCGCCACGGTTACCGCTCCTTTTTCCCCGGCCTCAGCAATGACCAAGGCCTCTTTCTCATGTTGTTTAGCATTCAAAAGATTATGAGGAATGCCCTTTTTAGTCAAAAATTTATCCAGAATTTCATTTTTTTCAATCGAAGTTGTTCCTACTAAAACTGGCTGACCTTTTTGATGACATTTTTCAATCTCCCGAACCACAGCCGCATACTTAGCCCGAGCGGTTTTGTAGACAACATCAGAATGATCCTCTCTAATCATTGGCTCATTAGTGGGAATGACGACCACTTCTAAACCATAAATCTTGTCAAACTCTTCTGCCTCGGTCGCGGCTGTTCCCGTCATTCCTCCTAAAACCTGATACATCCTAAAATAATTCTGAAAAGAAATCGTCGCCAAAGTCCGTGATTCTCTTTGAATAGTTACCCCTTCTTTAGCCTCAACTGCTTGGTGCATGCCTTCTGACCAACGACGGCCAAACATCAACCGACCAGTAAACTCATCAACAATAATCACCTGACCATCTTTAACCACATAATCTTTGTCCCGATGAAAAAGAGTCCTCGCCCTTAAAGCATTCTCAATATGATGAATGGTTTCAAAATCTTTCTCATAAAGATTGTCAATCTTAAGAATTTTTTCCACCTTTTTAATCCCATGCTCAGTTAGATTAGCGGTCTTGGTTTTCTCATCAATGACATAATCAGTATCTCCAGACAGACCATCAATCAACTTAGCAAATTGATAATATTTCTCAGTCGGCTCAATATCAGGTGCAGAAATAATCAAAGGCGTTCGAGCTTCATCAATCAGAATTGAATCAACCTCATCAACAATCGCATAATAATGACCTCTCTGGACTCTATCCTCTAAATTAGAAACCAAATTGTCCCGCAGATAATCAAAACCAAACTCATTATTAGTCCCATAAGTAATATCAGCTTGATAGGCCTCTTTTCTTTCAATTGGTTTTAAATGAGCCAACCGCCAGTCAGTAGCTGATTTATCCTCATGCTTGGAATCATAAAGAAAAGCCTGTTCATGAACAATACAAGCATTAGAAACACCCAATAAATCAAAAATCGGTCCCATCCAACCCGTGTCCCGGCGAGCCAAATAATCATTGACCGTTACCAAATGAGCGCCTTGACCCATTAATGACCGAAGATAAAGAGCCGGCACGGCGGAAAGAGTCTTTCCCTCACCCGTTTTCTGCTCCACTGCCTTACCATGATAAAGCGAGATACCAGCCATTAACTGAACATCATAAAGTCGAAGACCAATCGCTCTTCGACCGGCTTCTCGAGCCAAAGCAAAAGCCTCAGCAATAATCTCCTCACCAGTCTCACCCTCTTTTAATCTTTCCCGAAGATTAGCCGTCTTGGCTAAAAAGTCTTTTTTCTTAAACTTCTTAACCTCTTCTTCTAAAGAATTAATCTTCTCCACCAGAGGTTTTAACTGATTAATCTGTTTTTCGTTAGAATCAATGAATTTATCCAAGAATTTAATCATATTCCAATAATATCATTTTCAGGCTCAAATTAGTAGTCAACTTAAGAGCAAACAAAGAAAATATTAGCAGAAACACGAAGAGGCTCAACCCGAGAAAATATTTTTCTTAATCGAGACTCAAACTGATGAACCTCTTTTTTCTTTTCTCCATAATAAAGCCGGTTAAAAATAATTCTGCCTGAAGGAGAAAGAAATTTCTTAACCCTTTTAACAAACTCAATCGTCTTAGCTTTAGCCAAGACTTTCTCACCCAAGTATAAATCAACCAGGATAAGATCGAATTGTTTTTTAGTTAATGATTTCTGATCAATAATCAGAATCGCATCGCCAATCCTAATCTCCAGATTTTTCACTGTGGATAAGCCTAGGTGTTTTTTACCCATTTTTATCATCAAAGGATCAATCTCTATACCAATAATTTTAGCCTCAGGAAAATAACTGTGGATAACCTTGGCAACGCTCCCTGCCCCTAAACCTAAGATTAAACAATTTCTTACTTGATCCCCTTTTTCTCTCACCCTCTTAATAGGCTTCTGCCACAATCTCTCAACCGAATAACCTGACTGACTAATCCCTCCAGCTAATAATCTTCTTTTCCAAAAAAGATCCTCCCTAATCTCAATCAGGCCATTAATCTCAGATTCGACTCTTTCAACAACCGAATAACCCCGAAAGAATTTCTGAAGAATGTTTTTTACCAGCATGATGAAGCTATAATTCAAATTTATCCCTTAACAATTTTAAGAATTTTTTGGGCACACTCTTCCGGGGATGATTTACTAGTATCAATTTTGATTGCTTCAGGATAAGGATTATTAGTTAAAAGATCTATTATCATCTTAACTGGTTTCTCTGGATTTGGGAATTTGCGTATTTTCTCCCTTTTCTCAATGGTCTTTATCGGAGCTGTTAATTCAAAAACAAATGGCTTGGCACCCCAAGAGTTGGCTAACTTAACCAATTTTTTTATTCCAGCGACATCTGGAAGCATTTCTTCAATAACAATATTTTTTCTTTCTTTAAGTAAGTATGAAATTAAAACATGGCCTAATTTGTGCCCGAGAGGACGCATCTTTCCCCATATCTTAATTCTTTCTTCTCCTTTAACTTCTTGAGGAACGTTCATGGCAATAAGATTGTCAAAACTGAGGATAAAACTGTTAGGTAATTTTTTTCGAATCTCATGAGCCGTAGTGGTTTTTCCAGTAGAGGGTGCACCCCTAAGAATAATCACCGCAGGCTTCTTTTTAGAAATTAATCTTTTAAAAGATTGAGACATTACTTTAAGGGAGAAATTTTCTTAAAACCCGTGTATTTTTGAAGAACTTTAGGAATCAAAACCGAACCATCCTTTTGCTGATAATTCTCAAGGATAGCTAAAATGGTTCTGCCAATCGCAAAAGCAGTCCCATTAAGAGTATGAACAAAATCAGTCTTGCTTTTCTCTCGGTACTTAATATTCAATCTCCTTGCTTGATAATCAGTACAGGTAGAAGTCGAGTGAGTTTCCCGATATTTCTTCTCAGCCGGAAACCAACAATTTAAGTCATACTTTCTGGCCGCTGGATGACCCAAATCACCAGTACACATCTGGGTAACCTGATAGGGGATTTCTAAAGCCTGAACAAGCTTTTCTTCTAAAGAAAGTAGATATTGATGTTCCTTTTTATCAGCCTTTTCTTGAGGTTGGATATAAGAGAACATTTCTAGTTTATCAAACTGATGAACTCTAAAAATTCCCTTGGTATCCTTCCCATAAGTCCCTGCTTCTCTTCTAAAACAAGTCGAAAAACCAAGATACCTTCGAGGCAAGTCTTTGGCCTCAAAGATCTCCCCCCCATGCATTGGCCCAATCGATTGTTCAGCCGTGCCCACCAAAACCAAGCCATCTTTTTCTAAAAGATACATCTCTTCCTGACCACCATCTTCTAAATAGCCCATTCCCCTCATCATCACTTCTTTAATCAAAACTGGAGGAACAACCGGAATGAAACCCTCTTTTAGAAGGCTTTCTAGTCCAAATTGAATCAAGGCAAACTCTAACTGAACCGCTTCATTTTTTAAATAACCAAAGCGGCTTCCCGAAACCTTAGCGGCTGTTTTAACATCAATGACGCCTAATAACTCACCCAGCTGTTGATAATCTTTAGGTTTAAAATTAAACTTCTTAGGCTTCTCCCATTTCTTAATTTCAAGATTATCGCTTTCATCCTTTCCTTCAGGAACATCATCAGCTGGCAAATTAGGAATTTGATAAAGCAGATTCTCAAACTCTTCTTCAACCGCTCTAAGATCAGGCTCTATTCTCTGAAGAACTTCCTTGATTTTCTTACCTTCCTCAACCTCTTTCTTTCCTAATTTATTCCTCCTCTCCCGGAATCTATCAACTTCAGCAATTAACTGCCTTCGAGTTTCATCAACCTTTAAAACCCGATCAACAATTTCCGGGTCATAACCCTTCTTCTTAATCTCCTCTTTAACCTTTTCCGGATTCTCTTTAATAAAATTAATATCAAGCATTTTAAAGTCCTAATTCTCCACTAATCCCTTGCATTGCTTCTAAAGCAATTTTAACAAATTCCTTTAAAGGAATCTCAAGCTTTTCTTGACACATAGCAATTTGTTCTCTCTTAACCGCCGCCGCAAAAGATTTGTCTTTCATCTTCTTTAAAACCGAATCAACCTTAACTGAAGACAATTTTCTATCAGGCATCACCAAAGCACAAGCAACAATAAAACCAGTTAACTCATCACAACAATATAAAGACCACTCGAGCTTATTTTTAGGCTGATTCTTACCAGTATGTTCATAGTTATGAGAAAGAATGGCCTCAAGAATTTCTTGGTCAGTTTCACCAATCTCTTTGAGCCACTGATGCATGAGAAGAGTATGTTTCTCTGGATTATCCTTAGTCTTCTCATAATCACCATCATGAAGCAAACCAACAATTCCCCATTTTTCTTGATCTCCACCCAATCTCTTAGCCAAAGCTCTCATCACTGCTTCAACCGCATAACAATGCCTGCGCAAATTCTGATTCTCCATATTCTGATGGAGGATTTCTAAAGCTTTTTCTCTGGAAATCATGTCCTTTAATTACTTAAAGTGGATTGGGGATATAAATAAACCTGACTTTGATCTTAGGGAACTTCTTTTCAATTTCCTTCCCTAAAGCCTTTACTCCGAAAACTTCGCTATTATAGTGCCCCATGTAAACATAATTAATCCCGGCTTCTTCGCAAATCGACTGAGTTGGTTCTTTCGCTACTCCGGTTAGATGAAGATCAATTCCTTTTTCCTTCCAATCCCAAACTTCATCAGAATAAGGATAAGGCACACCGCTGCCAGAAACGACTGCCATTCTTTTTATCTTTTTCTTGCCAGCAAAAAAGCCTTTCGGCTCAACTTTAAAAACCTCTTTACATTTCTTTAATATTTCTCTTAAGTCCTTCTCTTGATCAAACTCACCTACCCATCCCCATTCCTCAAAAAAGTTCTCTCCTGTCTTCCGGGCACCAAGCAACTTGATTATTTGAGCACTGTTACCCAAAACAGGATGATTGTCTATGGCAAAATGAAAGGCACAAAGAGTGGCATCTAAATCAAATAGAACTTTTAATCTCTTTTGCATGGTGATTGGAATTTTTGTTTTTACTTCACCAAAACGGAGACCATGATGACAAATTAAAAATTGAGCCCCAAAATCTTTTGCTTTTTGAAAAAAAATAGAGTCAGCTGTTACTCCTAAAGCTATCTTACTGACATTCTCCTGACCGAGGAATTGGACTCCATTAGCATTCTCGGGATCAAGTTTGATAGCCTTTGCCAAAAGCTCCTCACCAAGAGTATCTCGAATAAATTTTATAACTTCATCTCTTTTCGTCATGTTTTTATTCTTTTCTTTTTTGGTGTCTTTGACGAATTATATCAAAGATTTCCCGACTAGTCCTACTTGCTCTTTTGAAAACCAGAGCGTAAGTTTCTAAAAATTCATCTTGAAGATCACTCCTGCCTGTTTCTTCCTCATAAGCATCACCCTGAAGAAGAGTGGTTAATTTATCTGCTTCTTTAGCCAGTTTTGCCTCTGAGGTTTTCTGTTCTTCAAATTCTTGAAGCAAAGAAGCATATTCTTCTCTAATCTCTTCAGGTAAATTAGCAATAAGTTTTTTAGCTGCTTCTTTTTCTAGCCTGTCCTTATCCCCATATCCACCAGTCTTAGGAGTAACATCTTCCAGATAAGCCATCACCAAATCATGGACTTCTAATAAAGACTTTACTTTAACTGTGTCAAGACCTTCCTTTTTAGCCAAATACCAACCAAGATGAAGAGAATCAAAATTGTGAGCCGCAATGGTGTCCGCCTCCAGGCCTCGCTGAACCCAGCCTTGACGTTTTGTAAATTTAATTTTCTTTAAAGGCTTAAACAAGCCAAAAATATCGTGATCCATGGTATTATCTCCACAATTTAAGGTCGCCGGTTAATTTATTCAGGTCTTTTACTTTTCCAAAAAGAGCAGCACCGTAGTAAATCATCTTCTCTTCTCTTTCGCTCTCGATTGCCTGACAATACTCCTCGTCGGTATAGGTATCCAAACCTACTTTCGGGTAGTCAGCGATAGTAATTTGAGAATTCTCTCGCGCTTTTCTTATAATTTCCTTAATCCGTCTTGAGCTGGAATGAACAATGCCAGACTTGTCTTTCGGTGACTTCCCCATCATTTCTGGAACAAGACTACCAAGCTTGGCCAACATATGGGCGGTGGTATTGAGAGCAATACCACAAGATAGATTTTCTTCAAGAACAACAACAATTTTAAAGGGAAGTTTCTTCAAGGGATTACTCGACTATAAACTTTTTAATTAATTTCCCACCGCAATACTTGATAATGATATTAATCGTCTCCTTCAAGGTTCTTTCTACTTGATCTCTGGAAATCTCGTACACCCCCTCAGTATTTATCAACAAATTCTTGGTCTTTTTAGAAATAAGAGTCCTTTGCGCATCTCGATAATTGAAATCAATATTATAACCTCCAATTTGATCAAAATAGGCCAGCTCTCCCTCTTTATACTCTGTGGGTTTTTTATCGCCAAGCAGCAAAATCTTTTCTCCCTTTTTGGAAAAGCGTAAAACAGTAGGGAATTTTACCTCATCACAATCAAAAGCTCCAATTGAAATTCGATTTTTCATGACGATAAGATTATAAGCATCAACACAAGTATTAATCGAATAGAGTCCTTTACCTGTAGCAATACGACGAAGTAGCGCTTCTGGAGAAGGCCTTCTCGAATGCCAATCAATTCCTGTCTCCTTGTAAATTTTTCGGTAACTTTTAACCTCAGGGAATTCGCCTATTTCTTTGGTCGTTAGACCCTTCATTGAATTTAAAAGTGTGCCAATCTCTTGTTGAAGTTTTTTATCTTTTTTCCTAATTTGGATTCCCTCTATAATTGCAACCCCAACAGTGATCGACGGAAATCTTTTTCTGACTTCATCATCAATCTTGAAAATATCAGTTACTTCTTTTATTTGAGAAATCCCTGGGGCAACTTTTTTCCTCTTGCCTCTCCGGGCGCCGACATCCATCGGGACTTTTTCAGGCCGCATAGTAGGAAATAAAATTATTTCCTTAAGTGTGTGAACATCAGTTAGAAAAGTGCAAAATCGATCAATCCCCATTCCCCACCCAGCAGTTGGTGGCATACCATATTCCAAGGCCCGCACATAATCAGCATCAAAGGGTTCATATTCCTCTAAACCTTTTTGGGCTAGCTTTTCAAATTCACGCCATCTTTCTGCCTGATCAATCGGATCATTCAGCTCATTGTAAGCAGTAATCATCTCAAAACTTTTAATTAAAAGCTGAAGTGAGGCAATTTTGCTTTTATCCTCCTCTTTTCTTTTGGCCAGAGCAATCATTTCCACCGGATAGTCAAGAAGAAAGGTGGGCTGAATTAATGTGGGCCGGAGCGTTTTTTTATAAAACTCATCAAGAAGAGCGCCATAACCAACTACTCCTTCTAGATCGAGCTCAATCTTTTTTTTCTTAATCTCTGCCCAAAGCTTTTTTTCAGTATTAGCCTTATCAATGTCTATTCCCGTATTTTCAAGCATGGCCTCACGGAAAGTGATTCTTTTCCATGGTGGAGTAAAATCCAAAACATCATCTTCATGTTTAACCTTTAATTTCCCCAAAACTTTTTTAATTACATGACTTAGCATTTCCTCAGTAAATTTCATTAAATCTTCATAAGTGGCATAGGCCCAGTAGAACTCAATCTGAGTAAATTCTGGGTTGTGCTGGCGATCAATCCCCTCATTTCTAAAGTCTTTAGAAACCTCATAAACTTTTTCAAAACCACCAACAATTAAGCGCTTGAGATAAAGTTCATCTGAGATACGGAGATAGAGATCGCAGTCGAGGGCATTATGATGGGTGATGAAAGGCTTCGCACTCGCCCCACCATACATAGGCTGAAGAATGGGAGTTTCCACCTCAACAAAACCATGAGAGTCTAGAAATTTCCTTAACTCAGTCAGAACCTTCGTTCGGACCAGAAATCTTTTTCTGACTTTCGGATTCATTATCAGATCTACATACCGCTGACGGTATCTTTCCTCGACATCTTTTAATCCATGCCATTTTGAAGGTAAGGGGCGGAGTGATTTGGCCAGAAGATTATAATCTTCAACCTCAACAGTAATCTCACCGGCTTTAGTTTTAAAGACTTTTCCCCTGGCTTCAATGAAATCACCAAAATCAAGAAGCTCTAAAAACCCAAATTTTTTCTTTCCTAAAACATCTTTTTTGAAAAAAAGTTGGATTTTACCAGACTCATCTTCTAGATCAGTAAAAATCGAACCCCCATGCTCACGCCAAGCCATTAAGCGACCGGCAATGGCCACGTTTTTACCAAGTTTTTTTAAAGCTTCCTTAGCCGAAATTCGGTCAGAGAACCGAAGTCTGGCTGGATAAGGGTCAACTCCTAACTTTCTGATCTTTTCCAGCTTGCTTAATCTAGACTTTATTAATTTATCTAACCGGCTCATTTGACTTTAGTATAAATATCTTAACTTTAAAAAACAAATCTTAAAACTAAAAACCCCTCGAGCAAGGGGTTGACTAAATCCTCAAACAAAATCATCAACCCCTCTTAAGGGATTTCTGAATTCTTCTTGCTTTTCTTAGAAAGAGATTTTTCCATTTTGATTAAGTATATAGCAAAGCTACTCTATTTTCAAGATCGTATAAACAACCTTACCAGCCGGCGCCTCAACTTCAACTTCATCACCTTTTCTTTTACCCATCAAGGCTCTGCCCAAAGGAGACTCATGAGAGATCTTCTTCTCAGCCGGATCAGCCTCCCACTCACCGACTAAATGAAAAGCTTGCTCTTTTTTACCTCCCTTGACGGTTACCTTACAACCCAAACCAACCTGGTCACAACCTCCATGAGACTTACTGACCACTTTTGCTCTACCCAGAACCTCTTCTAACTCAGCAATTCGACCTTCGATAAAAGCCAAATCCTGCTTAGCCTGAGAATATTCACTATTCTCTTCCATATCACCAATTACCCGAGTCTCAGCCAAACGCTCAACCACATGAGGCCGTCTCTGTTCAGTCAAAACCTCAAGTTCTTTCTTAAGTTCTTGATGACCATCTCGAGTCAAATAGATTGTCTCGGGCTTTCCACTATTATTCTGATTATCAGTCGCCATCATTCTCAAATAAAAAAGCCACTTCTGAGTGGTTATAAAGGGCAAAGAAGCATTTCTTTACGGAAGGAATAATATAACTATTTTAAAAATTTGTCAAGTCCTAGCCTCTTTAAGGCAGACAGTTTGGCCAAACTCCTCCCCGACCAATTGATAGAACAAAAGCAGCGGTCTGAATTGCCTCTTCAGCATTAAAACGTAAATCAGGGTTGATATCTTCATTCATTAATTGACGATTATTTTGCCAAGTAATCGGACCAAACTGATAAAGACCAGCATAAGGCCCATTAATCGCCAAAGGATTAAAATTAGATTCACAGATGGCAATGTATTTTAAGACATTAGGGTCAACTCCATATTGACTGCCAAATCTTTCAATCAGAGCATTAATCTGTTCTAAATTAAAAGTTGGCTGAGGAACCAAAGTCGGTGTTGGTGTTAAAGTTGGAGTCGGTGTTGGTGTTGGTTTAGGAGTCGGTGTTGGTGAAGGCGTGGGCGTACTCGTTGGCGTGGGAGTTGGCGTTAAAGTTGGAGTTGGTGTCGGCGTTGGCTTAAAAACAAAACCAAGAACCCTCTCCTTTTCCTGACCAGCAACCAAGTTAACCAAAAAAACAGTCAGAAGAGCAACAACAACTACCAAGAACCCTAAAAAAAGATATTTCCTAACCGGCCTCATCTCTGAAGATTATACCAGTCTTGACTAGTAACCCACTCTTACGAGGATTGAAAGAATTGGGCCTCTGTTCTTCATAGTATAATACAGACAGGTGAAACTGTTAGCTACTAGATTAAAACTTACGAGACCGACTCTTTTAAACCTTTTCTGTATAAGTGTTTTAGTAATTATTTCCTCTCTCCAGTTAAATTATGCCCTTAGAACCCATCTTTATTTTTCTCAGGATGATTTTATGTCAATTGCTTCTTTCCATAACAAGAGTTATCTCAATGTCCTTTCACAATTTATCGGGTCAGGAGATCTCATCGTGCCGAAGAGAATGATTGGTAACCTCTTGGGTTACTTGAACTTTAAAATT
This sequence comes from uncultured Gammaproteobacteria bacterium, assembly GCA_964345375.1. Taxonomy (GTDB): domain Bacteria; phylum Patescibacteriota; class Microgenomatia; order CAYFQP01; family CAYFQP01; genus CAYFQP01. The sequence goes on along the minus strand of CAYFQP010000008.1, from coordinate 942 downwards.
TTACTTGACTTGTTTTCTGTCAATCCGCTGCCCTTTATCATCAATGATCACCTTTTTCACTTGGCCAATATCTTAATGATATTCTATCTCTCATTTAAATCAACGAAAAACAGGTGGGCCTCACTACTGATAGCAGTAATTTTTAATAAGTATTATTTGTTTTACTTTTCTAACATGCATGAATATTTGGTTACTTTCTTTTCTTTACTTACTTTTATTCTATTTATAAATTTTCCCCGTCGTTTATATTTCTCTTTAATAACCTTTATTTTAGCCCTCCTTTCAAAACAATATGCTCTGGTTGTCCCTTTGTTTCTCTTGTATTATTCATTTTATTTCCGTAAAAAACTCTTAAAAAACAGTTTTCCTTTTCTTGTCATTGCCCTAATCTATTTATTACTTCAGCTTGTTTTTTATCTAAAAACCGCCCATGTCTGGGTCAACCCCACCTACGAAACAAGCTTAAATTTGGCTTTAATTTTGAAGAATTTAAATTTTTATATTAACTTCAAACTTTTATTAATATTATCCTTATTTCCTATTTTTTCTCGAAAATATCACAGCTGGCTCTTGGGGCTAATTTTTATATTAAGTTTATTTCCTGTCTTAGTCTTAGTGAACCGGCGTGAGTCATATTATTTTTATTATCCAGCCATGTATCTTTTGTTGTATGTTGTTATTAATCTACCCAAGTCTATTATCAAGCAATTACCCGCCTTCATTTTAATCATTTTTCTCTTTGGTGGCCGGCAAGCTTTTCCCATTATTGCCCGGCAGGATTATCCGAACTGGCAACTAGTTTCTATTAATAATTTACTTTCTACTGTAAGAGAGGAGCTTCAGTCTAAACCTCAAGTGGCAACAATTGATACGAAGAAGTTAGATCTTTACCGGGATGCTCGTTCTGTCTTGGAATATAATACCTTGCCAATTTTTATAGGA
>CAYFQP010000007.1:0-19388 GCA_964345375.1 uncultured Gammaproteobacteria bacterium | reverse complement strand
TTGAGAGTCTAGGGCCTATTTTTGCTGACACACCTAAAAGAGTGGGAAGAAAAGGGAAGCAGTTTAAGATCTATAAACTCCGGTCAATGATTCCCAATGCCCATCTCCTTCTTCATACTGACCCTAAATTCAAACAGCTTTTAAAGGAGTATAAAAAATCAAGTTATAAACTCCATGAAGATCCTAGAGTGACTAGGGTGGGGAAATTTATTAGGAAATATTCGATTGACGAAATTCCTCAGGTGATTAATGTCTTAAAAGGCGAAATGAGTATTGTTGGTCCTCGGCCTTATTATCCTTTTGAGATTAGAGAGCAGCAGGAAAGATATCCGAATGCTAAGAAATCAGTTAAAGAAGTTTTAAAAGTTAGGCCAGGGATTACTGGGCCTTGGCAAGTAACTGGTCGGTCTGAGGTTAACTTTGATGAGAGAATTGAAATTGATGCTGAATATGCTCGACGAAGGTCAATTTTCTATGATATGATGATTCTATTAAAAACACCGTGGGCAATGCTTTCTGGTAAAGGAGCTGTTTAATGGAAGAGTTGAAAAAAATTGAAGTCATTGATGAGAATCCTTCTAGAGAAAAAGAGAAAGAAACAGGGAGGAGATTTAGATTTAAACCGCGGTTTTCTTTTAAAGGTAATCTCTTTAAGAAAAAATGGTTTTGGGGATTGGTTGGGGGATTGGTTTTCTTTTTCCTGATTGCTTTTATCCCTAGTTTAATTGTCTTAACCAGAGTTAAGGCAGTCTATCAGGAGAGCCTGGGTCTGGTCGAAGCCATCAAGGCTAAGGATTTAAAATTAATCAGTCAGAGAACGACTTCGAGTAAAGAGAAATTAAAGGCTTTGGACAGAGCTTTAACTCCTTTAAGTTGGACAAGATTAATTCCTTTTATTGGTGCTTATGAAGGAGACGCAGTTCATTTAGTCAGGGCTGGTGAGGCTGGATTAGAAGCAGCGGAAATTGTTGTTAAGGCGATTGAGCCTTATGCTGATATTGTCGGCTTTGCCAGTGGAGAAGAGGAGGGTGGAGGAGAGAAGACAGCAGAAGACAGAATCAATTTTGTTGTCAACACTCTTGATAAAATTACGCCGGAAATTGAAAAAGTTGGTGAAAAAATGGTCATTGCCAAAAATGAAGTTGACCAGATTAACCCCAACCGTTATCCAGAGCAGATTAGGGGCCAGAAAATTAGAGAACCTTTAAAAGAGATGATTACCTTGATTGATCAGGCGGCGACTTTAACTTCCGAGGCCAAGCCAGTTTTTGAGGTTTCGCCTTGGCTTTTAGGAATTGAGGAAAAGAGGACTTATTTGGTTATTTTTCAGAATGATGCTGAATTAAGGCCAACCGGTGGTTTCTTGACTGCTTACGCTGTTTTAGAGGTGGAAAAAGGCAAGGTCAAAGCCCTTCTTTCTGAAGATATTTATGCGGCCGATGCCCGGTTTAATAAAAGAATTGAGGCACCGGAAGAGATTGTTAAATATTTGACCCCGAATATTCCCTATTGGAATCTTAGGGATATGAATTTGTCTCCTGATTTTAAGGTTTCGATGGAGACTTTTATGGAGAATTTTGAAGACGTTTCTCAATATGAATTTGATGGGGTGATTGCCGTTGATACCGAAGTTCTAGTCAGGTTATTAACCGCTCTTGGTCCGATTGGCGTGCCTGAATGGGGCAATTTCTCGGTTGAGCCAGATGACCGTTGTGATGGTTGTCCTCAGGTCGTCTACATGTTGGAATTAATGGCTGATAAACCGGCGACTGAGTTAAGGCCAGGTCGGAAAGCTGTTTTAGGACCCTTAATGCATTCGATTATTGCCAATGCCATGGGTTCACCTAAAGAAAAGATTCCTGGTCTTTTTGAGGCTGGATTTAGTTCAGTGATGGAAAAACACGTTCTTTTCTACTTTCCCGATGAAAAGGTTCAGGCCGCCATGGAAGCTTTTAACATTGCTGGTAGAATCAATGCCTTTGACGGTGATTACTTCCATCTTAATGACTCTAATTTTGGTGGGGCTAAGGCCAATATGTTTATTGAGCAAAAAGTCAGTCAAGAAATTGAGAAACAGGGAGATGGTTCGATAATCAAGACAGTGACCGTTGAATATCGCAATCCCTCACCTCATTCAGCTGGTTGTGATTTAGAATCAGGTGGTTTATGTTTGAATGCTCCCTATCGAGATTGGTTCCGAGTTTACGTACCTCAGGGCTCAGAGTTAATCGAAAGTCAGGGTTCAGAAGAGGAAGTCAAGGTTTATGAAGACTTAGGTAAGACTGTTTTTGAGGGTTATTATGGCAAAGAGGCGCCTCTTTACACTGACGGTGGTTTAACCCGGCTTATTTTTAAATATAAATTGCCTTTTAAGGCAGAAGGTAGTAATTATCAGCTCTTGATTCAAAAGCAACCGGGCACTGATGGTTATCAATATTTAATCGAGTTAGGCAAGCAGCAAGAGGAATTTGAGTTAAAACAAGACAAAGAACTGAGATTAAAAATTTAACGTGGCTGGTTATAGAACTGAAGGTGTTATTCTTAAAAGGACCAACTTCGGTGAAGCAGACAAACTCCTCACCTTATTCAGCAAGCATCTGGGTAAGATTCGACTTCTAGCCAAGGGCATTAGAAAAACAAAAAGCCGTAAAGGAGGCAATTTAGAGCTTTTTAATTGGGTGAAGATTTATGTGGCTAAAGGGAGGAATCTAGATTTGATTACCGAGGTAGAGTTAATTGAGCCTTTTAAGGCTTGGCGTCAGGATCTTCAGCGGGTGGCTTTAGCCTATCATCTAGCAGAGTTGGTTGATCGTTTAACGGCTGAAGAGGCGAAAAGCAGAAAGGTTTTTGATTTATTGATTAGTTCTTTTAAAGAATTAAGTTTTGGAGATAATTTAGAGAAATTAAGAACTGATTTTGAAATTAAGCTTCTTGAAGAACTTGGTTTCTGGCCTAAGGGGAAGATAGCTGATGAGATTGATATTCAAGCCTATATTGAAAAATTGATTGAAAAAAGGTTAAATAGTAGGAAGATTTTTAAGGAATTTCATGGCTGATTTAATGGAGAAGATTGTTAGTCTTTGTAAGCGGCGGGGTTTTGTTTATCCCAATTCTGAGATTTATGGGGGAATTCAGGGTTTTTATGACTTTGGTCCCCTAGGAGTGGAATTGAAGAATAACATTAAGAGAGAGTGGTGGGAGGAGATGGTGACGAAAAGAGACGATGTCTATGGAATTGACGGAGCAATTGTTACTCATCCTAAGGTTTGGGAAGCATCAGGCCACGTCGAGGGTTTTACTGATCCCCTAGTTGATTGTAAAAAGTGCAAAAAGCGCTTTCGGGCCGACCATTTGGTTGAAGATTTGAAAATTGAAGATACGGGTACGGCTGATGAGGAGTTTATTAAACGCCTTGATAAAAATTTAAAAGGAGTTAAGTGTCCTGAATGCGGGGGAGAGTTAGGAAAAGCTAAACGTTTCAATCTTATGGTCGATGTTGGTTTAGGAGTAATTGAGGGACAGAAAAGAAAGACTTATTTAAGAGGCGAAGCTTGCCAGAATATTTATCTTAATTACCAGAATGTTCTTGATTCTTTTTCTCCGAAAATTCCTTTTGGAATTGCTCAGATAGGAAAAGCTTTTAGAAATGAGATTACTCCCAGGAACTTTCTCTATCGCCAACGAGAATTTGAGCAGTGGGACCTTCAATGGTTTGTTGATCCTAAGGAGATGGAAAAATGGTATGAATACTGGAAAAAAGAGAGAATGAAATGGTATTTAAGCTTAGCAAATCAGAAGAAAAAAGTTAGGTTGCGAAAACACGGGAAAGACGAGCTAGCTCACTATGCCAAAGTAGCTTATGATATAGAATATCAAACCCCTTTTGGTTGGAAAGAATGGGAGGGAATCCATTGGCGAGGTGATTGGGATCTTTCTCGTCACGGAAAATACTCTGGTAAGGACTTTACCTATACTGATCCTGATGCTAAAAGGGAATTCTTGCCTTGGATTGTCGAAACCTCTGGTGGAGTTGATCGAACTTTTTTATTCTTGCTTCTCGATGCCTATCATGAAGAGAAAGACAGGGTTGTTCTAAAGCTCTTGCCCAAGATTGCTCCTTATAAAGTGGCGGTTTTTCCTCTTTTGGCTAATAAGCCGAAGTTGGTTAAGAAGGCGAAAGAGATTTTTGAAGATTTGAAAACTTGCTTTTTGGTTGCTTGGGATGACCGAGGTAATATTGGCAAGCGTTATTATGCCCAGGATGAGATTGGGACGCCTTGGTGTGTGACTGTTGATTTCCAGACCTTAGAAGATAATACGGTTACCATTCGTGATCGAGATACAACCAAACAAAAGAGAGTTAAAGTTGACAAATTGGTTGATTGGTTTCAAAATAAGTTAAGTCAATGAAAAAATATCTGCCGATTATTATTGGAGGGATTGTCCTTCTTTTGATTTTGGGAGGCGTTTTTTGGTTTTTAAGGGGGAGAAAGCCAGCTGAGCCAGAAGAAATTCCCGAGCAATTGGCGCCTGAATGGACCCTGGAGGAAAGGCCCTATGTTAGTCTTACTCCTCGAGAGGATGGCCATGAGTTTAAATTAAGAATTGGAGGAGTTAAGGACACAGAATTTATTGATTATGAGCTGGTCTATTTTGCCAATAATATTTCTCGGGGAGTGACTGGGACAATTGAATTAGAAGGAAAAACAATGGTTGAACGAGATCTTCTTTTAGGTTCTTGTTCGAGGAATGTTTGTAAGTATGATGAAGACGTTAGTGAAGGGACTTTAAGTCTAAGATTCCAGACACCTGATGGTAAAGTAAGAAAGTATGAGCTTGCTTTTCATCTCCAGACTGGTGACGAGGCGAGTGTTGGTTTGACTTCAGGAGACGGCAATTTTAGTTTTCAAGGCAAATTACCTTCAAGTGAATATTATTTGACTCATCTGACTACTGGTTTGCCTGGTTCAATTAAAGAAGATTTGGTTGCCGGGCCTTATGGTATTTTTACCAGTGCTTCAAATAAGGTTGAGGGTAAGGTCAGTTTTAAACTCGAAGAGGAAAAAGAGGGAGTTGAGATTTTAGGCTGGAATTCAACCAAAAAGAGTTGGCAGGAATATCAAGGAACAATTAAGGACAAGACTCTTTCTGTTGAGGTTGACCAATTAACTGTTTTTATTGCTGTTGCCTCAAATTAACCTCAAATTATTTATTTCTTTCTTATTTTAGCCTCAGAATGGTGAAGAGTGAAAAATTCCCCCTTGACAAACTGGTCTAAAATGTCTCAAAATGGATATAAATGGTGAAGTATGGCAGGCGTTTTTCTTGGTGAATATCGGCATAATCTTACCTCGGGAAAGCGTTTGGCTCTGCCTAAGAAGATCAGGGCCAACATTACTGGCGATGAGGTAATTTTAGCCAAAGGAACAGAAAACTGTATTCAGGGCTTTGATAAAGCCGCCTGGGAAGAAGCAGGTAAGCAGTATTTAGCCATTCCTCTTTATGAGGAAAGGGGAAGGTTAATTAGAAGGCAGATGTTTGCTGGTGCCCAGGAGGTAAGTATTGACGTTCAGGGAAGAGTGGTTTTGCCAGATGTTTTGCTGAAATGGGCGGGGATTAAAGGCGAAATGGTGATTGTTGGCACTGGTGATCATTTTGAGATTTGGGATCGAGATAATTGGCAGACTTATCTAGAAAAAGTTGAATTTCAATAAATAATGATCAGACTCAACGGAGAAGAGATGAGACAGAAATTGGATAAAGTCTTAACTGAAAATGGTTATGGTCAGAAGAAGCCTAAAAACGGGAAAAATTACTCAGAAAATTCAGAGAAAAAGAGTCTTAATCAACAGAGTTTATAAAGCTGTGGGCGGGAGGCTGATTCCATCCGACTACTGCCTGCCCTGGATGAGAGAGATGTCTCTCGCCCACAGGACAAAAAGATGAGGCATTTATTAGACTTAATTTTAAGGAGCTGGCTGGGGCAGATTTACAGATTTTTCACTGCTCCGCTTGCCTAAGAAAATGGTTAAAATAAAAAAGGGGAAACCATATTTCTTTTCTATCTTAATTTTGGTGGTGATTATTTTGGCCTTGGCTAAATTAGTTGTTTCCAATCGCCTGGCTACTTTTGGTCAGAGATTAACTCAGATTGAGAAAGAAAGAATCAATTTAAGAAAAGAAAAATATGTTCTTGAAGAAAAGATTTATCAGCTTTCGAGTTTAGAAAGTGTCCGCCAGAGAGCGAGAATCATTGGTTTTGATCGACAAAGGGAGATTATTAGCTTTAGTCGGGAAGTTCCAGTTGCCCTTCGTTAGGAGGTAGGATGGCTTCTTGGCGCCTAAGACTACTTCTCGCCTTTTTCCTTGCCTTCAGTTTACTAATTGTCGGTCGGCTTTTTTATTGGCAAGTTCTTTGTCGGGACAGACTTTTAATTCAGGCTGAGTCACTTCATACAACAGTTAACCAAATTGAAGCTCCTCGGGGAAAAATTCTTGCTTCAGATAATTTTCCTTTAGCGACCAGTAAGGAAACATTTTTGGTTTATGCTTCTCTGGCTGACTTGGAAGAGGAAGCAGAGAGTCTGGCTTCAAAATTAGCCTCCTTGCTCCTTCCCGATGAGGTGGAAGAAGAGGAGGAGAGATTAGAAGGGCAGCTTAAAGAAAGGATTTCTCGTCAGGATCTTTCTTGGGTGGCTTTGGCTAGGAAAGTTGACCGGGAAATTAAGGAAGAAATCGAGAGTTTGTCGACTGAAGGGATTGGTTTTGAGCCAACTGAAAAAAGAGTTTATCCAGAAGGTTCGATGAGCGCTCATCTTCTTGGTTTTGTTGGCCAGGATTCTTCTGGTAAGGATAAAGGTTATTTCGGGATTGAGGGTTATTACAATCGCGAGTTGTCAGGTCGACCAGGGACTTTAAGATTAGAGAGAGATGTTCAGGGCCAACCAATTCTTATTGGTGAAAGAATTGAAGATCCGGCTGTTCAGGGAAGAGATTTAATTCTTTACCTTGACCGAGGTCTTCAATATTTGATTGAAGAAAAATTAAAGAAAGGAATTGAACGCTATGGAGCTAAAGAGGGTTCAGTCGTGGTTCTTGATCCCCAAACAGGCGGAGTTTTGGCCATGGCTTCATTGCCCAACTTTAATCCCGAAGATTATGCTCAGACTGATGCCCGGCTTTATCCTAATCCGGTTATCAATCAATCTTTTGAACCAGGTTCTATTTTTAAAATTGTTGTCATGGCTTCTGCTCTTGACGGCGGCGTGGTCAAGCCTGAAGACCGTTGTCCTCAGTGTGATGGGCCGAGGAAGATAGATAAGTATGAGATCAAGACCTGGGATGAGAATTATTATCCTGAGTCGACAATGACCGAGATTATCCAACATTCGGATAACGTCGGTATGGTTTATGTTAGTCAGAAATTGGGAATTGAGCGTTTGGTTGATTATTTAACTAAATTTGGTTTTGATTCAGCCACAGGAATTGATTTAGAGGGAGAGGCAAGTCCGCCTTTTAGGCTTCAAAATCAATGGAATGTTGTTGATTTGGCCGTGGCTGGATTTGGTCAGGGAATTGCGGTTACGCCGATTCAGATGGCCGGAGCGGCTGCGGTAATTGCCAATGGTGGCTATTTAGTTGAACCTCATGTGGTGGCTAAAATCAAATCAGTTGACCGGGAGGTTGAAATTAAACCCAAGGTGATTCGCCAAGTGATTAGTTCGGCCGCAGCCAAGACGATGACTGAAATGATGGTCAATGCGGTTGAAAAAGGAGAGGCAAAGTGGGCTAAGCCTGAAGGCCATCGGATTGCTGGCAAAACAGGCACCGCCCAGATTCCAATTGCTGGTCATTATGATGAAGAAAAAACAATTGCTTCTTTTATTGGTTTTGGGCCAGCTGATCGACCTAAGTTTGTGATGTTGGTTACCTTAAGAGAGCCGAGCTCTTCTCCTTGGGGAGCAGAGACAGCCGCGCCTTTATGGTTTGATATTGCTCAGGAAATGTTTCTTTATTATGGGATTATGCCTGATTATTAATTAGCCTGGAGATGGTATAATTATCAAATAGCCAAAAATTAATGATTAACAAACTATGGGTTGGTTTTCGACATAGCCCTCTCGGAGAAAAACTTCGCTCTTTAATGCCTGATTCCTTGGTTAATCTCTTTTATCATCTTCCCCTGGCGATTTTGGCTGTTTTTATCCATGGCTATCCTGCCCAAAAGTTAAAGGTCATTGGCGTGACCGGCACTGATGGCAAGACAACGACTGCTAATCTGATTCACCACCTCTTGACTAAGTCAGGTAAGAAAGCGGCTTTAATCTCAACCATTTCTGCTAAAATTGGTCAAAAAGAGATCCCGACTGGTTTCCATGTTACTTCACCTCATCCTTGGAAATTACAGTCGCTTTTAAGGAGAATTATGGACAAGGGTTATCAATACCTTGTCTTGGAAGCTACTTCTCATGGATTGGCTCAACATCGGCTCTTGGGGAGTAATTTCTACCTAGGTGTAATTACTAATGTTACCGAAGAACATTTAGATTATCATCAAACCTATGAAAATTATCTGGCCGCTAAGGCTAAGCTTTTCTCAGGCGTTAAAATTGCGGTTTTAAATAAAGATGATCAATCATATTTTTATTTAAAATCTAAAATCAAAAATCAAAAGTCAAAAATAATTACTTATGGCATCAAAAAAAAGGCTGATTTTACACCTCAGACTTTTAAGTTTAAGACTCTTCTTCCTGGAGAATACAATCAGTACAATTGTTTAGCCGCGATTGCGGTTGCTTCTTCATTAGGGATTGATGAGAAGAAAATAAAAAAAGCAATTGCTTCTTTTAAAAGCTTAGAAGGCAGGATGGAGGCCATAGACGAAGGCCAGGATTTTAAAGTTTACGTTGATTTTGCCCATACTCCTAATGCTCTGGAACAAGTTTTAAAAACTCTGAAAAAAGAACTTAAGGAAGGAAAAAAACTCTTGGTTGTTTTTGGTTGTGCTGGTTTGAGGGACATTCAGAAAAGGCCGAAGATGGGCACAATTGCTTCTCGATTAGCTGATTTAGTTATTTTGACCGCTGAAGACCCTCGGACAGAAGATGTTAAGAAAATTATTAACCAAATTGCGAGGGGTTGTTTAAAAAAGGGTGGGGTTGAGGGGAGAACATTTTTTAAGGTTCCTGATCGGAGTGAAGCCATTCGTTTTGCCGTTAATAAAGCCAAGAAAGACGACCTCGTTGTTATTTGTGGAAAGGGTCATGAGAAAACAATGTGTTTTGGGAGAAAAGAATATCCCTGGAGTGATCAAAAAGAAGTCTCAAGAGCTTTAAAAGAGAAAAGTGTTTCGGAAAACAAAAACTAATTATTATATTTTTGATAGATTTAAAAGATATTCAGGCATAGTTCACGGATTTTCGACTCGTGACTTTGGCGATTTAAGCATTAAAAAGAGTTTAGGGGAAAATAACAAATTAGATGGCTTTTTGAGGGTTTTAGGATTAGGAAAGGGTAATTTGGTAATGATGGAGCAGATTCATGGGAAGAGAGTAATGATAGTAGGCGAGAAAGATAGAGGAAAAGTGATTAAAAGAACAGATGGTTTAATCACTCAACATTCAGGAGTTGCTTTGGGAGTCAAAGTGGCTGATTGTTTACCCCTTCTTTTTTGGGGTCCAAAAGAGAGGATAATCGGAGTGGCTCATGCTGGTTGGAAAGGAGTTCTATTAGGAATTACCAAGGTAGTTATCGAAAAAATGAAAACTTTAAAAAGTCAGCCTGAAAACATTCTTGTTGGCATTGGTCCTCATATCGGTAGTTGTTGTTATTCGATTGATGAAGAGCGAAAGAAGAGATTCATAAGGAAATTCGGTAACTTGCGAGGAATGATCTTAAAAAAAGGAGGTAGAACCTTTCTTAATTTAACAATTCCCATGAAGCTTCAATTAATTAAATTAGGTGTAAGAGAAAAAAATATCGAATTGTCAACAGTTTGCACGTCTTGCCAGACTGATGAGTTTTTTTCTTTCCGAAAAGATAATCAAGAAACCTATGGTGAGATTTTAGGGATAATTTGTTTGAAAAACTAGAATGATTAAGAGAAAACATGTCCATTTCATGGGAATTGCTGGTAGCGGCATGTCAGCTGCTGCTTTGATTGCTCAGGCCCAGGGTTTTCGAGTCAGTGGTTGTGACTTAGAACCAGAGAGTTATTATTCTCAGCAATTAGAGAAAAAGGGTATTGAGATTGTTCAAGGCCATCATCAGGATCATTTATTAGGGGTTGATATTTTAATTGTTTCTCCGGCTGTTTTGGAGACGAATTCTAAACATCCAGAATTGACTGAGGCAAGGAAAAAGAAAGAAGTCATTACCTGGCAAGAATTCATGGGTAAATACCTTCAAAAAGGAAAATATGTTATCGCTGTCGCTGGCACTCATGGTAAATCAACGACGACTGCCTTGGCTGGCTTGGTTCTTGAGGCAGGAGGTTTGGAACCAACGGTTGAAGTTGGTGCTCTTGTTCCTCAATGGCAGGCCAATGCTCGGGTAGGCAAATCAAGGTATTTTGTTTGTGAAGCGGATGAGTATCATCATAACTTTCTTCATTATTCTCCTTCAGTTGCTTTGATTAACAACATTGAGATGGATCATCCAGAGTTTTTTAAAAACTTTGACGCTTTTCTTAAAGGTTTTGAGAAGTTTATTAAAAGATTGGTTAAGCCTAAGGTTCTTATCCTCAATCTTGATGATTCTGGTGTTCGTCAGTTACTTAAGAGGCAGAAACATTTTTTAATCAAAAACCATATTCAGGTCATTGGCTATCGTTTAGGGGCTGAATTTAAGTTTCCATTAGAAAATGAATATCAGGTTACGGTCAAGGACTTAGGTAAAAGATCTAGTTTGTTTGGGGTTTCCCTTAGGACGGGTGTTGGTCAGAAGGCGGATATCGAAGAACTTTTTAGATTAAAACTGGCTGGCCTTCATAATATTTCTAATGGTTTAGGGGTAATTGCTTTGGCTCGGTTGTTGAACATTGATCTTAAGAATGTTCGTCAGGTCTTTCAAACTTTTGATGGAGTTGGTCGGCGACTAGAGTTTTTAGGTCAGGGAAGGGGAGTCAAGGTTTTTGATGATTATGGCCATCACCCAACCGCAATTAGGGCGACGATTAAAGCCTTAAAACAAAAATATTCACCAATGAGAATCTGGGTGGTTTTTGAACCTCATCAATTCTCTCGGGTTAAACTTTTTCAGAAAGCTTTTATCAAATCTTTAAATCTGGCTGATCGAGTGATTGTTACCAAGATTTTTCCAGGTAGGGAAAAGCCAATCAAAGGCGTCAGTGGCGAATTATTGATTGAAGGGATGAAACCCTCAAAAGCTCGCTATCTTGAAGATTTTGAAAAAATTAGCCAGGTTATTTCTCAAGAGGCTAAAAAGGGAGAGGCGGTTTTGGTTTTTGGGGCGGGCAAGTCATATCAGTTATCCCAGATGATTTTAAAAAAGTTGAAAAATAGATAAATAGATGATTAGAGAAAAAAAGTTGTCACTTTTAAAGAGAGAACTAGGTAAGAGGTTAAGACTTAATGAGCCTCTGGGTAAGCACACCTCTTTCAAAATTGGCGGGCCGGGGGATTTGTTCTATGAAGTAGAGACTGAAGAGGAAATCATTAGGGTAATAGAAATTGTGAGGGAATTGGGAATTCCTTATTTTATCCTGGGAGGCGGCTCAAATCTTCTGGTGAATGATAAAGGCTTTAGGGGAATGGTTATCAAAATAGAGAATAGAAAATGGAGAATAGAGAATGAAAAGGTGATAGCAGGAGCAGGGGCGCCTTTAGCGAGATTGGTCGAAGAAGCCGCTAGCCATTCCCTTTCTGGGCTAGAATTCGCAGTGGGAATTCCGGGAACGATCGGCGGTGCCGTAGTGGGCAATTCGGGATTAACGGATAGAGCCATTGGCGATGTGGTTAAGACTGTTAAGGTTTTAGACAAGAATGGAAGTTTGATTGTTCTTAATAATTCAAAATGCCAATTTGGTTACCGCTCGAGCATCTTTCAGAAGAAATTGGCAACTATTCTTGAAGTGGTTTTAAAATTAAAGAAGAGAAACGAAAAAGAAATAAGAGAGAAAATGCAACAATATTTAGACAAAAGAAAAAATCAACCTAGAGAGACTTCAGCTGGCTCAATCTTTAAAAATCCTTCTGGAGAATCAGCTGGAGAATTAATAGAAAAGGTTGGTTTAAAAGCAGAAAGAATTGGTCAGGCCCAAATTTCTTCTAAACATGCTAACTGGATTATTAACCTAGGCGGAGCTAGTTGTCAGGACGTCTTAAAATTAATAGCCTTGGCAAAGAAAAAAGTTAAAGAGAAATTTGGGATTGAACTTGAGGAAGAGATTGAGATTGTTGGAGAATCTTGATTTAAGATGAGTAAGTTTATTATTGAGGGTGGTCCTGCCTTAAAAGGAACGATTACTTTAGCCGGAGCTAAGAACTCTGGTTTCAAATTGGCGATTGCCGCTCTTCTGGGTGATTCGCCCTCAAAGATAATTGGTTATTCCAAGATTGGTGATATTGAGATTACTCGGGAAATAATTGAGTCTTTAGGGGGTCGAGTTGAGATTGAAGAAGATTTAAAGGTTTTTCCTCAAGGACTTTCTTCTTATCAAGTTCCTGATGGGCTTGGCCGGGTTTCTCGAGCTTGTAGTTTTTTTGTTCCGCCTTTGCTCTATCGGTTTGGCCGGGTGGTTTTTCCTATTCCTGGTGGTGACCGGATTGGACCGCGACCAATTCAATGGCATTTGGCTGGTTTGAAAGCTTTGGGAGCAATTGTTAGGATCAAGAATGGTCTTTATGAGATTAAGGCGCTTAAAGGCTTAAAGGGAAAGCGGTTTAGGTTTAGAAAGAACACTCACACGGGGACAGAAACTTTATTGATGGCCGCGGCTTTTGCTAAGGGAAGAACGGTTTTAGAGAATGCGGCTGAAGAGCCAGAAATAGATGATCTGATTGGTTTTCTTAATCAAATGGGAGCCAGGATAAAAAGAGTTGGCAAGAGAAAAATTGATATTCGGGGAGTTTCTAGTTTTAAAGGAACAACTTTTAAAGTCATGCCTGATAGAAATGAGGCGGTTACTTTTGGCGTGGCCGCCTTAGCGACCATGGGAGACGTTTTTGTTGAAAGGGCAAAACCAGAACATCTTCAGGCTTTTTTAGAAAAGGTCAAGGAGTGTGGGGGAGGCTATCGAGTTTTTCCCAAGGGAATCAGATTTTGGCGAAAGCATGAGCTTAAGGCAATAAAAATAAAAACCCTGCCTCACCCGGGTTTTATGACTGACTGGCAACCTTTGTGGACGGTCTTGATGACTCAGGCTAAAGGTGAGAGCGAAATCATTGAGACGATTCATAATTTCCGTTTTAATTATGTTAAAAATTTAATTTCCATGGGAGCCAAGATTAGGCCTTTTAATCCTCGAGTCAAAAATCCTCAAAGTTTCTATAATTTTCCTCTTGAAGATGACCGAAAGAGCTTCTATCACGGAATAAAAATCAAAGGACCGACTCCTTTAAAAGGAATTAAGGTTTCTATTCCTGATATCCGGGCGGGAGCGACTCTGACTTTGGCGGCTTTGATTGCTAGGGGTAAAAGTACTCTGACTGGTATTGAGCACATTGATCGAGGCTATGAGAATCTTGATGAGCGTTTAAGGAAACTGGGTGCGAAAATTAAAAGAGTAGGTTAAAATATGAGTTGATATGGTAGTCAGCGATGAGAAGGCTGTTCTTCAAGAAATTACCTTTCACTTTTATCGATTGGGTAAAACAGGTGAGGTAATAATTCTTCTTCATGGGTGGGATGCTTCAAAGACAAAGCTCCTTCCTTTGGGAAAATCTCTAAAAAGGGAAGGCTGGCAGGTTTTTATTTTGGATTTACCAGGATTTGGGAAAAGTGGTTTTCCATTAAAAGCCTGGAATCTAGAAAAGTATGTTGAATTTCTTCTAAAGGTTATTAATCGTTATTGGCAAGGCGAAAAAGTTTATCTTTTTGGTCATTCTTTTGGAGGAAGGATTGCCATTAAATTTGCCAATCTTTATCCAGAGAGAGTTAAGGGAATTATTCTTTGTGGCAGTGCGGGAATTTCCCGAGCTAACTTGGTAAAAAGAAAGCTTTTCTTATTTTTGACTAAGATGGGGAAGTCATTGATTGGTGAAAACAAACAACTTGAAAAGTTAGTTTATAAACTGGCAGGGGAAGGTGACTATCAGAAGACTTCAGGCGTAATGCGGGAGACTTTTAAACTCATAATCGATGAAGATTTAGGGCCAATTCTACCAGGACTGAAAATACCTGTTCTCATTCTTTGGGGAAAGAAAGATAGAATGACTAAATACTCTGATGCTCTGGAAATTAAGAAAGCAGTCAAGCAGTCAAAATTAATTTCCTTTGCTGGCTCAGGCCACCAACTTCCTTATAAGAAACCTGAATTGTTAGTTAAGAAGATAAAAGAATGGAGCCAATAAGTTTATTATCTATATTAGCTGTTGTTTTTCTTCTAAGCTGGATTATCCGGTCTCTGGGAAGTCTCTTTTATAATCTCTATTTTTGGCAGTTAAAAGAGTATCGGCTTGACCGAATGAGAGCCCATTTGGGGCTTTTGCAAGCTAGGCAGTGGTTAATCAATCCTTCGACGATTACTAGACTAATTCTTCTTTTTATCTCTCCCCTACTGGTCGAGCAGGGAAGAGAGGGGTTAATTTTTTCTTTCTTTGTTTTTGGCCTATTTATTTATGAAGGATTCTTAATTTTTAAAGATCTAATTACTCGTCAGCTCAGACGGCCAAAATTTACTCCTAAAGTTGTTCTTATTCTTGGGGGAGTAGTTTTTCTCCAGTTGATAACCTTGATTTTTTTCTTTGTCACTCCCCTTTCTCCTGGAAGATTTTCTTTAATTTTGCTTAGTTTGACAGTTGTTCTTCCAGTCATGGTCGCCGGAGTTATCGCTGTTTTTGTGCCTCTTTCCATCTTAGCCAAAAAACGGATTATCAATGTAGCCAAGCAAAAGGTTAATAATCAGCCTAAGTTGATGGTTATTGGTATCACTGGCAGTTATGGCAAGACCAGCACCAAAGGATTTCTGACGACCATTCTTTCGGAAAAATTCTCGGTTCTCTCAACCACTGAACATCAAAATACAGACATTGGCGTGGCCAAGGGCATCCTTGCCAATCTTAAGAAAAGCCACCAAGTCTTTATTGTTGAAATGGGTGCTTATAAAAAAGGAGAAATTGCTGCGATTTGCAAGATTGTTAAACCCCAGATAGGCGTGATTACTGGAATCAATCAGCAACATTTAGCCCTCTTTGGCTCAATGGGAGACCTCCTTAACTCAAAATACGAATTAATTGAAGCTCTTCCTGAAGATGGTTTGGCGATTTTTAATGGTGACAATTCATATTGTCTTGATTTTTATAAAAAGACAAAAATCAAGAAGATGCTTTATTCGCAGAAGAAAAAAGGAGATGTTAGAGCCGAGAAGATCTCGGTGGGAAAGGATAACCTCCAGTTTGAAGTGAGGACTAAAGAGGATTTAGAGATTTTTAAAGTTCCCCTTGTTGGCCAATATAATGTTAGTAATATCTTGGCCGCTACTAGTGTTGCTCTTTATTTGGGAATGAGTCTAAAACAAGTTGCTAAGGCCGTAAACAAACTTAAACCAATTAATCAAACAATGATTGTTTCGTCAGGACCTCATGGTTCGACTTTAATTGACGATACCTATAATGCTAATCCCGATGGAGTGATGGCTGCTCTTGAACATCTTAAGCTTTTTTCTGGGAAAAAGTATTTGATTATGCAACCAATGATTGAACTAGGCCAAGCTAGTCAGGCAGCCCACCGCCGAGTTGGAAAAAGAGCGGTTAAGATTTGTGACCAGATTATTTTGACTAACAAAAACTTTCTATCTAATTTTTATGAAGAGGTTAGGGAAAAAGAAAAGAAAAAGATTATCATTGAAGGAGATCCGAAGGTGGTAATTCCCAAGTTAAAAAAGATACTTAGAAAGGATGATGTTCTTCTTTTTGAAGGTAAAGAGGCAGAAAAATTTTTGGTGAGGTTAAAGACTTAAGAGATGAAATTGAGACCAATCGCTATTTCCCTTTCTCCCAACACTTTTTCCCAAGATGTCCTTCTTGCCTTAAGATTGCTATTTTCTCCTTGGCAGTGGTTAAGGGGTAAGGCAATAAAAGAACTTGAGGAAAGGTTTAAGGATTATTTTAAAGTTAAGTATGCGGTTAGTTTTAATAGTGGCCGGTCAGCCGAATACGCTATTTTGAAAGCAACGGGCATTAAAAAGGGAGACGAGGTTTTAGTTCAAGGTTTTACTTGTGTTGTTGTTCCGAATTCTGTTATCTGGTTGGGAGCAAAACCTGTTTATGTTGATTTTGAAAAAGAAAGTTTGAATATGGACCCAGATGATTTAGAAAAGAAGATTAGTTTAAAATCTAAAGCAATTATTGTCCAGCATACTTTTGGAAAGCCGGCCAAAATTGAGGTAATTAAAAGAATCGCCCAAAAGCATAAATTATTAATTATTGAAGACTGTGCTCATTCACTTGGAGCTAAATATAAAAACCGAAAATTGGGAACTTTTGGAGAGGCTGCTTTTTTTAGTTTTGGGAGGGACAAGGTGATTTCCTCTGTTTTTGGCGGAATGGCGATTACCAATAATCCTAAGATTGGGAGAAAACTTTCATCTAACCAGCAAAGACTTCGATACCCGTCTTATTTCTGGGTTTTTCAACAGCTTCTTCATCCAATTGTTTTTGTCCTAGTCTTAAAACTTTATAATTTCCTGAATTTAGGAAAGATTATCTTAATCGGTTTTCAAAAACTGGGGTTACTTTCATTTCCGGTTAGCAAGGATGAGGCAGTAACCAAACAGCCTCAGGAGTTTCCAACTAGATTGCCTAATGCTCAAGCAACTTTGGCTTTATCTCAGTTTAAAAGATTAAAGAAGTTTAATCAACAAAGAGAGAGAATCAGTCGGTTATACAGACAGAAGTTAAAATTAAAACAACTAACTCATTTATCGCCCATTAGGGGAGAAATTTATATGCGTTACCCAGTCTTGGTCCAAAGAGCTCATGAGCTAATAGACCATGCTCAGAAAAAAGGGATTCTTTTAGGCGACTGGTACCAGAATATTGTTGATCCCAAAGGCGTTGATTTCAGTAAAGCAGGTTATTCTTTGGGTAGTTGTCCGAATGGTGAAAAAATTGCCCAGAGGGTGGTTAATTTACCAACATACCCCAGAATGAGATTAAGAGAAGCTAAAGAGGTTGTTCAATTAATTAAAGGGTTTTTTAAAAAGGAAAATGGCTAAAAAATTAGGGATAAAAGAGATTGATAGTAAAAAAGAATGGGAGAGATTTGTTTCTAATTATCCGCCTCTTTCTTTTCTTCAGTCATGGAATTGGGGAGAGGTTAATAAATTAATGGGTGAAAAAATCTTTCGTTTGGGTTTGTATGAAGGTAATAAACTGACTGGAGTTTGTTTGGCAATAATGACAAAGGCTAAAAGAGGTTCTCATTTGCTCGTGCCAGGTGGTCCTTTGATTGATTATAAAAAGAAGACTCAGATTAAGACTGTTTTCAATTATCTTAAAGATCTAGGTAAAAGAGAAGGGGCTTGGTTTATTCGAGTTCGGCCTCAGCTTTTAGACTCACCTGAGAATCAAAAGATATTTAAATCGTCTGGTTTTATTTCGGCGCCAATCCATCTTCATGCGGAGACGACCTGGGAACTTGAGATTGATCGACCTGAAGAAGAGATTTTAATGGAGATGCGGAAGACGACTCGCTATTTAGTCCGTCGAGGTGAAAAATTAGGTCTTGTTTGCAGACAATCTAAAGAAACCAGAGATGTAAAGATTTTATTTAAACTTCAGCAGGAAACAGTCAAGAGACATGGGTTTGTTGGTTTTCCCCTGAAGATGTTTAAAGCTCATTTAGAAAGTTTTGGGGAAGATAATCAGGCTTCTTTGTTTTTAGTTGAATACCAAAAGAAAGTTCTGGCAGCCGCAATTTTTATTTTCTATCATCAAATTGCCTACTATCATTACAGTGCTTCATCTTCAGATTTTCCTAAGATTCCTGCCTCTTATTTCCTCATCTGGCAGGCAATTAAAGAGGCGAAGAAACGCGATTGTCGGATTTTTAATTTTTGGGGAATTGCTCCTACCGAAAATTCTTCCCATCCCTGGGTAGGTTTGACTCTTTTCAAAAAGGGTTTTGGTGGAGAGAGAGTTGATTATTTACACGCTCAAGATTATCCTTTAAGAATTTATTATTGGTTGACACGCGGGTTTGAGACTGTCAGGCGAATTAGACGGAAGCTTTAGAATAAAGTATAATTTCAATATGGCTTTGTCGTTAGGATTATTAATCTTCTCTTTTATTATTACCAGTCTTCTGGTTATTCCTTTTATTGACTTTCTTTATAAGCTTAAATTCCAAAGAAAAAAACAAGAGACTAAAGATGCCTTGGGTAGGCGAACGCCGATTTTTGATCGTTTTCATCGGGCTAAGGCAGGAACGCCGATTGGTGGGGGATTATTAGTTATTTTAGTCGTCAGCTTTCTTTATGCGATTCTTTTCCCTATAATTTCTTTTTTTGGACTTTATATTTCTTCTTGTTTTCCGATTAAAGAAGAATTGAACATTCTCTTTTTTACCTTTCTTTCCTTTGGGATGTTGGGACTTTATGATGATTTGATGAAATTTTTTGGCTTGGCTAAGAAAGGAGTTTTTGGTTTAAGAATGCGTCATAAGTTTGCTATTCAGTGGGCCTTGGCTTTAATAATTGCTTCAATGCTCTTTATTAATCTTAAAATCAATTTTGTTCATATCCCTTTCATTGGTGTCTTCTTTTTAGGACCGCTTTATGTTCCTTTTGCCGCTACCGTGATTGTTGCTTTTACTAATGCTTTTAATATTACTGATGGTCTTGATGGCTTGGCTAGTGGCCTTTTGATGATTTGTCTTTTTGCTTTTTGGGTGCTTTCGGTTGCTTCTTTAGATACAGTTTTAACCATTTTTCTGGCTCTCTGGCTAGGCTCCTTAATTGCTTTTCTTTACTTCAATGTTTATCCAGCCAGAATTTTTCTTGGTGATGTTGGTGCTTTGTCTTTTGGGGCCACTTTGGCCGTGGTTGGTCTTTTGATTGGGAAAATCATGGCCATTGCCGTGATTGGTGGTTTGTTTGTTCTTGAAGTGGTTTCTAGCTTAGTTCAATTAGCCTCAAAAAGATTTTTTGGTAAAAAGATTTTTGCTGTCGCCCCTCTTCATCTTTGGTTACAAAACATTGGTTGGGAAGA
>CAYFQP010000006.1:0-7238 GCA_964345375.1 uncultured Gammaproteobacteria bacterium | reverse complement strand
CTGTAAGAGAGGAGCTTCAGTCTAAACCTCAAGTGGCAACAATTGATACGAAGAAGTTAGATCTTTACCGGGATGCTCGTTCTGTCTTGGAATATAATACCTTGCCAATTTTTATAGGACCTCCCCTAAACCAAGAATATACTTTTAACTACAATTCGCAAACCTCAACCCTTTCCTGTGTGAAAAAATAGCCTTGGATGACCCCACAGGTTTGGAAATGGAACCAAGTGTGGCCTGAGTTTAAAATGCTCTATGCCCAATTCTATCAAACCCAAACTGAATAAAGTTTTAACTATTTTGGAGGCTCAAATGTAGAAAGTATTTGATTGAAAGTATTCTCAGCAGAACTTTTTATGGATGAATTATAATGGAAAGATAACCCGTAATCTTCATCGGGTGACATTAGCCAGATAGAATAATTATCAGTGTTCTCAGGATCATCACACATTTCACCAGAAAAAACTCCTTGGAAATCACGACGTTTGAACTGTAAATCTTGAATCGTAATTATGGAATTATCAATTTCTTGCATACACTCGTTCATAAAACCGCCCGCCTGAATAAAATAAAGCTTCACGCCATTGGCTCCGTTTCTTTGTAAAGGATTGAATTGAGGAGTTGTCCATTCAGAAGGATACTTTACAGAGTAATGATATAATTCGTCGGTATAAGTTAACCAGTTTGCAGTCGAATCAATAGTCGGCGTAGGGGTTGTTACCGGAGCTTGAGTTGGTATAGGAGTTAACTCAGGTGTTGGAGTTGGTGAAGGCGTCTGGAAAGTAAGAGTTTTTTTCTGACCAAGAATATAACCTGCATAAAACAAACCAGCCCCTAAAATTATGACCAAAAGAATAATTAAAAGAATTTTTAGCCAATTTTTTTTATTCGGTGATTCTGAGGGTATATTCCTTGGTTTTAAAGAGGAAACGGGTGGCATTTTAGGAGTAGCTAAAGGTGGTGTTGGCTGGGCTGTGGAGGGCCCTGGTTGATTTATCTCCATAAAATTATTGAAACAGATTGGACAATTAAAAGCAAGGCTTCTCCGGTGACCCCACCCGGATTCGAACCGGGGTTTCTAGGATGAGAACCTAGTGTCCTGAACCACTAGACGATAGGGCCAAACAAACCTAATTTTAGCTGAAAAGATAAGGAAAAACAAGAAAAAGTAAGAAGGTTTTAAAAGAGGGTAAGGGAACGCGGTGGGGTGTGGGAGAGGTGGGTCAGAGAGGGTGAAGGGCAGAAGTGCTTCCGGCACAGTTCTCAAATCGGTCCTTACTTCTTCACGAAGTCTTCTCTTAGTCCACTGGAAACTAAAAGCTGGATGGAAACCGATCTTTCGAGAAATCCTGTGCTTATTCGCGTGGAGACTCCTGGTCTCCCGCCACCCTCTCTCCTGCGTGCCACCTGAACGCTTTAAAACACGCGCCCAAGTGGCTTATTCAGTCCAGCCGAAGCGGTTCCCTGACCTGCTGCCGCAGGCCAAAGCTTTTGAGGTCCGCCTTCGGCCCATCGGTAGTGGTATTGGCCTCGCCAGTAAGTGCGCCGGGAGACGCAGATTCTAGTTGAAAAACCACTCCACTCCTCCTGATGAGCCATTGGACCGACCGGGGAGTCGGTCTGCTTTTTTCTTCCTCTTCTCCTTTCCCCGAAGAAAATCTAGGAAGCAGCCACCACTGAAGCAACCGTCATTCTCTTTCTCTCAGCCTCACCATCTTTTTTAACTGTTTTTCTATTTTTTTTCTGAGTTACAAAAGCCTCTTTAAGGACTTTATCCAAACTGGAAACAAAAACAAACTTCAAATCCTTTTTTACCCTCGAACTAACATCTTCCAAGTTCTTTTTATTATCCTTAGGCAAAACAACTGCTTTTAACCCAGCCCGATGAGCGGCAATAATCTTTTCCTTGATACCACCAACCTCTAAAACCCGACCCCGAAGAGTAATCTCACCCGTCATTCCCACTTCTTTCCGGGTTGGTTTCTTAGTCAAAGCAGAGATAAGAGAGATGGCCATGGCAATCCCCGCACTAGGGCCATCTTTAGGGACTGAGCCTTCAGGAACATGAATATGAGCATCAATCTTCTTAGCAAAACTCTTGTCCAAACCCAAAGTCTGCCAATGACTCTTAGCATATGAAAAGGCTGCCTGAGCTGACTCCTTCATCACATCACCTAGTTGACCAGTCAGTAATAGCTTCCCTTTTCCAGGCATTAAAACAGTTTCAATTAAAAGAATCTCTCCGCCTGATTGAGTCCAAGCCAAGCCAGTCGAGACGCCAACTTCATCCTTTTTCTCAGCCACAGTCGAAGTAAACTTGGCTGGCCCTAAGTATTTCCTGATGTCTGTTAAAGAAACTTTGCCATCAGCCTTTTTCTTGTCCGCCTTCTTTTTAGCAATCTTTCGACAAATATTAGCCAACATTCTCTCTAATTCCCTAACCCCTGCTTCCCGAGTATAACGTCGAATCACTTGATGAAGAGCTCTTTCTTGAAGATTAATCTTTTCTTGACCCAAACCATTGAATCTTAATTGCTTGAGCCAAAGGAATTTCTTAGCAATATTATATTTTTCCTCTTCTGTGTAACCAGAAAAACGAATAATCTCCATCCGGTCTTTCAAAGCCGGGGGAATGGTATCTAAAACATTACCCGTGCAGATGAACATCACCTCAGAAAGATCAAAAGGAACTTCCAAATAATGGTCAGAAAAGGAATGATTCTGTTCTGGGTCTAAAGCCTCAAGTAAGGCAGCCGAAGGATCACCTCGAAAATCCTTACCAACTTTATCAATCTCATCAAGCATGAAGACCGGATTCTTGGTTCCAGCGGTCTTAACTCCCTGAATAATCCTGCCGGGCAGAGCACCAACATAAGTCCGACGATGACCCCGAATCTCGGCCTCATCCCGAACTCCACCAAGTGACATCCGAACAAACTTCCTTCCTAAGGCCCGGGCAATTGATTTACCAATCGAAGTCTTACCCACTCCTGGAGGACCGATAAAACAGAGAATCGTTGGTCCACCTTCTTCTTCAATCTCAACCTTTTTTGATTTCTTCTTTTTCTTTAAACGAACCTTTCTTTTTTTCTCTGCTTCTTTTAATTTCATTACCGCCAGATATTCAACCACTCTTTCTTTGACTTTTTTCAAGCCATAATGGTCTTCCTCTAAAATCTTGGCTGCTTGCTTAACACTGACGTCATTGGCTGTCCTTTCATTCCAAGGCATACCCGTAATCCAATCCAAGTAATTCTCTAAATAGGGCCTTTCTGGGCTGTGGTGGGGTAGCTTGGCGAACCGTTTTAATTCTTTATTAACCTTATCCTTGACTTCCTGAGACATCTGGGCAGTTCTGATTTTTTTTCTAAATTCTCTAACCAAATCATCTTCATCACCTCCTTCACCTAATTCTTTCTCAATCGTCCTTTTTTTCTCCCGAAGAACAGCCTTTTTCATCTCCTGATCGAACCGGGCTTGGGTTCTACTAGAGATGGCTTTATCCAATTCTAAGACTTTAATCTCCTGAGCTAGATAATCAGCAATCTGGCCTAATCTCTCTCTGACTTCTGTTTTTTCCAAAAGAGTAATTTTTTCTTCTGTTTTTAGATTAAGAGTCGAAGCAATCTGGTCAGCTAATTCTGGCAAAGAAACACCGGCCGAAATCCGCATCAAGACCATGATGTCAATTGGTTTACCCAAGTTAAAAGACTTTCGAAATTCATTAACTAAGTGACTAGCCAAGGTCTTTGTTTTTTCAGAATCTTCAACAATTTCTGGCAGAGTACTCACTCTGGCTAAAAGATAGGGCTCGGTTCCTAATTGATCTTCAAGTCTAACCCTTGATAAACCCCGACCAATGACCGTTAAACTGCCTTCAGTCTCAAGAATATTATCAACTGAAACCAGAGTGCCAATGGAATAAAGGTCTTTTTTTTCAGGATCTTCAACTCGGGGATCTTTTTGAGTAAAAACGGCCAGAAGATGTTTCGAAGAACCACTAAAAGCCGCCTTAACCGCAGCCTTAGACTTTGGCCGGCCAAAACTAAGAGGAAATTCAGTGTGAGGAAAAACAACGCTTTCTCTTAAAGCCACGGTAGGAAGTGTTTTTTCCTCTTTACCTTTTTCTGAAATAATGACGCCACCCATTTCAATTAATACCCTTAATCCTTAGCACTCTATCACAATGTCTGCTAATTGTCAAGCCCCGTTTATTAGTCTCCAAGAAGATTATTCGTGGATGACAATTCTTGTCCCCGGATTACTCCTGGTTGCCCGAACATAATTCCAACCCAAAGGCAGAGTTGGTGAAGTCCAGTAAAAAAGCTTTTCGGCCACTGGTGTCGGCAGATTAGTACAACCATGACTCATCACTTGACCAAAGTTATTGTGCCAATAAGTTCCGTGTAAGCCATAACCATTTTGGTAATACATGATATAGGGGACATTAGGCAGATAATAATAGGTATGGAGAGCCCGACTACCCCCCGACATCTTGGCATATTTAAACTTACCCCAGATTCGATAAGTTCCGATTGGTGTTCTTGACCACTTACCAGTTGAAACTAAACTCTCTAAAAAGAGGCGATTACCTTCCCAGGCTCTTACTTTCTGTTCAGAAAGATCAACTTCAACCCATCTCTCTTCTCCAGCGGTTTCGCCCAAAACCCGGATATCATCACCCGTCAACCAGCTACTGGCTAAAGGCGCTTCAATTTCTCTGCCGCCAAAAAAGGCTTTCTCTTCTCCCCTAACAAAATCGCCAGTTATCTCTTCTAAATTCTCACAAAGACAACCCGGTTTGCCTCCAAAAGAAGGTAAAAGAAAAATTATCAAAGCCAAGAACAAAGTCCCCAAAAGAAGAACAAAGAAAAATTTTTTCTCAGCCATTAGCTTCACTATAGCATCTGGCTTTGAAAGCTGTCAACAATCCTGGTCTTTAGAAGTAATTAATCTCCGCCCCATCTCGAAGTGATTCAAGCCAAGACTGAATTTTCTCATTCAATTTCTCTTGACTTATCTGATCCCTAATCTCCTCTTTATTTTCTTCAAGATCAAAATCTTCAGGAAAATAATCTTGATTGGTTTCAAAATATTCAGCTATCTCCTCATCACTGACCTCAATATCCTGACCAACAGTCTTCTCAACCATTGTCTGAATCTCAATCTGTTTTCTCAGCTCTTCTTCAGAAATTCCCTGAGCACCTAAGACCTGATCAAAATCTTGACCTTGGGCCTCAATATTCGCTCTTAACTCAGCCAGTGTTTGATCAATCTCACTCTCACTAACAACAACATTTTCCTTTCTTGCTTCTTGAAGAATCAGGGTCTCGGTAATTAAAGAATCCAGAACTCCCTCTCCGGCTTGTTTCTCCAACTCTCTAAGCAAAGTCAACCGCCAAATAGGCTGACCATTAACCCTGGCCACAATTAATTGACCCTTAAAATAATAAAGACCACCAAGAAGAACAATGACTAATAAAAGACCAATAATAATCGAAGGCAAAACAGGAATCTTCCTTTTTCTTAGAAAGTTTTTAATTGAAACAAAAAAATTCTCTCTCATCATCCGCCTATTCTAACAGATATTTTAAAAAAATAACAGGAGAAGATTTATCTCTTGCCTTTAACTCTCTTAAAATACTCGACTTGCTGAAGTCGCTTTTTAGCTTCTTCTCTCGTCTTGTAAGGTCCACCCAGATTCTTCCGAGTTTTCTCAGAGAGAACATAATAACCAGCTTTTCGTTTAACAATCATTTCTTTAAAACCCACTTACCTTTTTTATTCTTAGAATACTTTTTCTTGACGGCTGACCAAGCAACCCGGTGAGAAGCACTCTCCCGATCACCCCCATATTTCAACTTACTCGGGTCAGCAAATTGTTCCCAAGCATTATTGAAAGCTTCTTTATAAATATCCTGGGCATCAGCCGGAAGATGTTCTTTGACTGATTCTGGCAGTTCCTCCCTTGTTCGATAGGGCATGTCTCTATTCTATAACTAAAGTGAACGGAAGGCAAATTTAGCCAAGTAAGTCGGTAGAACCTTATATTGCTTGATTAACTCTTAAGCTCCTTTTTTAAAAGCTCAACACATTCTTTTATAGATAATTTTTCGGTATTAAGTTTTTCGGCTCCTTTCCAAGGGTTTTCTATCACGCTTTTATGGAGGTGAGCAATCACCTTGTCTCCAAGCGGCTTTCGCCATCCCTTTTTCACCAACGGCCTCTCTTTATCTCTTTCTTGCAAGGTGTCAGGTGAACATTCTAGCTCATAAACCTTAAAAGGGATACCTTTCTGTTTAGCGATTTCCACTGACTGGGTAATATATTTAGGATTCTGGAAAATTCCCTCCATTACCACCGAAAAGCCCTGTGAAAGGAGATACTCAAGCGTGCTAATGGCTGAACCGTGAACGTACTCGAGGGCCCTTGAAGCATCTTCTGAAAAAATGCCCTTAAAACCATCAACTTTGATCCAAGCAATCTTCTTTCTATAATTTCTGAGGCCTTTAGCAATAGTTGATTTACCACTCGCTGCCGCTCCACGAATAATAATTAATTTTTGCATAGTTTTATTTTACAGAAACTAAACGTTTTTATAAATAACTGATTGAGGCCAAAGATTCAAATTATCCTAATTCAGTGGTGATTTTAAAGGCAAGATTCTTGACTGAGCAGGTCGGCCTAAGCCTCTACGATCTTATAAACACCCCATTCCCGTTTTGATGCTTCCGGATCATACATAAAAGACATCTCATGAAGATCAGAAAATAGATTCCTTTCCTGGCTATAATCAATAGAGGCAACGCCTGTTTTTATTTGAACACCTTCTCCGATATCAAGATAAAGATCATGGCATAAATGAGTATCACTAAAGTTAACTAAATAACTCAAAACCTGATCATATCCCCCTGACTTTAGTATTTCCAAGAACTGATCATTCTCAACCTTAACAACTGAAGCCTCTTTAAGTTCAGGACCAACTAGTTGCCTTCTTAATTCACCTTCAATTCCAAACTCAGCAAGAAGGGCTTCTTGCTTCCGTCTTTTAATA
The DNA here is from genome assembly GCA_964345375.1 of uncultured Gammaproteobacteria bacterium. Lineage (GTDB taxonomy): Bacteria > Patescibacteriota > Microgenomatia > CAYFQP01 > CAYFQP01 > CAYFQP01. The sequence goes on along the minus strand of CAYFQP010000006.1, from coordinate 187 downwards.
CCAAGAAGTCTCTCAAGAAATTCCATTTAGCCTAGTGCTTAACAATTTCAACACCAATTGCTCTTTTGTCTCCCCAAAGATTAGGATAGATTTTTTTGCCTCTTAGATCCTCCCACAAGATTTCATAATCTAGCCCTAATTCATCTAAGATTCTTTGTTTCCAATCTTCACTAGAACCATAACCAAA
>CAYFQP010000005.1:0-10122 GCA_964345375.1 uncultured Gammaproteobacteria bacterium | reverse complement strand
AAGGAAACAATTAAAAGAATGGGAGAATTAGAAAAGACTTTTAAATTAAGAGAGATTAATTTCGGAGAAATTAAAACCAGAGAAATTAAAAAATGAAAATTCTTTTTGCTGGTGAGGGTGGTCAGGGAGTTCAGGTAATTGCCGAAATTCTTGCCAAGGCGGCGATTAAAGAAGGTCAGCAGGCTCTCTACATTCCTAATTTTGGGGTTGAACAAAGAGGGGGTGTTTCCCTTGCCTTTGTGGTTGTTGATAAAAAACCAGTCTTGTATCCTAAATTTGAGAAAGCAGATCTTCTGGCTGTTCTCTCTGACCGGTCTTGGCAGAGAGTTGAGAGTTATCAGAATAAAAAAACAAAAATTATTAGAGGCCCAGCAGTTGAAAAAGGTCTTAAAACTAATTTACCGCCAAAAGTCTGGAACATTGTTGTCTTGGGTGAAATTAACAAGGCGGGTAAAATCGTTAAACTTGAAAGCCTGAAAAAGGCGATGGAAAAACGGTTCGCCAAATGGTTTAAAAAGGACCCTCAGCTTAAAGAATTAGATTTTAAAGCCCTAGGGGAAATTAATGAAGGATTTTAAACCTAAAGAGTTTCAAAATAAAAACAAGAAAATTATTCTCTTTAAAGGCCTCTGCAAAGGTTGCGGCCTTTGTCTTGAAAAATGTCCTCAAAAAGCAATTTCTTTTTCTAAGAAGGAGCTAGGTGTTTATTCAACCCCGACAGTAGAAATAGACATCAACAAGTGTAATCTCTGTGGAATTTGTGAAACAATCTGTCCTGATTGTGCTCTCAAGGTCGAGAAGCCTAAAACCGCCTGACCACGCCGACGACTTTTCCCTGGATTTTGACCTTTCTCGTAAAAATTGGGGCCATCTTGGCGTTGGCCGGTTCCAGTCTGATTCTGGTTGCCTCTCGAAAATACCTTTTCAAAGTGGCCAAACCGTTTTCTAATAAGGCAACGACAATATCACCGTTCTTGGCCTCTTCCTGTTGTTCAATGACCACGTAATCGCCATCAAAAATGCCTTCTTCAACCATAGAGTCACCTTTTACCTGGAGGATAAAAGCTGGTCTTTTGCCTGAGACAAGAGAAGGGGAAACATCCAAACTAGCATTAGGGTCAGTATGGGGTTCAATTGGCTGGCCAGCAGCAATAAAGCCTAAGACTGGTAATTCTAGACCAGAGGAAATCTGGTCCATTTTTCGCTCAAGAACTTCAATTCCTCTAACCGCTCCTTTATAACGTCGGATAACGCCTTTTTTAGCCAGAGCCTCTAAATGCTCATGAACAGTGGCGAGGGAATTAACATTAATAGCTTCAGCTATTTGTTGAAGAGTAGGCGAGTAGCCAAACTTCTGAATATACTGATTGATGTATTCTAAAATTTGTTTTTGGCGTTTATAAAGAGTAACTGGCATTGAAAATACCCTAACAAAACCCAAAAAGGTTGTCAAGAGCCAATCTTAAAACTTAATTCTGAATAATTAATTCTAGACAACTAATTCCTAAAGAGCTTAAAATGTTTCTAAGACTTTATCTAAGATTCTATGATTAAGAAATTTTTTATCCTCTTTTCTTTAATCTTCTTTAGTCTGGTTTTTAATCATCAGCTCCAGGCCAGCGAGGAGTTTAAAATTGAGTCCAAGATTAACTATCAAGCCTCGACTCAAGAATTGATGAGAGTCAACCATCAAGTTTCCTTAACCAATAAACTTTCCAATGTTTATGCTCAGCAATACACTTTTTCAATTGAAGGAAGAGAACTGAATGATATTTATGCTTGGGATGAAGAAGGAGAAATCAAATACCAAGCTCAAATAGAGCCCAATCTGGTCTCAATCACTTTGCCTTTTAATCAAGAAGTTGTTGGTAAAGACGAAACCCTTAAATTTGGCCTTAACTACACTAAAGCTGACTTGATCAAGAAAAGCGGTGACATCTGGGAAATCGTCATTCCTCGATTTTCCGGAGCAGAGGCGATTGATTCTCTTTCCATCACCTTAAAAGTTCCCCTTAATTTTGGTCAGGTTGCTTTTATCTCTCCTTCGCCAATCGCTCAGTCTAAAGACGAAAACTTCCAAATATTCCAATTTAGCAAAGACCAAGTCTCAAAAGCAGGAGTGGTAGCTGCTTTTGGTGAATTCCAGTCTTTTGATTTTTCATTAAGGTATTATCTTGAGAATAACGAACCCTCTAAAATAAAAACCGAGATTGCTGTTCCTCCTGATACCAGCTTTCAAAAGATTTATTTCCAGGATTTTTCACCTGAGCCAGAAAATATTGAAGTCGATCAGAATGGAAATTGGTTAGCCCAATATGTTCTTAACCCTTTCCAAAAACTTGAAGTCAATGTCAAAGGTCAGGCAAAAGTCTTTGCCAAGCCCTATCAAAAGTTCAAAAAACCAGAGAGCCTTGAGCCTTTTCTAGGATCAACTGACTATTGGCCTGTTGATGACCCTTTAATCAAGGAAGCCGCTAAAAACTTAGAAACGACTAGAGAAGTCTATGACTTTGTTGTCAAAACCCTGGATTATGATTATAGCCGGGTAAGAGAAGGGGCGGAAAGAATGGGAGCAAGAGAAGCCTTGCTTCAACCTGATCGGGCCACCTGTATGGAGTTTACTGATCTTTTTATTGCCCTTGCCAGAGCGGTGGGCATACCAGCCAGAGAAGCCAACGGCTTTGCTTTTACCACCAATCCTCAATTGAGGCCACTGAGTCTGGTTCAAGACGTTCTCCATGCTTGGCCTGAGTACTGGAATGAAGAAAGTGGAACTTGGATTCAAATTGACCCTACTTGGCAAAAAACAACTGGCGGCGTTGATTATTTTAATAAACTCGATTTAGGTCACGTCACTTTTGCCATCCATGGTGAAGATAGTAATTATCCTCCTCCGGCCGGAGCCTATAAACGCCAAGGAACGTACAGTAAAGACGTTGTCGTCACCTTTGGCCAACAACCAACGCCAGAAGAAAATATCATCGAAGCAAAATTTGAATTTCCCAAAACAATTGCCAGTGAAATCAAATCTTCTGGCTATCTTTACGTGGCTAATTTATCTAATCCAGCCATTTATGGACTTAAACTGGAAACAACAACCAAGGGAGTCAATTTATATTTAAAAAATGGCCAGGAAATAGACGTTCTGCCTCCTTTTTCCCATAAAAGAATTCCTCTTGAATTAGAAAGCTTGGGACTCTTTAAGACAGGCCCTGGAGAGATTGTCGTTAAAGTTAATAATCAGGAATTTAAACAGGTTATTGTTATTGAGTCTTTTTTGCTCAAAGGCTTGATTATTTTTGTTGCTATTTTAGGGATTGGCCTTTTAATTTTTTATTTATTTCGTCGAATAAGGAAAAGAAAATTGACAGTCTCTGATAGGTCTGATAACATTTGATTAAACAATTAATTAGATGAAGAGAATAATTCGTTCAATTGTCTATAATGCCTTCTCAATCTGGTTAGTTTCTTTATTAATCAAAGGAATTGTTTTAGAAAGGGGAATAGAGACTCTTCTTTTAGCCGCTTTTGCTCTTGGTCTAATTAATCTTCTAATCAAGCCAGTTATCAATCTTCTCCTTCTTCCAGTCAATCTGATTACCTTAGGCACTTTTAGGTGGGTGGTTAATGTGGCCGCTCTCTATTTAGTCACCGTCATTATTCCTGATTTTAAGATCGTTCCCATGGAGTTCGCTGGATTTGCTTATAAAGGAATTGTCATCCCCGCCTTTTCCCTTAATTTATTATTCTCTTTTATCGCCATTACCTTTCTCATCAGCTTGGTAACCAGTTTCTTGGTCTGGCTCTCCCGATGAATCAAATAATCATTGTTATCCAAATCATTATTTCGATTTTGCTTATTTCGGTCATCCTTCTTCAGGCAAAAGGAACAGGCTTAGGCAGAGCCTGGGGAGGCGGAGGAGAATTCTATCGTTCTAAAAGAGGAGTGGAAAAAATCCTCTCCAGAATAACCATTCTCCTGGCAATTCTTTTTCTCTTATCTTCATTGATATCAGTGGTTGTTAAATGAAAAAGATTAGGTTCTTTTTTATTCTTTTAAAAGAATATCTAAGGCGAAGATATAAACTCGTCTTGGTTGGCTTTCTTCTGGGAATCATCTTTTTTTACCTCATTCCCGCTGTTTTCCTTCGCTTCCAGCTTTTCCAAAAACCAACTAAGATCGGTCTTATCGGCAAATATACGATTGACGAGATTCCTAAAGAGATTCAATTATTGATCAGTAAGGGGCTAACTGAGGCTAAAAAAGATGGCGAAATTGTTCCCAGTTTAGCCGAAAGTTGGCAAGTCGAAGAAGATGGAAAAAAATATGCTTTCAATTTAAGAAAGGATATAAAATGGCCAGATGGAAAAAAATTTACTGCCAATGATGTCAATTACAACTTTGAAGACGTTGAAATCCAGGTCATCAATGATTATCAAGTTGGTTTCTTGCTGAAAGATCCCTTTTCTCCGTTTCCGATGGCTGTTTCCCGACCTATTTTTAGAAAAGGTCTAATTGGCTTAGGTGATTATCGAGTCAAGAGAATTGATTTTAACGGAGAATTTGTTGAGTCAATCGGTCTGACACCAATCAAATCAAAAGAAAAAGGAGAAATTATCTATAAATTTTATCCAACTGAGGAATCAGCCAAAATTGCTCTTAAGTTGGGAGAGGTGACTGGTCTTAGAGATATTCTTGATCCCCATTTACTAGAGAATTTCTCTAATTTGCAAATTAGCTCAATGGTCAAAGATGATCGCTTTGTTGGTCTCTTCTTTAATACCGAGAAACCATTCTTGGAAGATAGGCTTTTCAGACAAGCTTTGGCCTATGCGGTTAAGAAAGATTATCCGCGGAGAGCTTACAGCCCTATCTCGCCTTTAAGCTGGGCTTACTTCGAAGATGTCAAACCCTATGATTATAACTTAAAAAGAGGCCAGGAACTCCTTGAAAATTCACTCGGAGAAATTGATCCAGGAGAGATTGAACTAACAATTCACACTGTTCCTCAGTTAATTCCTTTGGCTGAGTCAATTAGAAAAGATTGGCAGGAATTAGGAATTAAGGTGGAAATAGGGCCTTTTATGATTGGCGAAACCGATTTTCAAGTCCTCTTGGCTATTCAGGAAATTCCGGCTGATCCTGACCAATATAATTTATGGCATTCAACCTCACAGAATAACATCACTCATCTTAGAAGTCCTCGAATAGACAAGCTTTTGGAGGATGGCCGAGTCAGCCTGGAGCAATCAGAGAGAAAGAAGATTTATTTTGATTTTCAGAGATTTTTAGCTGAAGAAGTTCCTGTTATCTTTCTCTATTACCCAGAAGTCTATAATATTTCCAGGAAATAGAAGATTCTTCAATTTTCTTTATCTGTGCCCCAGGGAGGATTCGAACCCCCAACCTTGAGTTTAGAACACTCCTGCTCTATCCGTTGAGCTACTGGGGCGAGTATAACGAGCCTCAGGAGCTTTAAGGACAAGCTTTGCTTATCCGTTGAGCTACTGGAGCCACGCCCTAATTTTATCAAATTAATCTGGGTTTAACAATAATTTCGATTTGACATTAGCAAATAATTTAGTAAGATAAATCCACGAGAGTTATGATTGAAGATGGAAGTTAAATATTCCCCGAAAGAACTGATCGCTTTTAATTTTGCTAACCATCTCTTCCCTAAAAGAAAACTGGATGACTATGGAAAATTCACCTCGGCTAAAACGCTAAGTCGGATTCGGAAAGCAGCAGGCAGTATAAAAGGAAAAAAAATCTTAAGAATTAATGCCACGCCTTTTGGTGGCGGAGTGGCAGAAATGATTCCCTATTTTGCTTCCTTATTAAGAGATTTAAGAATAGAAGTTGATTGGCTAACCATGGCCTCTCCTTTTGGCCGAAGAAGGGGCTTTAATCCGCCTTCAAAATTTTTTGGTTTTACTAGTGGTCTCCATTATTCTCTCCAAGATTGTAAAAGAAATCAGTCTGTCTTTGAAAAAAAGGATGGTCAAATAGTTAAACGACCTGCTCGAAAAACGGACCGGGAGTTATTTTTGACATACAACGATGAATTTGCCGAAATGATCTTGGCCTACCAAAAAAAGATGGGAAAGGCGGACTTAGTAATTTGTGATGACCCTCAATGTCTTCCAGTAATCAAAAAAGCCAGACAAAAAAAACAAACCTGGATCTGGCGTTTCCATCCTTATGGCGACCCTCAATCAAAGAGCTGGAAGTGGTTAGAACCCTTTATCCTTAAGTACGACCAGGTGGTTGTAACCACTCCTGAATATTTACCCAAGAAGATTACTAAGGCAATGCCGATCAAACAAAACTTTCCTTTCATTGACCCTTTTCATCAGAAACTTCGGCCAATGGCCATAAAAAAAATAACTAAAGTTTTCCAAGAATTCGGTATTAGTCCTCAAAAGCCAATTTTAGCCCAGATTTCCAGATATGATCCTGACAAGGATCCTTTAGGAATAATTGAAGTATTTAGACTTCTTAAAAATAAGTATCCCACTCTCCAAATGGTTTACGTAGGTAATTTTGCTACTGATAATCCTGTTTCCCTCCTGATCCTGAAAAAGATGAAAAAAAGGATAAAGGGACTTAAATCAAGTTTTAAAAAGGATATATTCTTACTTCATTCGGCGATGAAGCATCCTCGACCAGTCGGATTCTTCTACCAAGAGTTAGCGGCTATATGGAACTACCCCAAGAGTTATCTTATCCAGTTATCTTCTAGGGAGGGGTTTGGTTTAGTGGTTAGCGAAGCAGCTTGGTGTGGTAAGCCAATAGTTGCTAGTCGAATTGGTGGGATTACCCCCCAAATCATTGATCAAAAAACTGGTTTCCTAGTTAAGCCAGGGGACTACCAAAAAGTGGCTAATCTTGTTTCCAGGCTCATTAGTAACCCTGATTTAGCTAAGAAGCCGGGGGAAGAAGCCAAAGAACACGTCAGAAAGAATTTTTTGATTACTTCAAACCTCTTACGCTGGTTGGAGATTTTTAATTCATCCCTTTCTTGAGCGGGAGACCGGGGTCGAACCGGCGACCTTCTCCTTGGAAGGGAGACGCTCTACCAACTGAGCTACTCCCGCTAGTGTCGGGGTGGTGGGATTTGAACCCACGACCTCCTCGTCCCAAACGAGGCGCGCTAAGCCGCTGCGCCACACCCCGGGGAATTCTTGTGGTCCGGGTGGGACTCGAACCCACACCTCTGTTAATCAGAGACAACATTTTAAGTGTTGCGTGTCTACCAATTCCACCACCGGACCTTTAAGATGTCTTATTTCGACCTCGGTGTGTTGGCTGTAAACTATGACAATTTGGGCACAAAATTCTTAAATTTTTAAGGCGGTTGTCTCGGCTATCTCCGTTAATATGGTCTAACTCCAATGGGGTACGGCCGTCTTTAGATTTTTCGCTCCAGCCACATAATTCACATTTTTGAGGTTTAAGACTCTCAGTAAATAGACGTTTCTTTAGCTTGTAACTTTGAAAAAAACTATTTCTCACTAAAATTTTTTTAAGTGGGACTCTTGGCTTAGTTTGTCCTCTCATTCCCTTGTTCCAAGCTCTCCCTAAAAAATGTGAAGTATCAATCTTGTAAAGGTGCAAATATTTCTTAATTTGAGAATAATTTCCGCCCGCTTCCTTAAGGCCAATCTTGGCTAGGACTTGCCTTACACTCCTCGATTGCTTTACTGCCTTTCTTAATTGATTCTCAGTCCATTTTCGTTGTCTCACCAAAATACCCTAAGATCTGGAAAACATACTTTTTATTCCAGCTCTAGTCATAATTATACCTTGTTTTTAAGAAAAATTCATCCTAAAATATAGCCTATGGATTTAAGAGAAATTATTTTACATGTTGGTCTTCTGGGTGTTTTTGGGATTGTTTTTGCTGAATCTGGACTCTTTTTTGGTTTTTTTCTTCCTGGTGATAGTTTGCTTTTAACTGCTGGTCTTTTAGCCTCTCAGGGATTTTTTGATATCAAGATTTTACTTCTTGGTTGCTCTCTGGGAGCGATTGCTGGTGATAGTGTTGGTTATTGGTTTGGCAATAAAACCGGGCCAAAGATTTTTAAACGGCCTGATTCTTTACTTTTTAAAAGAGAAAATCTCTTAAAGGCAAAAGCTTTTTACGAAAAACATGGCGGAAAAACGATTGTTTTAGCTAGATTTATGCCTTTTATCAGGACTTTTGCGCCGATCGTTGCCGGCGCCGGAGAAATGGAGTACAGTCGTTTTCTTTTTTTTAATGTTTTTGGAGGAATTTTCTGGGTTCTTTCAATGGGTTTATTAGGTTATTTTCTTGGCGAATCAGTGCCTGATATTGAGAGATACATTCTCTTTATTGTCGGCGGTATCATTTTTCTTTCAGTTCTACCCCCAGCTATTCATCTTTGGCGAGACCAGCGAGAAGAAATCTTCGCTAAGGCAAAAGAGGTTCTGGGCAATTTTAAAATAGGCTAAAATCTGCTATAATTTACCTGCTAGGCCGCGGTGCTGGAATTGGTAGACAGGCACGGTTCAGAACCGTGTGCCCTCTGGGCGTGCGAGTTCGACTCTCGCTCGCGGCACATCAAGCGCTCGTGGCGGAATTGGTATACGCAATAGCTTGAGGAGCTATGCCCGTAAGGGCGTGGGAGTTCGAGTCTCCCCGAGCGCACCAGGACGAGTAGCTCAGCTTGGCTAGAGCGTCTCTCTTACACAGAGAAGGTCAGAGGTTCAAGTCCTCTCTCGTCCACTAAGCTGGGATAGCCAACGTGGTGACGGCGACTGTCTGAAAAACAGTAGATCCCGGTTCGACTCCGGGTCCCAGCACTTAATCTATGGCTCCTTGACAGCTGAATATCCTCTTCGTATTATAGTAACTACCTGTGGTGGTTCAGAATTCAAGGGAAGTTAAAAGGAATCGAGCTATAAAGCTCCGAAGAAAGGGTTTTACTTATAAAGAGATTATAAAGCGACTCCATATTGCTAAAAGCACATTGAGTAGCTGGGTTAATTCGGATTTATCTCAAGAAGAAGAGGGGGAGATTAAACGATTAACCGCAAAGAGGGGACAAGAGAAAATAATCAAAATCAACAAACAACGATCATTAAGAATTAAACAAAAAGAGAAAGAACAACAAACAAAATATGCAAGTCAGATTACCAGTATTGATAGAGAAAAATTATTTTGGCTCGGAATGGGATTGTATTTAGCAGAAGGTGCAAAAACCGACCGATGGAAAGCGATTTTTTATAATTCAAACCCTACCCTTAACAAAATTATGATTCGTTTTTTTAGAGAAATTTGTCAAGTATCAAACAAAAGAATTCATGTCCAGCTTGTATTACATAAAAACATATCTGAAAAGAAGACAAAGGAATATTGGAGCAAATTATTGGACATACCAAAAAGCAATTTTTATCGAGCATCATACATTAAAAGTCGCGCAAGTAAGGGACGGCGCCCTAAAAACAGACTTCCCCATGGAACTGTTCAATTATCAATAAGTGGAAAAGAAACGGCTAATAAAATCAAAGGGTGGATGCTAGGTATTAAGAAAAACATGCGGGAGTAGCTCAGTTGGTAGAGCGTCTCGTTGCCAACGAGAAGGTCGCGGGTTCAAATCCCGTCTCCCGCTCTAATAATGCGGGGTCGTCTAACGGTAGGACAACGGCCTTTGAAGCCGTTTATCCAGGTTCGAATCCTGGCTCCGCAGCAACAAAATGGTGGTTGTAGCTCAAAGGTAGAGCGACTGCCTGTGGAGCAGTAGGTTGCGGGTTCGATTCCCGTCAGCCACCCAAAAGATTGTTTCTGTCTTTACCTTCTGATATACTATGAGGCTAAAGTTATGAATTCCCAAGAGTTTAATGTTGAAAAAGGTGAATCGGTAGTCATTTATGACGCCAGTCTTGTTGGAAAACCAGGCTTTAATAAAAAAGGGCTTGGTTATCTTTTGCTTAATTTATCTCTTTCGGCTCTTCTTTTATTCTTAACGCCGATTCTCTTGGCTGAATTAAGTTATTGGCACCGCCAGGCAACTCAGCCTGAAATTAATTCAACAATAATCACTAAAGATGATGCTCTTGATGGCTTTGGCCAGTTGATTTTACTTGAAGAAAGTGGG
>CAYFQP010000004.1:0-7548 GCA_964345375.1 uncultured Gammaproteobacteria bacterium | reverse complement strand
ATTAATTTATCAAACTCCTTCCAGTCCGTTTCTGTTACCCAGTCAGAATCATCTTTACCTTTGGTAATCAAACCATTAATGGAGATGGCCATATAAAGAATAACTTTCATATCTTTATTCTACCAAATTCAGGAGAGAATTTTCCCAGCCATTTTTAGCCAGGGGGTTTATTTAGGTTAATAAGCGAACTTGAAAAGTAAATCTCCATCTCGGACGGAGTATTTAGCAGGAGACCGTGATGCGTATTCTTCTAGATCTATTGTCCCCTCTTTGATATGGACGTTGATATTTCTTTTTTGGCAAAAATCTATTACCTCATTAGAAAAATAATTATAAAATGATTTGTAATCTTTAAAACTTGATATCAAACCATTGTAGTTCCATTTTCCAAAAACTATTTTGTCGACAAACGAAACAGTTTCTAAAATTTCGTAGATATTTTGCGCAAAAATATTTGGTGTTGGATATGGTTCCATACTAACCCAAGTCTTTAAACCTGCATCGTGTAGCCTTTTGAGCGCCTTAATTCTCTCTCGGATCGGGGCAGAAAATGGTTCGTATCTGTCGTGGAAATCTTTTGATAACGAGACAGCAGTTATACCATATTCATTATTTTCACCATATCTCTTATAATCTAGTAATTCTTTGGAGTGAATACCTTTGGTTATTGTTACAGATTTAATATTATCTCTATTGAGTCGTTCGATTATTTTTAGACTCAATTTATTAACCTCTTCTAATCGGTACATAAATGGATCTGTCGAAAAACACAGATAGACCGAGTTGATCTCACCTTTATACTTCGGGATCTCCTTATCGAGAAGTTCTAAAGCGTTTGCAACTATTTTCGGAGTACACCAATCTTCGTAGTCTTTTATCTGACCGCACCTTTTCTTCAACATCATGGCGTAGCAAGGATAAGTACAACCATGAACACATCCTTCTATATGATTTAGTCCGAAATCCGCGTACTCGACGCCACTTTTGTAAAGAAGGCTCTTTCTATATATTTTAGGCAGGCTTTTTTGTCCCACAGTGATACCTCTATACTTTATAGTATCACAATTCTAATCTTTTTTGTCCTGATGGTCCGAATTTTATCGCCTCCTTCCAGAAATATAGTCCCATTGGATGCTTAGAGGCAAAAAAAAGGTAGTACAACGGCACTCCACCTTGATTCTTAATCAATACTCCTCCTTGGAGAAATCTATGTTTTTTCTCGTCAAAACAATAATCAAGTTTAAGAAGTTTTTCTTGATAATAATCCAGAAAAAATTTCGATACCCAACGATCGTTTTTAAGTCTACGCCTTTTATACTCTTCTCTCCATTTGTCATCCCCAAGAAATTCGTCAAGACGCGACCACCGTTTCTTAATGAGCCTGTCTACATTACGTTTAATCGCCATCTCTATAGGAAAATTAATTAACAAATCCATGTTGCGATTATCAGCTAATTTTTCGAGAGAAGAAAATGAAAATTCAAGACCATAGGGATCTATAAAAGCTAATCCTAGCGACCTCTCAGAAATTAAATTAACCACTTCAGTAATTTTCTCATTGCAATTTCCTTCGACAAACTTTATTTTATTCGAAAGGGGAGATTTTTGACATCTCTCTTTTAAGGCACTTAAAAGTTTTGGTACTTTTTCTACAAAAATATAATTAGAGAATGGTTGTTTTAGGCCAATTGCTATTGCTGGAGAACCATTAATTTCTTCTTTTTTTTCTTGAATTATACTTTTTCCGGGACCTGAAAAAAGATCTAGGTAAACCAAATTCTCCCACTTCTTTTTCATTCCGGCCGTCATAATTTCTAGGTAATTAGTTAAATACAGATGTTTTTCCTTAACCCATTCCCCGACTATGAGTGCTGGCAAACCATCTAATGCTTTCCCTATTTCGCTCATTTTACTCACCATTCTTCCTACTGATTCTTAACCGGTCGAGTGCTTCTTCGTAATCATCTATATCAATAACCCGGCTGATCTTTGAAGATAAATCATTATAAAGATGCTCAAACCCCTCCCCACTATCTTTGCTCCTCCGAGCGGCGATTGCATAAATTATGGAGTCGAGTAAATAACACTTAAAAGACTCGTCAGAGGTTTTAATAGAATAAACGCACATGGAATGCTCAGCATTTATCGTGACTGCGCTATCTTCTGGTAGATAGAGAGACCTAGGCCCTGCTTTACCAATTTTATCCGCCAAAATGCGAGTCAATAAACCCTCTTCAAGGTGAACCTGCATTATTTCTCTCCCTCGAATCGGGCCTCTTCTATACTTATCCTTTTCTGGATCAAGAATGAATCCACAAGTATCGCACTTCCAATGCCTTTCTCTCATGGCCTTCCTTTTCTCAGGGGAACTTTTTAACCATTTGTCACAGATTGCTATCTTTACTCGCAAAATATTTTGACATTTGGGACACCTGAACATTCGGTTTTCTGATTGATACTTAGTCTCCTCTTGAGGCTCTTTTTTTCTTCTTCTTTCCATGTCTCCTTGAGGTTCGGTTCTCAATTCTTCATCTTCAAATATTTCCTGCAGCTCCTTCTTTAAACCTGGCTCCAATTGTTGGATTAGTTCTTGCGTTTTTGATATATCCGCACCCCTCCTCCTATACCACTCTGAATTAATTAGGCGAAGAATTCCACCATAAGGCAATTTTAAGGTCTTACCCTTTCCTTTTTCATTTAAGTAAGCACATAAGTGTCGGAAGGCCTCGCAATCCTCGAAAAAACCAGATCTATCACTCTTTAATTGCAGAATATTCCGCTCGAAAGGGCCCCTTCTTCTGTAACCAACCTCGTCTGTCGCTTCAACTTTAATTATTCCTTTCAATCTAGACTTGAAACCCTCAGGAGATCGCAAGAGTTTTATTTTAAGCCAATCTATTTGGTCCCCAGAGTATTTATCAATTCTTTGGCTTTTAACATAAACGTCTATACTTGGCTCTTTGAAACCCGACTCTTTAAGATAAAAAACGCCTTCAACTCTTCCACATTCAAGACGCTGGGGGGGGACATTTTTTCCATTTATTTTGAACTCTTGTTGACTTGTAAATTCAAATTTTTCTACATTCTGGGGTTCTGCCGCTTTTAATAATTTTCCATTAACATAAATCTGGGTCTTAATAGACCTATCTACTAATAAAGGCCAGTGTTTTTCAATTAAAAACTTCCTGATTTCATCAGTATCTATCCTGTTCCACCTCAGCTTCTCAACTCTAATCGATGTGCTAAATTCCCTATTTTGAAAGTCAATTTTTTCCCACTCTTCAGGCTGATACTGACCTATCGGGACGCTTTCAACTTTATCGAAATTAACAACCGCCCGCATTCCTGCATTTCTACCTTTTGGCCTAGTATGGACAATGAGAATGTTACCTAAGGCAGCATTTGCACAAACTCCAATTCCGAATAAAGCTCTTGCCTCTGGATCAGGATTTCTTTCTCCTAAAGTAAAATAGCGGTCTTTCAGATCGCTTTCTGACATCCCTATGCCATTATCAAGAACTTCGATAAATTCCTTCTCGATTTTAATCTTAATATCCTTAGCTCTCGCATCCAAAGAATTTGCAACCGCTTCATTTAACGCTTGTTTATAATTAGTATATTTGTTCCGGCCTAATATTTCGGTAGCTATTCTACCTTTACCAGCGAAGATCTTTGGCTTTGCGGTCATAGTTTAAATTTTCTTTTTTTGTTATCAGCAAATCTCGCCTTGACTGTTCTAAGTTGGGAATCGATGGCGTAGAAGATTTTTCTGACCTCCTCAGGGGAATAATCGTAATTTGCCTTGTTGCTTAAATTTCCTAAAATACGAAGCTGTTCAAGAACCGAAGTAGTTCTTTTTTCTGCTAATCTTCTAAATCTTTCTTTTCTTGTCTCTTCCATGTTTCAAAAGAAGTATTAAGAATAGAACCAGAATAACATTATTCTAACAATTTGTCAATAAGCAATTTTAAGCTATTAGGATTAGTGAATCTAATAATACTTGAGGGTAAAATCTAGTTAAGACCAAACTCCTCTTTAAGACCTTTCTCGCCTGTCAAAGCCTGATAAAGCTGGTCGACCTTGTCAAGCGGAATAACCCTTACATGTGGCTCGAGCTCGTGGAATGTACCCGAGAGTAATTCCTTAGTTTTCCTTTTAGATTTTTCATCGATTATCAAGTAGGGCTCGCTGTTCCAAAGATCAAAAGCGTGCTTTAGCTTTGAAAGAGCAAGGTGAATACTACCTCCAATCTGAACCTCAAAAACTCTTGTTGGCACCCCCCGAGCCAACTTCCTCCAAGCAACATCAAGCTTTTCTCCATCTAGGGGGTGCTCTTTTTCACTAATAAAATTTTCTAATCGCCCGATTTCGAACAGCCTCTCTCTGATTTGATCGTGAAGCGAAATGGTTGGCTTTTTGACCTCTTTCTTTTCTGGTTTAAATTCGTATTCAACTTCCCATCTCTCATTTACCCTCTCGATAATTTCCTTGATTACTTGCGGATTTCTAACCGGATTCACTCCAGCTTGGATACCAACTTTTAGGTCTCTAATCGAAATAGCTTCGGTTCGCCATTTTTCTGGAGAAATTACTCCGAGAATACGAAAATCAAATCGATAAGGATAAATTATTCTTTTTTCTCTTACTTCGTCAGGCCAAAGAGGTTTGTCCTGTTTAAACTTAGACTCAAGTGAGCCTACCCCAATAATTCCTGTTACCGGAGATTTAACATAAAAGAGAAGTAAGTCACCTTTAGAGAGTTTTTTCCAATATCTGACTAAATTTCCCTCTCTTACGCCCCATACGTTACCACTATTCAGGGCCGTTTCCCAGTTTTCTTCATTACCGGTTAGAATCCAGAGGTTTGCCATGCCTGTCCTCCTACTAAGTATACCACTTAAGTAAACTCGATTAAAACTGTGCTATACTCAAAATGTGAGACAAAGGAGAAAAATTGATACTAATTTACTAAAGTGGCTAGGCTTTCTTCTCCTCATCCCCTCTCTTTTTCTCAACTTCTTCCTCTTCCAAAAAACCCAGAGACTCGGTCAAGGAATCAAAGTGCTGGAAGTTTTAGATGGAGATACCATTCTTCTGGATGGAAAGGTAAGGTTGAGGTTGAGGCATCTTGATGCCCCAGAATTAGAATTCTGCGGTGGTAATGAAGCCAAGGATTTACTTGAAAGTTTAGTCAAAGATAAGAAAGTAGTCTTAGAAGAATATCTCTTAGATCAACAAGGAAGACCAATGGCCTTAATCTATCTGGGTAATAAACTAATTAACAAAGAAATGCTTGAATCTGGCTGGGTCAGATATCATTCTGACCAAACTTCAAGAACCGAAGAATTAAAAAACGTAGCCAATCAAGCCAAAGAAGAGAAAAAAGGTGTTTTCGGACCAGACTGCTATCAAACCGAGAATTTAGAAAACCCTGAATGTAATATTAAAGGCAATATAGATAAAGCAACAAACACAAGATTATATTATTACCCTGGCTGTGCTCAATACGAATTCACCATTGTCGAAAAAGACATTGGCGAAGACTGGTTCTGTACTGAAAAACAAGCCAGAGAAGCAGGCTTTGAGAAAGCAAAGACCTGTCACTAGACTTCTTTATTTTCCCCCTAAAATATGCTTTAATAAACATCTGGCTAAATGAACCTAAAAAACAGACTCTTTAAAAACATTAAATTAGGAATTATTATTTTCTTAATCACTCTTTTAGGAGGAGCAGCTTTTTTCTACCAAAAATTCTTTGGTGGTAAAGTCCAACTCCTGCCTAAAGAAGAATTAATTGTCGGCCCTAAACAAGAAGAAACAAAAATAATTGAAATGAAACAAGAACAAAAAGCCGCCATTGCTTATTCAGAAAACCCAACCCAAGGCATTCGAGAAGTCATCAGCCAGACCGGTGACTTGGATTTTATCCAACCCGGCCAAAAAGTCTTAATCAAGCCTAATGTTAACAGTGATGACCCAGCTCCAGGCACGACTCATCCTCAAGCCCTAGCCGAAGTCATCCGTTTAGCCAAAGCCAAGGGAGCTTATGTTGTTGTCGGCGACCGCTCCAACCCTCGTTGGCAAACCATCCCGGCGATGAAGAAAACAGGCATTTACCAAGCCGCCCAAGAAGCAGGCGCAGACGAAATCATTGGTTTTGAAAACGAAGAATGGATTCGTATCCAACCAGAAATGGTTAAGAACTGGCCCAAAGGCTTTCGGATTCCCTCAAGATTAGCCCAATTCGACCACATTATCTCTGTCCCTGTTCTTCACACTCACTCCATCACCAATCACTCTCTCGCTTTAAAAAACCTGGTTGGTTTAATCCATCCTGCTGACCGAATGCTCTTCCACGCCTCACCCAACTTAGAAGAAATGATTGCTGAAATCAGCCTAGCCATCAGACCTTCTCTGACCGTCATCGAAGGCACCAAGGCTTTTATTGCCGGCGGTCCCTCCCATGGCACTCTGGCTCAACCCCAAGTCTATCTCGCCTCCAAAGACATTCTCCTGGCTGATGTTATAGGCGTTGAGCTTCTAAAAAAGCACGGCGCTAAACTGGAAGATCCCTGGGATTCAGCCCAAATCAAACACAGACTCGGACTAAACTTAAGTCTTTACTCTCGGGGAGAAATTGAAGGAGAGATCAAGAAGACAATAATTCAGTAATTAAAAAAATTTCGCTAATTGTGGTATAATATGTCAGCTGCCCATGAGGGCAGTTTTTTTAAAGGAAGAAAATGACTTTTCCAGAAGGAGAACCAGTTCCAGGTCAAATTAACATTCTTTGGATTTCTAGTGATGATTTCTTAATGATAAAATCCCGGCAAGAAAGCCTAGAAGAAAAACATGGAGTAAAAATCACCTTTCGAGGATCGACGAAAAGAGTAATTGGAGATCTAGCAATAGCAGCGAAAGCTAACCAACCTCTACCCGACGTAATCGTCTGTGAAATGTCTAGAGACCGAACCGAAGAGTTTGCGCTAGCAAGCGTAATCAAGACACACTATAACGAGGGAGTTCAAAAACTACCAATTTGTCTCCTCACACTTAATCCCCCCACAGACAGAGAAAGGGCCAAAGCAGAAGAATTAGGAATAACAATAAGGGAAGAGAGGGGTTTTGACGATAGCCTAGAAACAATCCGCTCGCTTTGTAAGGGAAAATAGCTTCAACTTATCCTTCTTTTCTCAAAGCCTTTAGAAATTTCTTGCTGTCTACAATCAGCTCCTGGCCGACGAAGAGCCACATACAGCCAAGATAAGTTAAACCGCCAACTATAATTAAACTTATTAGTCCGAAGATATTTCCTGGAAGAAATGACTTTAAAACCCAAACCAAAACTCCCATAATTAGAGTAGCGATCAAGGGCTTTCTAATTCCCTGCCAAAAACTAAAATCAAGATATTTCTGAGCCAAATAAATCGCCACCACTGAAGAAACAGCCACCAAAGCTGCTCCCAAAGCGACTCCATTATAACCATACCTCAGAGCCAAAAGGGGATAGAAAACCCAAGTCAGAATCGTCCACATGACCATTAACTT
>CAYFQP010000003.1:0-107561 GCA_964345375.1 uncultured Gammaproteobacteria bacterium | reverse complement strand
TATAAATTAGATGATTTGATTAAGGCTGGTTTGGTTAGTCGTTTTCGGGGTCAGCCTCGAGACTTTTTTCGGGATCGCCTTCTTTTTACCCTTAAAGATCACCGTAACAATGTTGTTGGTTTCTCTGGCCGGACAATCGGCAAATGGCAAGAGGAACTGGCGACCAAGATTGGGCCAAAGTATATTAATACACCGGAGACACCTGTCTATCAGAAAGGCAATCTTCTTTATGGCTTAGAGACAACTAAGATTCAAATCAGGGAGGCTAATGAGGCTGTTGTGGTTGAAGGAGAGTTAGACTTGATTTCCTCATATCAAGCCGGAGTCAAAAACGTGGTTGCCATTAAGGGTAGTGCTTTAACTGAGGTTCAATGCCGGTTGCTTAAACGCTTTGGCGAGAACCTGGTTTTAGCCATGGATCAGGATACGGCTGGTGATGAGGCAGCCAGAAGGGGAATCGAGATCGCTGATTCTTTGGGCTTGAACATCAAAGTAGCGGTTTTGAAAAAAGCCAAGGATCCAGATGAATTAGCCCAAAAAGACCCTCAAGCCTGGCAAGAAACAGTCAAAAAAGCAATTCCGGTTTATGACTTCTATCTCCAGTCAGCTTTTCAAAGAATTGGTTTTCGGACTGCGGCCCAAAAAAGAAAACTCGGTCAGGAATTATTACCTATCTTGGCTCGAATTAGCGACGAACTAGTTAAAAGTCATTATTTAAGAGAATTAGCTAAGAAAATTGGTGTTAGTGAAGAGGCTCTTTATGCCCAAATGGAGAAGATCAAACCCGAAGAGCCAACTTTGAGAGAAAGAAGAGAAGAAAAACTAGCTGAGTCGAGAGCTCGGACAAGAAGAGAGGTTTTAGAAGAATATTTAATGACCTTAATTTTTCAAACAGGTGAAGTTAAACAGTTACTGAAACCAAAGGTGAGGAAGTTGATCGAGACTCCTGCTTACCAAAAAATCCTTAAATTGTTAAGAAAATATTTTAAAAAGAGAAAACAGTTTAAGAGTCAACGATTTGGCGAAACCTTACCAGCCGAGTTAATCGATATTTTTAATCATTTTTACTTGGTTGATTTAGGTAATAAGTTAGAGGATGAGGAGTGGTGGCAAAAAGAATTAGAAAAAACCTTAATTGAGATTGAGAAGGAAGCCTTAAGAGGCCAGTTAAAAGAAGCTTCAAAAAAACTGGCTCAATTAGAAAAGGAAGGCAAGAAGAGAGAGTTCAAGAGAGCGGAAAAAGAATTTCAAAAGCTGACTTTAAGAATGAATAAACTAACCAAATAGCCTCTATCGTGGTATAATTAGTTTAATGGCAAAACTTCGGAAAATATCCCAAAAACTATTAACAAAAGGGAAAAAACAGGGATTTATTACTCAGGAAGAAATTCTTGAGGCTTTTCCTGACGCCGAGAAAAGGCTCGAAGAGTTGGATGAGCTTTACGACCGTTTCTTAGTAGCTGGGGTTGATGTTTTTGAAGCCGTAACTGAGGAGGAATTAAAAGAAACTGAAAAAGCCGCCAGTGAGCTGGCTAAGGAATTAAAAGTTCTTTCTACTCTAGAAAGCAAGACCGTGGCTGATCCAGTAAGGATGTATTTAAAAGAGATTGGCCGGATTCCTTTGTTAACCGCTGAACAAGAAGTTGATTTAGCTCAGCGAATCGAGAAAGGCTCAAAAGCAGCCCGAAGAAAATTAACTGAATCTAATTTAAGACTGGTCGTTTCAATTGCTAAAAAATATGTTGGTCGGGGATTATCTCTTCTTGATTTAATTCAAGAAGGCAATCAAGGTTTGATTCGGGCGGTCGAAAAATACGATTGGCGTAAGGGCTATAAATTCTCCACCTATGCCACTTGGTGGATTCGCCAGGCAATTACTAGGGCGATTGCTGACCAGGCAAGAACAATCAGGATTCCAGTTCATATGGTGGAGACAATTAATAAGTTGATTCGGACTTCAAGAAAATTAATGCAGGACCTAGGCAGAGAGCCAACTCCTGAAGAAATTGGTAAAGTAATGGAATTACCAGCCCGGAGAGTCAGGGAAATTTTTAAAATTGCCCAGAAAACAACTTCTCTGGCCACTCCGATTGGTGATGACGAAGATTCTTTGTTAGGTGATTTTATTCCTGATGAAACCCAACCCAAACCCTATGACCAAGCCTCAAAACAACTATTAAAGGAGAATATTGATGAGGTCTTAGATACTCTCTCTGACCGGGAAGCCAGAGTCTTGAAGATGCGCTTTGGCTTGAATGGTCATCACCCGATGACCTTAGAAGAAGTTGGTCGAGAATTTGGGGTTACCCGAGAAAGAATCAGACAAATTGAGGCTAAAGCCTTAAGAAAGTTAAAACACCCTTCAAGAAGAAAAAAGCTTCAAGATTACCTCGAGTAAGAGCAGTAGTTGAGTAACTTGATCTCTTCTGTTTGATATGTTACCATAAGTTCATGGGGTACGCAGGCAAGCTGGAAGAAAAAAAGTTGGCTCTTAAGCTTCGTCGACAAGGTCTTTCTTATTGTGAAATTCAGAAAAAAGTCTCTGTTTCTAAGGGGACTCTCAGTCTTTGGTGTCGAGATGTGATTTTAACCCCCTCTCAGTTGGGAAGATTACGAAAAAAAAGATTAAGAGGAGCAGAGAAAGGAAGAATAATTGGTGCCAAGAAACAACAGCGCGATCGCATTAAAAGGACGAAAGAACTTATGAAAAATGGCCAAAAAGAAGTTGGTTTATTGAATAAAAGAGATAGGTTTATAGCTGGGATTGCTCTTTATTTAGGTGATGGCTATAAAACAGATAAAAGCGTTGGTTTTTCTAACTCTAATCCCCAGATAATTTCTTTTATGATGAAATGGTTTCGAGAGTTTTGTCAAATTCCAGAAGATAAATTCCGTGGACAAATTTGGATACATGAGGATTTAGATGAATTGAGAGCAAGGGAATTTTGGTCGGAGATTACCAAGATTCCAATCAGTCAATTTCGAAAAAGTTATATTGCTAAGAATAAAAAAGAAAGTAGAAAAATTAGAAAAAAGATTCACGAACATGGAATATTTGCAGTGAGAATCTCTAGTACAGAAATACAAAGAAAAATTCTAGGCTGGATGAGTGGTATTTTAGGTGTCAGCATAGTATAATTAAGTGCGAACTTTAACAATCCGCGGTAGCTCAATGGTAGAGCGTCCGGCTGTCAAGTAGGCAGCCTTCGAGGGAAACTTCGGAGTGAAAAAGTGGGTGAATTGCGGGAAATCTAAGCCCTGAATGGGTATGGCAATCCGCAGCCAAGCCTTTTATATAGAGGAAGGTTCAGAGACTAGGTGAGTACACCCAAGAGCGCCCACTGCCTAAACCTAGTTCATTATTATCTAGGTATGGCAATGAGATAGTCCACGCCTTAAGGAAACTTAAGGATTAAGTGTAACCGGAGGGTTGCTGGTTCGAGTCCAGCCCGCGGAGCAAGACAGAACGCTGAAGGTAAAAATCCTCGTTTTGCCTTGATTTACCATCCTTTTCCGAAGGTTCGAAAATCTGAGCACTACTTTTTGTGGTTTTTACCAGTTTCGAACTATTTGTAGCTTTTACAGCCTCTGAGAGAAGCTGGAAAGCCTTTGAATAGCCATAGCTTAGTTTACCCTCATCTAAGCTCAATTTACTGAAAACAAGGCTAATTAACTGTCTCTTTTCGTCTTGTTTGGCTTTAAGATAAATCTCTTTTGCCTTTTGGGAGAGCTCGTAAATATTGACCCCCAATTCGAGATACTTATTGCTTGCCCTAGAGTGTTTTTGGATATTCTGGATAGTGTTTTCTTTTTCTTCTGTGTATTGTTTGAACTTTTTCTCATAAAAATCTTCGCTTATTTTCTCGTCTAGTCTGTCGTCGTAGAGTTTATCTAGTCGCTTTTGAATTTGGTCTTGTTTTCGCTGAAGTTCGTCGAGGGCAGAGGAGTGATATTTGATTTCATCTTTATGACTTTCTTTAAGAGCCTTAAGTATCCAATTAGCCAATCTGGGATTTTTAATCTGTAAATTCTTAAATCCCCCTAAAAGCTGTTTTTCGACCTCAGGCTCTTTAGACCAAGTTTGCTGAGAGCAATTTCGGTAATGATTACAATGACCGTAAATATGCCCCTTTTGTTTTTCCCAAGTAGTCAAGCCACCACACTCAGCACACCTGACAAGCCCCTTGAAAAGATAGAAATGTTTTCTGTATTTAGGTGTAGTTTTACTTTTAAGAAGAGTCTGGACTTTATCAAAAAGTTCTTTACTGATTAAAGCTTCTTGCTTACCCTCATAAATTTCGTCATTCCAGCGGATTTTACCAAAATAGAAAGGGTCGGTTAGAAGCTGGTGGAGTCGACTTTTGACCAGCCCATTTCCATTTGGGGTTCGCAGGCCTTCTTGATACATTTTCTCGACTAATCTCTTTAATGAGTATTCTCCTGAAGCATAAAATTCAAACATTTTTCTTACTAAAGGTGCTTTTTCTTCATCAAGAATATGAATCTTATGACCCTTTTCTCCAATCGTCTTATACCCCAGAGGTGGCTTTGTCGGCAGCCAGCCCTGAGCGATTTTTTCTTTTTGCCCCTTTTTGACTTCTTCAGAAAGATTATCAATATAGTTTTTAGCAAAGAGAATACGGATACCCCAATTCAATTTTTCTTGAGAACGAGAGTCTTTATGGAGAATAAGGGAATCTTTGACTAAGTGAACCTGTCTTTCTCTATCCTTCTCTAGCCAATCGTCAATCATCACAGCGTCTTTGAAGTTACGGGTCAGTCTGTCAACCTTTTCGCAAATAATGATTTTGATGTTATTTTCTTTGACATAACTCATCATCCCATTAAAGGTTGCTCGTTGATTTTTCCCGCCTGCTGATTCAGAAATGGAAAATTTCTTGGCGACCCTGAAGTCTTTTTTATTGGCGTATTCTCTTAGGAGCTTCTCTTGGGAAGATAGGGAATAGCCTGTTTCTTGTTGTTCTCGGCTGCTTACTCTGGCAAAGAGAACTGCTTTTGTCATTTTAATAGTCTTATTCCATCCTAAACTAATAGTTAAGTAATGTCAAGTAATATAGAGTCTTAGATGTCTGATTTTTCCCATTTATCTTGCCACCGTTTTTCCTTATCAATCTCGTATAGAGTCTTAGTATGTTTTTTGATTACCTCGAAAGCCACCACAAGTGCTCGTATGTCATCCGTTTGGTCAGCCAGTTCCTCGATGTTTTTTAGAATTTTAGCTAGAACCTGATGCTGTTTAATGGTGAACAAAGTTTTAATTTCTGTCGCAAACTGTCGCAAATCCTTAGGTAGGGGTTTATCACGGTAGCGATAAACAGTCGCCCGATGGATTCCCAGAGTGCCTGCAATCTCCGAGGCTGAGTAGTTTAAATCTAGCAGAGTTTTGGCAATCACTTGCTTTCGGTCTTTAGGTAACAGAGCCATGTTCATTTCTTATCCTCCTTTTCTATAAGAACCATTAAAGCCTTTTTCGTTATCCTTAATTCTCTCAGTTCTCTTTCTTTATTTTTGGGTCTAAATTTCCCTGTTTCTATCGCTTCGATGAGTTCATTGGTTTTATTTAATAGAAATTCATTTGTTATTCCTGCCTCTCCGAGAAACTGTTTCCATGTTTTTGATTGGTTGTCTTGGTTCATAGTCAGTTTATTCCTCACAAAACGCATTTAGGGCTGACAATAAGTCCTTTTTTGAGTTATACCAGCCATCGTTGTAAAATGACTCAACTTTTCCTAAATTGGTTAGTCCCTTTCCGTAAGAGACTCGTAGATAAACGGCCGAAGGCTTATTTTGCCAATTTATTGTGCGTATTCTGTGGTAGAAACGGCCTTTTGAGTGAGTTTGACATCTGTCTATCACCTTGCCGTTTTTAACCACCCGAAAAGTAAAATTGAGCTTGTTTTTGCTGTTTCTCATGTTTTCCTATGACATATATGACATAGTGTCGCCGTCGGACAATGAAACAATCACTATGTTACCTATGTAACGAGACATATATGTTTTAGTTTCATATAAGATAAGCATATTAGTTATTCTCATAAGCTTGTCCATCCGCCGTTTCCTTGATGAGTGTCTGGTTGTATTCCTCAAGTATCCGCCGTTGGATTTCTTGCCAATCTTCAGGCGAGTCGGTCTTAAAGAGCGGACGCCAGCCCATTCCTGATAGGTAGCTTGGTGGAGTGACGAACTCTTTCCTCTTTTCTTTATCCCAAATAATCTTGGACCCCTTGAGCAAGAAACCCTCAAAATGGACATCTGCCCTTGCCCTGACGCTTTCTGATTTTGTTTTAACAATCTGGACTTCTAAAATTTTCATTTTTACCCTCATTCTCCGCTTCAATTTGCCTCAATAGAGAGAAGAAACTCACAAAAGTATTCCCTATTCCTGACAGGGATTTTTGAGATAATTCCAGCCCCAACTCCTCTTTGCCAATAATCTTTAACTCGTTCAAAAGTTCTTGACTTAACATGGTTATTCATTCTCATATAGGCGTGATTTAATATTTCTGAGCTGGTTAAAATAAGCTTGTGGCTCAACCTTTAATTCACCCCGCCAGTAAGTCTCAACTAGTTCATCAAGTCCTTCTTCACGCTTAAAGAGAAATAGGGCTTTCTGGGGGTTGGTTTTGTCGATTGTTTCAATTGGATAAAAGAGCGAAATCGCCGTTACCAAGGCTAAATCAGAGCTTGAGTAGTAATTGTTTAGTTTCAGAAATTCTTGCTTCATAGTCATGTCTTCTTTGATGTTTTGATTTCGTTCAATCTGAAGCAAGATTAACAGAATAGTAATTGAATCAATTGAGACTCAAATTGACTCAAAGTGAAGCTATAATCAAAGGTATTTTGGATTTAGTCTGAAAGTTTTATTTTCGTAGAGGATTAAGTCTCTAATGTCTATCGCTTTTTCGACCTTCTCATTAATCGCAATCATTGCGTCATAGGCTTGTCTTTTTATCTTGCTACCCTCAATATCTATTCCAAATTCTTCGAGTAGTTCATCGTTTTCCCAGCGTTTTTTAGGTTTACTAAATAGTGCTTTACAGAGGTAGTATTGATTTTTGGCGTAGGGAATTTTGATTTGTTTACCATTAGCGTTAATCTTGGACTCCTTTTCATCGAATTTAATCTTAAGCTTTTGTGGTTTGCCCCTTTTTACATCTTCCTCTGGGGGCGTTTTCTCCGTTTCCTTCCGACGTTTTTCTTTAAGCTTAGTTAAATAAAGGGCTGTCTTATTAAATAGTTTTTGTGTTTGGCTCTCAGATAGAATGTCGCCCGCTCCACATTCGATACACAAATCGATAATATCCCCCAAAATTGTGTTCATTCTTGGTATGATGTCTTGCTCTAAAGGGAAAAGTGGGTCTTTGATTTCCGCCTTAGCACCATATAAATTTTTGAAGGGTCGATATAGCGGTTCTGGGAGTATCCAATCGGGAGGACACGCATCTTTGATTTTTGGGTCTAAAAGAATTTCCGTTAATGTTTCATCTAATATCTTAAAAATCTTTATATAAGCCTCGTTTAATTGTTCGCTTGGTTTCAATCTTTCTTCAAAAAATGTTTCTACAACATTAATTAAAATCTGATACCCCTTCTTCAGAAGTATTAAGTTATCAAGGTGTTTTGATTTGATGAGCTTAATGGCGTCTTTATGAGCGTTGTTAATTTGCTCCTCAATTATCTTTGCGTCTTCATCTTTTAAAATTGGTTGAAGCCCAATCTTTTTATCATATGCAATTATCTCTAGGTCATCATATTTCAGCCATCGATTGAATAATTTTATGATTTCATTTGAGACGTCTTCATCACCTGAGAATGTCAAAGGATGAACAAATCTAGTGATAATTTCTGAGAGGATTTTTTGGTCGAGTTTATCTTGAGATGAGGATAGAGCATATAAAACGTCGAAAACCATTCGCCATTTAGTATTTGGGTAAATGATGAGCTTTGGTGATACTCCACACCCCTCAAGAAAACTTACAAGTTCCATTCCAGTCGCCATTTCCCCCATTTTTTTGGCGATGAGTTCGAGGGTTTTGGTTCTAATTTTCATTCTGGTTGTTGTTTAATTCTGATTTTTTCTGTATGATAATGTTATCAAATGTTAGGTTGAAAAACAATGAAGTTACTCAAGGTAATTGGGGCTTTCGCCACTGCTTTTATTTATGCTGGTATTTTAGCTTTTTTTTATTACAATGGGGGCATAGAAATAGCAATAATTATTGGACTAGCGATTTTCTTAACATTATTTTCAGAGTTTCTCGGTGATTTTAAAGATTACACTCGTGAAGAAAGAAAACGACAAAAAGAAGCTGAAGCAATTGATGCAGAATTGGGTGCATATAAAAAGCATTTTGGGATAAAAGAAGATAATGAAAAATAACAAATTACTTAAAATTTCTGAAGTGGCTGAGTTGCTAAATGTCCATCCCAACACTCTCCGCCAGTGGGATAAAAAGGGCATATTGAAAGCCGTTCGCTTTGGCCAGAGAGGAGATAGGCGATACAAAAAAAAGGATATTTTAAGTTTAATTCCTGCCTGACTAGAGACGGTTTTAGGATTTAGGCACGCCCCCCCTTTTTTTGAACCTGAAGCTCTAAATAGAGCAGTTTACTTTCCGACCTAATAGCTACCTAAAAGATTGAATGATGTGTGAAATTTTGTGAAGAGACTAGCTTTAAAAGTCTCCCGATTAAAAGACTGTCACCCATGTAAATTTCTAACTCCAAAATTAATAAAACCCCCTACCCCCCCTCAAAATCAAAACCAAATCGGAAATTTTTAAACGAAAGAATTAGAGACTACCTTTTTGTTTCTTAGCCATTCTTAATCGTAGTAAAATTAATACGCAATAATGGTAGTTTCTGAGGCTAGTAGTGTGTCGCACTATTGCGATAATCTTTAATTGTGCGTAGGAGTCCCAGACAAGGTTCAAAAGCTCTCGGAGAGGCTCAAATGTGATAATATAGTTTTGGGGCGGTAAAAAGCAGGAAATTTTTTTCACTCTAAAGAAATTTTCCGTCTACCGCCCCTTTTTGGGGGACTTCAAAAGATAGGATTCCTTGAAAAGGTTCAAAGAGGTTAGAGAGTTTCTTTGGGCAAGTCTTTGGATGTTGTAAAATATTATTAGATGAAAATTAAGAGGACTGCTAAGGGTTTGATTAGTATCAATAACCTTTCTATATTTTTCCTCATCCTTTGGTTAATTTGTGTCATAGGTGTTTTAACTATGATTACAATGGCAACTAATGGGTTTACTACGCAAGCTAGCGAGACTACAGTTGGGCAATCAAGTTTTTGGATTCCCGTATTTTTACTACTCTTTCTAACTGGGTGTGCGGCTTTTGGTGGATTAATAATCTGTATGACCACGCTTCTTATAAGAAAGCTTCTCAGTCTAAAGACTAGTGAGAAACGTGAGGGAAAAACAGTTAGGTCTTTAGTGAAAAGCTTGCTAGTTTCGGCTGTAATGATACTCATGCTTTTAATAGGTTATTGTTTGGGATTAGGACAGAAGTCAGAATTTAAACAGACTCCAGCTCCTGTCCCCATTCCTTTGCCGAGTCCAACACCTAAACCAATTCAAACAATTCCAAAACCCCAATCTCAGCCCGTCCAAAGAAAGACTACCTTTAGTGGTCCAGAACTTTGGGAAGTGGTAAATAAGAGGAGGGTAGAAAATGGGGTCGGAAGATTGGAGAGGAATGACGAAATTTGCTCAATCGCTAGTTTCCGCCTGAATCAATTACTAGAGCGTGGTTCACTTGACAACCATGCTGGTTTCAACGAACTCTGGCAAAATGAATCCTCACAATACTATTGGATATTCCAAAAATATGACATTTGGGAATACATAGTCTATGTTCCTAGTGGAACGGCAGAGACTGCTGCTGATTGGTGGGAAAATACTTTAGGACACAAAACTCTATTGGACGGAGGACAGTTTACGATTGGATGCACCTACGCACAAAATGGTTTTGGTGTTGCGATAGCTGCCTTCTAATTCTCCAACAACATCCACCCATCCTCCAATGGTCGGTCTTTACTGAAACTCTACCGCCCTTTTGGTGGGCTAAAAATGATATAATGAAACTGATATAAACCTGCCCAGGTATTAAAATGAACATAAGATGGCTTTGTATAGCCTCTGGCGTTTTCCTTCTATTCGCCATCCCCTCAGGTTGGCCTTACGACTTCTACATTCTACTTAGATGGGTTATTTTTATTTCTTCAATAATTGTCGCTTGGGGTTTCTATAAATCAAAATTAACTGCTTGGACATTGGTTTTCGGGGCGATAGCCTTTTTGTTTAATCCAATAGCCCCTATCCATTTAACCAAGTCAAGCTGGATTCCTATAGACCTTATTTCATCAATTTTGTTCTTTTTGGCAGCCTTTTCTGTAAAAACAGTCAGGGGGCAAAAATGATTGGCATTATTGATTTTATCTTCACCTATGTGCTCTTGCTGGCTTTTTGGTTAATTATCAATTGTTTTTTTTACGCCCTCTCAATCATAACTAAAAAGGGGTTTTTCTTTATTCCCTTTGCCATAAACACCTTATTGTCTTGGGTTATACAAATATTTTTTATAATTTATCCACTTTATTTAATTTGGCAAATTATTGTCGCAAGAGAATGGCTTTTTTTAATATTTTTTCTGATATTAGGTGGTTTGTTGATTGGTTTCTGGCAGGCGATAATCGGGTTTGTTTTGATGCCCATTAATGGGATAACAATGTATTTTTCAGAAAAGGCTGCGAAGAAATTAGACCAAAAGGAAGAAAATTATGACTACGAGGTGATATCTCCAGACGGAGAAGTTATTGGCAAGTTCCAAAGCTGGGATAAAACACATAAAGATTTGGCTAAGTGGTTTGTAATCAGCTTTTCAATTTCTTTCGTCGGTCAATTTATAAAATCTCCTTACGAAGAGTGGTTAGGTTTAATGTGGTATTTTATAATACCGATGTTAGTTTTAATAAGCACCTCAATTGTATTAGCTTTCTTCGTTGGTATCTATAATTTGGTTAGAAAGAGGAAATTTTTTGGGGGAGATAAGTACCAGTTTTTAACCAAAACCCTTAAGATTTATTCAATAATTTATGGATTAGATTTGGTCTATGGGTTGTTATTTCGCCTGAGATAAAAAACACCATTAAATTAGTTTTTACGAAAAGAAAAAACCATGATAACCGACATACTGAGTAAAAATATAAAAGTTCTTCGAGAAATAATTACTTCTTCGGTTTTCCTTGCCATTGTTCTCTTGGACCTCATACTCTATGGTCTTGGTCTATTTGATAAGTCAGTAGAATTTTCTTCTTTGGTGTATTGGGGATTATTTTTGCTTGCGTTTTTAATTGCCTCCCTAAAGATAATTGTTGAGAAGGATGAGCAGATTTCAAAATCAAAATCAGAGATGCCAATTTTGGGATTGTATCTCCGCCACAATCAGATTAGGAGTGGTAAAAAAATTAGCCTGCTTAGAGTAAGGAATTTATGGGTAAAACCAATTAAAGATATTCAGATAAAGCCTATTGAAACAGGGGTTTATAGTTTTAAATTTAACTTGGATGATACAAATATTTTGAAGCCTGACGAAGAAAGAGATTTAATTCATTCTAGCGACACCGACATTGGTAATAAGTTAGTTTATCCTTCTGTTTTTAACCCCAAATATGCAAATGCGGACTTCGAGATGACCGCCGAATTCAAGGATGCCAAAGACAATATTTATCAAAATAAATTTAATTTGGGGAAGAGTGGAATAAAGATTATTTCTTCGAGTAGGGTGAGCTGAGAAGTGAGCGGATAGGCAAGAATATAGTGAATTTAGGGGAACTAATTGAAAGTTAATACTTGTTGCGTTTTAACCATTATCTCTTCGGGTTTTTCTACTAAACTCACCCATCCTAAAGTTCGAAAATCGTCCCATCGGGCGAGCTAGCCTCAGAAAGCCCTGTTTATTGGGCTTTTTTGGTTTGGTATAATAAGCTTATGAAAGCAAAAGTCGAAACAGATAAGGCGCCTTCTCCAGGAAAGGGCCCATTCTCCCAAGCCATAATCGCCGATAAGTTGATTTTTACTTCAGGGCAAATCTATCTTACTTCCAAAGGCAAACTACTTGAAGGCACTTTTGAAGAGCAAGTCCACCAGATAATGAAAAACCTTCAGGCCGTTCTTGAAGAGGCAGGAGCTTCTTTTGCTAACGTAGTTAAAACAACTATTTACGTTACGGATATGTCAATTTATGGAAAAATAAACGAGATATATGGAAGTTATTTTTCCGCTCCTTATCCTGCTAGAGAAGTAGTTTGTGTCAAAGAACTTCCTCTAGGAGCCAAAGTTGAAATAAGTATGGTCGCTACCAAATAGATGACTTGTTTTCATAAAGGTATTATATGGACATAGATCTAACCCCTGAAGAAAAGAGGCTAGTGAAGCATTCTCAGGAAGCAGTTGTTAAATACAATAAAATCCGTCACGCAAATGGTGGTATAGACACTCTTTATGCGTTCGTTTTATCAGACAGAGATAACATCCACGATGGTGCGTGCTACGAGCCTAACATTGCTCAAGCTACTGTTTGTGGGGAACGAAGTGCTATTGCCAATATGGTCTTGCAGGAGTCGTATAAAGCTAAAGTAAAAAGTATTGTGGTTGCAGACCCAGTGCCAGAAGAACAAGAACATGGAACTCCTCCTTGCGGAACTTGTAGGCATCTTATTTGGTCTCACGGAACGCCAGAAACAACGGTTATTCTAATGCAGTATATTCAAGGTAAAGACGGTTGGACTTTCCCCAAATTAGAGAAATACACGATAAAGGATTTTTATCCGCTTCCCTACGAGCCAAAAGAGGGGCTTTGGGATAACTGGCAGCCAAAGTAGTTCGTTGTTTATGATAAGGCAAGAGCTGGTTTTGGTTTGCTTAACCCGAGGTTTTCAAAGGCAATTTTGAGGTATTCTAGGTTCAAATCAAACTCTACTTTTTGGTTGCAGAATAAGTCCTTTAGGGGGAGCTGAGCTTGTCTTAATTTAACTATTAATGTTATATTTATACATATGGAAGAAAATCAAAAGAAAAGGCAAAAAGTGGTTAAGTGTGCCCGTTGCAATATAGATTTAGAGTATAAAGGCACTAAGAATTTTCATGAAGGAACTAGGTGGGGCGCTCTTGGCGATATAGGCGAATTATTTGTGAATAAAGAACAATATGATATTTATGTATGCCCTAAGTGTGGGGTTGTAGAGTTTTTCTTGGATATGGTTGGTGAGGAATATCGTCCTCACTAAGTCTTTTTATCTGTTTTAATCTTTCTCTTGCTTGTTCGGCATTTACTATAATTTGGAAAACCTTAATAATTTCACTTAGATTAATCCTAGGATTAGGGAGCAATAGTCCTATAACATTGACTTCTAGCTTCAATATTTGTAATATTCGCCTAACAAATATACTATGACCATCGAGAATGGTGGAAAAGGAGAATATGATCCAGAAATTCTTCAGGAAATTGAGCCTGGAGTCAGAAAGTTAGTTGAAACACTTAATCTAAATGGAATTGTTACATACAGTTCCTGTGAAGGACACATTGGGGGACGAAAAGAGCCATATCCCTGGGTAACATTTAGAGAGCAGGATGTAGATGAGCGATCGAGAGAGAAACTCGTTTTAATACTACTGGAATGGAATATCCAAAATCCATCAAGGAAGTGGGAGCTACCAATTGTTGAAGAACCAATTACTCGTGATGAAAATATTGATTTGTTCTTTTTATCACCATCCGACAAGAACCGCGCTCTTGAGTCAAGTATTTTGAAAAAGCTCCAGGAAGAAGCACTCGAACTGGCGGGATTTTTAAATATATGCTTCTGAAACTCTCTTATTAAGTTCCAATTTCATTTTCAGAGAGTTAATACTTGTTGCGTTTTAGCCATTACCCCTTCTGGATTATTAACTAAACTAACCCATTCCACGGTTCGAAAATCGTCCCATCGGCCGAGCCAGTTTCGGAAAGCCCAGTTTATTGGGCTTTTTGTTTTGGTATAATTGAAAGTATGAATTGGTTGACCTTCGCTCTAGCAACGATTGTCTTCTACTCTTTAATGGATTTTTTCATTAAGTTATCTTCCGATAAGATTCACGCTGGTTTGGGCGGTTTTATTATTAATTTTGTTTCTACAATTGTTCTTTTGGTTTTTATTTTTTATTCTAAATTCCAAGGAGAAAAGGTTTTCGAAACTAAGCCAGGCGGAATGATTTACTCCACTTTAGCTGGTGCGGCCATTGGATTTGCCACTATTTTCTTTCTCAAAATGTTTGCCACTGGAACAAACCTCTCGGTTGGAGTTCCTTTAGTAAGGATAGGTATTGTTTTGCTGGCGAGCATATTAGGAATTATTTTTCTTAAAGAGGGGGTAAATCTTAAATATTTGACTGGCCTTATGCTTTCATTGGCAGGTTTATACCTGCTAATTGCATCCAGGTAAAAGAAGTTCTAACTTCATCCACGAGGGGGAGCCAGTTACTAGTTACTCCGCAAACCTTTTGTCTTTTTGACTCAGAAAATTTTCTGTTTTTCACCTATGCAAGGCTTAGTCATTCCTACCTAGAATGGCTCTTGACAAATCCGCGTAGAAGTGCTTAAAATGGAAGAGGGTTACCTAGGCATCGCTTAATCACTACATAGGCAAAATTATCCATCGAGTTCGTTAAAATAAAAGTGAGGAAAACCCACCCTTTGGGCTACAATGAAAGATTTACTGCCTATCAGTCGAGCGGCTGACATTCTTGGCGTTTCTATTGATACAGTTAGACGTTGGGACAAGTCTGGCAAGCTTCACTCTGTCAGGCCAGATGGTAAAAATCGTTATTTTTCTCTGAAAGAATTGGTGCGGTTTAAACAGACTCAGCCTTTGACGATTTCAGAGGCAGCCGAAAAGCTTGGAGTTTCCGCTTCTACTTTGAGACGCTATGAAGCGAGGGGCTTGATTAGACCAGCCAGAAATAAGAGGGGGGAGCGAGCCTACACCAAAGAGACACTGAGTAGTTTCCTTAATCTCAAACCCTCAATTGAGAGAGTCCCCCAGTTTATTCCAAAAGTCCCGGTCAAAGAGAAACGAGAAATAAGGATAAGCCTGCCAATTTTAGAGTTGAAAAATCTGGGCCGGTCTTTTAAAAAACCAAAATTCTCCTTCGCCCAGGTTGCTCTTGGCCTCCTTTTAATCTTGACTTCATCCCTGTCGTTTAGATACCTACAAGATCATTGGTCTGGGTCTAAACAGCAATTTCGTGAGGAGACTGCTAGAGTTTTAGGAATAGCCGATGAGACTCAGGGGGTTTTAACAAAAGTAAGCAGCTTTTTAACTAAGATAGGGAGTAACATCGTTGATGAAGTTAAACTTGCTTTTGCTGAAAAAGGAATAAGAGATATTAACCAGGTTTTTGAATTTGACGAAGAAGGCAATCTGGTTCCAAAAGTCGCCCTCAATATTACTCAGCCCGAGCTTCTGAAGATTAAAGAAACAAAAATCGTTCAAAACCTTAATGCCGAGACAGTTCGGGGCAAAGCTCCTGGAGATGAAGAGGGAGATTTAGCTTATTTTGTTGCTGGAGGGCGGATTCCAGCTCTGCGCCTTAGTGCCTTAAACTTGCCTACAGCAATAATTAGCGGTGGTTCTGGGGGAGTAATTTCGGATTCTTCGATAACGGCTGATGATCTAGCCACTGATGCAGTAACTAGTAGTAAGATACTGAATGATACTATTAAGAACGAGGATCTTGCCGACGGCTTGATCAACGCGGCCAAAATTGAAGATGGAACTATCACCGCCGCGGATCTTAAAGACGGCACCATTTCTGAGGCGAAATTAGCCGATAACTTGGTAACAACAGGAAAAATTGCCGATAACACCATTTCTGCCTCTGACTTGGCGGCAACTTTGACTTTTGCAGATGGCGACCTTCTTAATCTTTCGGCAATTGATCACTCAACTACATCAAAGATGGGCTTAATATTACCTAATGTCTCATCAGCCAGCCCCAGTTCGCCCTCCTCAGGCGAAGGCTTTTTGGCTTATGATACTTCAGGCGATCAGGTTTTGGTTTATGATGGCAGTTCTTGGGCCCAAATCGGTGGAGCCGTCACCTTATCTTCTTCTGGCGAGACAACGACGACCTCTTCCAATTCCGGGCTCGAGTTTGATTCCGAAGAGCTCTCTTTATTAAGAGGTTGTAGTGCTGGTCAGATTCTTAAATGGAACGAGACAACCAAAGTTTGGGCCTGTGGCAATGACTCTGGTGCCGGCGGTTCCGGAATCTCCGTGGTTGAGAAAAACAATGTTGATGTGGTTACCACCGCGGCCTCTTTAGATTTTAGCAGCGATTTTAGTGTCACCCTGGATACCGGCGAGGCAGAAAATGAGGCCGACATCGCCATTGATTACACTGGTTCCGGCTTAACCAGAAAAGGCCAGTCAGAGTCAGTTTCTGGTGATTGGACGTTTGGCGGCACATTGACGATTAATGGCGACATTACCGCTAATGATGCCTCGGCAGACACGATTCTTATTGGCCAAAGCGGAGCCACCGATGATACGGTCACCATTGCTGGCAATGTTTCTTTAACCGACGATGACTGGAGTATTTCCGCTGCTGGCGTGGCCACTGGTCTGAGTGGCATTACTGCTGATGCGGTGGCTTTTTCTGGAGTTAGCGCCGCCACCAATACCAATGCCTTAGTGATTGGCACTGGTGGCAGTCTTTCGAGTTCAGGAACAGGGACGATTACGGCGACCGATTTATCCTGTACAGATTGCATTGGCTCAACCGAAATTTCAGAACTTACTTTAGGAACGGATACCGCCGGCAATTATATTGACAATGTAACGGGGGGGAGCGGTATTGATATTACCGGTACAGCTGGGGAAGGTTGGGAACCAGCTGTGGCCTTAGGAGACTTAACAGCTGATTGGAGTCAAAGCGGTGCTTTTGACATTGTTTTAAATCATGCCAGTAGTGAATTAAAGATTAAAGAAAGCGCCGGTGATACTTATTACGGTACTTTAGAGGTGGGCGATTTGGGAGCAAATGCGACGTATACTTTTTCCGGAACCACGGGCACAGTTTTAACCTCTGCTAATTATACCACCACTTTGGATGATGATTATGTGGATGTTGACGAATCTCCAGCCTCGGCTGACATCTCCGGTAGTTTTCAGGGTGGTTTAACCATTAATTCTGGGGCAGTCGCTGCCGCTGAACTAGCCGCCACGATTACTTGGACTGATGGTGATTTGGTTGATTTCTCTTCTGTTACCCCAAACACTGCCACCGAAGGGCTAAAGCTAGTTCAAGGGACTGATTGTACCGCTCAAACCGCCGAGGGTTTAATTTGTTGGGATTCTGATAATGAAAAACTTTATGTTGGCAACTCGACTGGAGTGACGGAGATTGGGTCCGGAGGCACTTCGACTCTTCAACAGGCCTATGAAGCTGGTAATACTATTTCTATTACTTCGGCGGAAGGGGCTTTAGGGATGACCGCGACCTCGGCTAACTTTGATATTACCGTGGGGAGTGGCACTGACACCGGTGATTTCCGCATTTATGACGGCACTGACAATTGGTTCTTTATTGATGAGTCAGGTGACACCTTAGCCATGGGGGGAGCGGCCGGGAGTGGAATTACCATTGGCGGCGCCAACGTGGAGTCAATTACCCTAACTACTAATAGTACTGGCGATGCTGAAGTTGAGCTGCCCAATGGTTCGATTAATACCGACGAAATCCTGGATAATACTGTCAGCGCTACTGATTTGGCGGCCACCATTACCTTTGCTGATGGTGATTTAATCGACTTTTCTTCTGTGACGCCGAATACGGCGACTGAGGGCCTAAAACTGGTCCAAAGTACGGATTGCTCAAACCAAACCGCCGAAGGCCTTATTTGTTGGGACAGTGATAATGAGAAGTTGTATGTAGGCAATTCAACTGGGGTGACCGAGATTAATTCTTCAGCCGGCGCCTCTACCCTTCAACAAGCTTATGAAGCTGGGAACACGATTTCGATCACTTCGGCTGAAGGAGCTCTTTCAGTTACCGCCACCAGTGCCAATCTTGACTTTGCGATTGGTTCCGGGACTGATACTGGTGATTTTCGTATCTGGGACGGGGCCACCAATTGGTTCTTTATTGATGAGTCAGGTGACACCTTGGCTTTAGGAGCGGCGGCTGGCTCAGGTATTACGATTGGGGCTAGTGGCATCACGACCACCAATGCCGGGGCTTTAACGGTTTCAGAAGCCTTAACGGCTAATGGCGCAGTTACCTTTAACACCGACGTTGACTTGACTTTTGGAGGAACAGAAAACTTGACCATTAGTAATACGACTGCTTCCACCACTGATGTAGTTGCTCTTTCGGCCACAATAACGGACACAAATAGCGCTGATGCGGTCCAAATCACGATTATTGACGACACTTCTTCCTCAGGTAGTGCTCGGGGCCTGGTGATTGAGACTGGCGATGGCGCTGCTTCTCTAGATGCTGCTTTGGCGATTAATCACACTGACACCACCCAGGCGATGACTGCCGGTGTCATTATCACCGGGGCAGGATCAACAGCGATCACCACCGCCGTAGATGTTTCGGATGCGGAGATTGGCACCGCTTTGGCGATTGGGACGAATGACATTACTACTGGGGCGACTACTTTAGCTTCGACCGAACTAGATCTTCTTGATTCTGGTGTTAACTTAAGTGAACTAACTGACTCTGGGACCCTGACCGTGACCACCGGCACGGTTGATATTAACCAGGGAAATATTGATGGTGTGACCATTGGCGCCAGTAGCCCAGCGGCAGCCACGGTAACCACTTTAACCGCGAATACAAAAATTACTGTTGGTGATGCCAGCGGTAATGATTATCTTGAATTTATTGAAGAGGCCACCAATCCAACCTGTGGCGCCGGCGATTACTTTATCTGGGCCAATTCCGGTGATACCACCCTGAAAAAGTGTCAAAACGGCAGCATTACCAATCTTGACACTGGGGGTGGTGGAGGCGCCTGGAGTGACTTGACTAATCCCACAGGACCGCTTTCGCTTACTCATGCAGCCAACACCACAACTATGGGCTGGACAGCGACTGGAGCTCTTGACGCTTGGACTAATAATTTCAATAACAACGCTGGATCGATCACTACCCAACGAGTGATGTCAATTATCAATACGATTACTGCACAAACAGCGGATGTTAATACTGAAGCGCTTTTGAGGCTTGACAATGCTGATACCTCAGCTTCTGGTTCAACCGTAGTTGATGACGCCATTCTGATTACTGTTTCTGGAACCCTGGCCGACGGAATTGTTGATGCGATTGATGCTTCTGACGCCAACATTACCAACGCGATTAATATTGGCACCAACAATATTGTTACCGGAGCGGCCACTATTGCTTCCATCGAACTTGATCTGCTTGATTCCGGTATTACCCTTGGCGAACTAACCGACTCGGGGACTTTGACTGCAGGTACAGTTGATATAAATGGTGGCAATATTGATGGCACGGCGATTGGCTCTAACTCTACTTCTACTGGCGCTTTTACGACTATTTCTGCTTCAGGAGCAATTGCCGCTAATGGCGGGATTACTTTTGATAATGCTACCGACACTCTTGGGGCTTTTACTGCCGCTGGTAATATTGATCTGAACACTAGCTACATACTCACGAATATTGGGTCATCAGGAACTAATTTTAGTGGCACAGGCGGGTTGACTTTAGCTGATACTTTGACGGTTTCCTCAGGAGGGGCTTCAGTTACTGATGGAGGTATAACCATTGTGGCTGGTGCTTTGGCGGTTAATTCTGATTCCATTACCTCAGATGGTACCTTGACCATCAACGCCAGCAACATTGTCCGTTTGGGAGACGCCACCAATTATTTCCAGGTTGATGAAACCAGCGGACCAACTTATGCTGGCACGGCCAGGCCAACTAAAAGAATTACTTTGTCGCCTGAATATGCCGGAGCAACATTAACAGGAGATGGCTCAAATAATACAGGGACAATGACATCAGATAACGAGACGGCCACTAACTGGAAAAATTACTACAACTGGACCACCTCAGAAACAGGAACTAGTCAAGACTATGATATTTGGGTCCGCGTTCCCTTGCCCGCTGATTTTGACGCCTTTACCTCGAGTGATGCCGTTACCGCCGAAGCATATTCAGACAACTTGGCAAACACAACTATCGAAATAGTTCAAATATATGATACCGCCAACACTGCTGATTGTATTGCCGCCGTGAGTATAGAACCTGGAACAGTCAGTACCTGGGCAGACAAAACAACTGACCAGGGGTGCTCTGGGGGGACGTATGCAGCCAACGGGATTATGACCATTCAACTAAGACTTGGTTCAATCAGTAGTGCCAATGCCAGAGTGGGTAGAATTTATCTTGAATACTACGCCAAATTCTAGAAATTAGTGAGTAAATGAGCAAATCTCAAAGAATTACTATTACCGGTACAATGAAGAGGAAAATGGAAAACAAGAAGAAATTATTTGCCAAAGCCATAAGCCTGGTGCTTATTCTGGCCATGGTTGTGCTTTGGCCGTTAAATTCAAGAATTAAGGAAGTTCAGGCCATTACTGCTTTGCCTACCCTTAGGCCGGTTACTCCCGACGGTACTATAACTAATGTGGTTGATGCAGGTGATGGAGCTACTAATTTATATGCTTCTATTGATGATGATCCAGATACACCAGACACTGGTGATTATATTAACAATGATGGTGCTGCCGGCAGTGTGTTTTTGAATCTGACTGATATGCCGGCTGATTTTAGCTCAATGGCCACTTTAGATATTGATTTTTATCTGAATGCGCCGGCATTTTTTAGTGATGATACTGCTATTTTGACAGGTCAAGTTTTCCAGTCGGACGAGACAACAACTTTGACGTCGCAAGAGCAGTTGGCAATACAAACTACTACAGCAGGCTTTTATAGTGTAAGTTTCACGACAGTAACCGGGAGTGATAAAACAACCTGGGATGGAGCGGTTTTGAAGTTAGATTGGGCTTATACTCAGAACAAAGGCCCTGATGGTGGCGAGATTTATGTGGCAGCGGCTGAGCTGGATGGGACTTACAATGAGGTGGTTTTGGCGCCGACTTTCACCCTTAATTCTTATCGCTGGTACGTGGATTCAGATGCCGAGGATGTCACTGAACCTTGGGGAGATCCTGATATTGCCCAGGATACAGCGATTACGGCAACGCCAGTCAGCAATGATCCGCCAAGTACCACCCAAGAGCTGCGTTTGAGGGTTAACTTTACGGTTAATACCACTGATTTACCAGCAAGTGACACGGCATTTAAGTTGCAGTTCAAAAAGCAAACCTCTATAGACTGTACGGGTTCTGGCTGGACTGACGTTGGTACCAGTCAAGATTGGGATTTTGCGACTTCAACTGTTACCGACGGAACCGATTTAACTGTCAGCCGGCTTTCTCCAGTTTCCAATGTTCTTGAGGAGTACATCAAATCAAACCCGACTGGGACTAACCCCAACAGTGCCACTACGGGTCAAGAAATAGAATATGATTTCCATATTGTGGGGACGAGCGCTTCGAGTGCATCTCAATATACATTTAGAGTCATTGAGTCAGACGGGACTGTTTTTGATAGTTATACCAACTGTCCCACTCTCGAGACAGAACCTGGTACAGGGGACTTATTAAGACACGGCAATATATTTGTCGGCGGCTCTGAAAAAGGTTTTTGGTGGGCAGATTGATTTATGAATGAAAAGATAAAATCTTGGCTGGTTCCGTTTGTAATAGCGAGCCTATTGTTTGTGGCTGTACGGCCAACTCTGGCTCAAATTAGCCAGCGACAAGCAGTTTTTCTTGATTATCTTGCCTCAAATAATGTAGAGGTGGGCGAAGAAACAAAAGATGGATTTATGCGAGTTTATTATCTTTTTGAAGGAAAGAAAAATTATGTTTCTCCAGAAGGTCAAAACAGCCGGCACGCGAATTCGAAAGGTGAATATATTGTCTGGGCTGGCGATGTAAATGGGGCTGGACAAATTTATCTTTATCATATTCCGACAAAAACTACACTCCAGATCACGAATTCCGGGACGAATTTAAAACCAAAAGTATCAAGAAAGGGAGAAATAGTTTGGGAAAAATGGATTGAAGATAGGTGGCAATTGTTTTTGTTTGATGGCAAATCAACTCAACAGTTAACAAGTGGCGATGTTTCGGTGAATGCCAATATTGAGGGGGATAACATTGTCTATGCCAGGCAAGATGTTGATGGTAACTGGAGAGCAATTGTTTATTCAATTAGTAGCCAGGAAACACGAGAAATTGCCACTGGAATTGCGGCTAAACATCCTGCTTTTGAGAATGGAAATATAACTTTAAATGGCGTGGAGGATGAGAAGAAAGAGGGACCTTCTTTGGCAGCTGAGGTTACCTCTTCACCTGAGCTGCCTTTACCGACTCAAGAACCAACTCCAGAAGAAGAGCCGATAGTAGTGACCGAAGAAGAAATAAGACAGGAACTGGAGGCGACCCCTTCGGCTGAAGCTTCGCCTGCAGCAGAATTGGATAATGAGTTGTAAGAAAACTAGACCCAGGAGGGAGACCTCGTCGTTCCTAATACTTGTTTCTCAAGTCATCAATTTTGGCCAGCCAGTATTGATATTCCAAGATAAGGTTTGTTTCCTGGGTTAGGAGCTCAACTGATTCATCAGATTTAATAATTTCAATGCCGGCTTCATAAGAATTAGTCTTAAAGACTCTTTCTAATAGTTGGTTTTGCTTTTGGTAGACCTGCTTGGTTTTCTCAATCAGCTCTGGAAACTTTTCCGAGAACTCCTGGTTTACTTTGGGCAGTTCACCCGCTTTCTTTAATGCTTCTTGGCCTTCTTGATTTGTTTTTTGAATTGTTTCTACGAGGCTTGATTTTTCTAAGTTAAAAGCGGCTGAACCTGGGTTAAGCCTGGTCAACTCAACAAAAGCGAGCCTGTTTTGGAGAAGATTGAAGTAGTGCTGGCCAATTTCTTTTTCCAATTGAGCCGCTTTTTCAGGTATAGCAAGCCTTGGCCCAAGAATAAAAAAGTAGTAACCTATCAGAAATAGGGTCAGGAGAATTAGGATTTTTGCCCCTGGTTTTAAAATATCTTTCACTTGAGGCTAATTGTATCATAAGCGGTCGAGAAATAATACTGACTTGCAAAAAGGAAAAAGGTATGATATACAGAAGGCAAGCCTATGAAAAAAGTCCTTTCAGCGATTAGTAAAGCTATCTTTTCTCCGCTATCATTGCGCATGATCATTGTCGTTATTTTAATGGCCCTCAGTGTTTTATTGACCGTTAATATTGTCAGGAAAAACCCTGAGATCCTGGGGTTGATTAAAGGCCCTTCTATCCTTAAAGAAGAAGAAGAAGAACTGATTGCCCGGGTAGGGAGCTTGATTACTTTACCAGAAGATGAATATCCGACAGTGGCCACGGTTTCGGATAAGGAGCAATTACAAGGACAAGTCTTTTTTGATAATGCCTTGGAAGGAGATAAACTGCTCATTTACGCTGATGCAGGTAAGGTTATACTCTACAGACCGTCTGAGAACAGAGTGATTGAGGTTGGGACAGTCAATATTCAGAACCAAGAAACCATAAACGTCCAGAGTCAGGAGAGTGAGGAGGAAACTAAAAGAATGAGATTTGTTCTTCTCAATGGGACCGAGGTTGCGGGCTTGACAAGGCTTATGGAAACCGAGCTCAAAAAGGACTTTCCTGGAGTAGAGATTAAAACAAGAGCCAATGCCAAAGGCACTGACTACCAAGAGACTCTTTTAGTTGACCTGATCGGTGACAGGCAAAATGAGACTCAGGAGATTGCCAGTGTTCTCGGGGTTAAAATTAGCTCCCTTCCAGAAGGAGAAACTCTTCCAAGTGAGGCTGACTTTCTTCTTATCATAGGCAACGACAAGGCTCCAGAGTCTTCTGAGGTAGAAGAAGACTAATTCCTCGTTTAATTAACAAGAATATAGTCAGCAATGCTGTCGTAATACAAAACATTGCTTTTTTATATAATTTTTGCTAGTATCTGTTTCGTTAATGTCTGGTTTTTCTTTTGGTCTCCTTTTGGCCTGCCTAGCGGCAAGGCTGGTCTCCAAAGAAATTTCCATGATTAAGAAAGGAGGTGAATAAATTGAATCTTAAACTTTATGTCGGTAATCTTGACTACGGTGTTACCGGAGAGCAGCTAGGAGAACTTTTCGCTCAGGCTGGCAAGGTCGCTAGTGCGACCGTGATAACTGACAAGTATTCTGGCCGATCAAAAGGCTTTGCCTTTGTTGAAATGAGCACTGAAGAAGAAGCAAAAAAAGCGATTGAAATGTTTAATGGTCAGGATTTTCAGGGACGAAAGATGGTTGTTAATGAAGCTCGACCGCCAAAGGCCTGAACCTTTGATTTGACTTCTAATTTCGTCAAGTTGACTCCAAAAGAGTTCGATTTATTGAGTTGTTTGATTTGGGTAAGATAAAATCAGTTAGGAGGGGAGAAAATTGAGTCCTTTAAAAAACTGGGTTGGCGATTTATAAAAGGAATTAGGTTATGATTTGATTTTGCCCGCCGGAGCGAGTTTCCTTTTTGAATTGTTCTTGGGAGATCGTCTTTTGGGTTTCCGACTGAAACTTCCTGGCATAATTTTGTTATTTCGCTATTATTAACTTCAAGGTATAATTGAGTAGTCTATGCGGGTAAAAAGACCACTAAGAACCTTTTTAATCCTTCTTTTGATATCGGTTTGGTTTTTTGCCGGTTGGCCACGGATTTGGCAAAATCCTCAGATTCCGCCAAAAATTAAGGAAGCGCGGGCGGACAGTCAAGAGTTTACGTCAACTGACACTTGGACTGCCCCCGGGAGTGTAACTTCAGTCGATGTTGAGTGCTGGGGGGCTGGGGGGGCTGGCGGCGGCGGCGATGTTAAAAGTGGTACTGGTGGCGGAGGTGGAGGTGGAGGAGTCTACGCCAAAACAACGGGGATAACAGTTACTCCTAGCACTGGATATACTGTTACTGTGGGAGTTGGCGGAAGTGGTGGTACGGGAGACGGACCGGCCGGCGGCGATTCTTCTTTCGATGGCGATGCCGGTAGTGTTTTGGCTAAAGGAGGAGCCGGCGGACAAAGCACCAGTTCAGGCGCTGGTGGCGGAACAGGCGGACAGGCAAGTGCCAGCACCGGCACCACAAAATATGACGGCGGAAGTGGATACCAAGGGAGTGGGACTGCTGGTGGTGGAGGAGGAGAAAGCGCGGGCGCGAGTTCCAATGGAACATCAGCTACCAGTCAAACCGGCGCCTCCGGAGTTGCTGATGGTGGCGATGGGGGTAATGGAGGTAATGTGAATAGTAATGGTGACCCGGGAGTGGCGCCTGGTGGAGGTGGTGGGGGAGGTGGAGGAAGAACGGGTGGCAGTAAAAGCGGCGGAAGTGGCGCTAATGGTAAATGTATTTTGACCTGGGAAGTTTCCAATAATCCGCCTTCTTTAACCATTTCCCAGCCGGACGGAGTGAGCGATACGGTCGTTGTTGGTCAGTCTTACGATATCACCTATGATTTATCAGATGCAGAAGATGTAGCGACGGTTGATTTTTATTATGATTCCGATAGTTCCGGTCTGGATGGTACGGCCATCACCGGCTGTCAGGATCAAGCAGAAGGCACGGGAGCAATCTGTTCATGGGATACGACTGGTATGACGCCTGGAGATTATTATGTTTATGGTATTGCCACTGATGGTGTGAATCCTGATGTGAATGACTATTCGCCGGGAGTAATTACGATTCAGGCTGCCGTTGTTTCCGTAACTATTACTACTGATGGAACGATTGCTTATGGAATGATGGCGGCTAACACTTCAAAAAGCACCCTTCCCGGTGAGCTAAATGATATACAAACGGCCGAAAATAACGGCAATGTAACCGAAAATTTTAATATCAAAGGCCAGGATTCTACTAACTGGACATTAGCTGGTACTGCCGGTTCTGACCAATATGTTCATAAGTTTTGTAACGATACGACTGCTGATTGTACCACGCCACCCACCAATTACACGGCTTTAACCACCAGCTATCAGGCGCTTGATACGGGAATTATTGTCAATGGCACGGTTGATATCCAATTACAAATCACCACTCCCAATCCATCCACCGTATTCACTGAGCAGTCAGTTGATGTTACCATTCAAGCAGTCCAACAATGAGTTCGTAAAACTACTCCTTGACAAATCTTTTCAGGTTTATTTAATATAAATTATCAAGGTGTAAAAATGAAAAAATATTTATATTCACTACTAGCTTTCTTGTTAGCTACATCCTTTTTTATAGTAACATCTTCCGGAATAGTCAAAGCTGCTACTACTGCTACGGTGACGGCCACTGTTACAGTTCAGAATATTGCCGTATCTGTTTCTGACGGTTCTATTGGTTACGAAACACTCGGACAAAACTCAACGCAAAACACTCTTCCAGCCGGAGTAAATGATATGCAAACCGCCACTAACGACGGAAACATTACCTCCACCATTAATATTAAAGGGCAAAACTCTGCTAACTGGACATTAGCTGGTACTGCCGGAAGTGATACGTACACCCACCATTTCTGTAATGACACAGACGATGATTGCACGACGCCGCTAAC
The DNA here is from genome assembly GCA_964345375.1 of uncultured Gammaproteobacteria bacterium. GTDB lineage: Bacteria > Patescibacteriota > Microgenomatia > CAYFQP01 > CAYFQP01 > CAYFQP01. The sequence goes on along the minus strand of CAYFQP010000003.1, from coordinate 80,804 downwards.
TAATTATACCGCTCTTACTACTAGCTATCAAACACTCAAGGCCAGTGTGGCGGAAAGCGGCACAGTTGACTTTCAGCTCCAGATAAACACCCCTAATCCTTCTACGGTGTTTACTCAGCAATCGGTTGATGTGACAGTTCAGGCAGTCGCCAGCTAAAATTCTTCTCGGTTTGTTTTTCTCTTCATTGTTGGTATAATCGATTTAATGAGAAAGTTAGTTATTGCCGCGCTTTCCTTGTTTGTTATCTTTTCTTTGTTGCCCAGTCGAGCTCTTGCCAAAATAGGTGTTGGGGTTGGAGTCGGCAAAATTCAGGTTGATGAGAAGCTAAAACCAGGAGTGATTTATCAATTGCCTTCCTTCACTGTCTTGAATACCGGAGATGAGCCTTCTGACTATGAAGTTTCGATTGAATATCACGAAAAACAACCTGAGCTCCGGCCCCTGCAAGCTTGGTTTATTTTTTCCCCGCAGAGGTTTTACTTGGAACCGAGTGAAACTCAGCAAGTTGATGTTAAGCTTAACTTGCCCCTAAAAATGGAACCGGGCGATTATTTTGCTTATTTGGAGGCTCATCCAACCAAAAAAGCAGAGCAGGGTCAGACAAAAATTGGTGTGGCTGCTGCCGCCAAACTTTATTTTACAGTTGAGCCAGCAAACTTTCTCTTGGGAATTTATTATAAAATAGTCACCTTTTTTAAAGTCTATGCCCCCTGGCCGCAAAGAGTTGTAGTTGTGATATTAATATTTGGCCTACTGGTTCTACTTAAGAAGTTCTTCAACATACAGATTAATCTTAAGAAGCCTAGGAGTAAAACTTCTTCAACAGATAATCGAGATGGATGAAACTCATAAAAAACATGATGCTGCTTACTTTCTTTTTAAGCTTAGCTCCTGTTGCAGTGGTATTGCTGAGAACGACTCCTATTTATGCTGATATAGTGGATTATATAAATGTGACGATTAAAATCAGCATCTGCGGCAATAAGATTATCGAAGGAGGAGAAGATTGCGAGGGTGATGATCTTAATGGAGAGACTTGTCTTAGTCTTGGTTATGCTAGCGGCGATTTAAGTTGCGATATTGCCTGTACTTTTGACACCTCCAACTGCGTTGCGCCCACTCCCACACCCTCTCCCACGCCAACTCCTACTTCAGCTCCTGCGACCACGTCGGTTTCAACAGCGACTTCTGCCGAAACACCCACAGCGACTCCCACTCCGACTTCCACGCCGGTTTTGGTGCCGGTTCCACCTCTTCCTCAAGTTGTTGCCCTTTTTGACCCAGATGGTAGCGGCAAGATTGAAATAACTGAGGTTTTTAATGCGGTAAAGATTTGGGTAGATGAATGGAGAAGCGCTTTACTAAAAGAGGTCGCCGAGGCTAGAGGGGAAACTCCTAAGAAGAAAGAACCAAGAAAATGCGATATCAATCGCGACAACCATTGTGATTTAAGGGATTTTTCAATTTTGTTATACTATGTAGGATGATACTTTTACCAGGTATTACTCTTTTTCTAAAAATTCTTTCTTTCCTTGTTGCCTCCTGGTTGCTGGTTCATGTTCTAGCTCTTTTTGGGGTGTTCATTGCCGTTGCTTACCCAGTATGGTGGTTATTGACACCAAAACAGATTCCTTGTCTGTCTTGTCGGGTTAAGAAAGAGGGCGAGCGATGTCCTCTGTGTCGTCAGAAGGTTCGGAAGAAGGGGGGCCTTAATCCAAAGTCTCTTTCTTCGGCTTTTCTTAATGCTTCTCTAATTTTAATCTTTTCTTTGATTGCTTTTGGTTTAGTCTTTACTGAAAGCAAAATTTTATTCAACTTAGGCTTTCCACCAACGCCGAGAACAGTTGCTTTTACTATTCCTCCAAAGAGCCAGTGCCGCCTGGAAGAAATTTGTCTGATGAAAATTGAAATAGCTGGGATTAAAAAGGCAATTAACGCTGTCCAAGCCGATATAGGTTTTGACTCTCGAAGAATCGAGATGGTCGGAATCTCAACCAAAGATTCATTCGCCAACATTTTTATTCAAAAAGAGATTAATAATGAGGTTGGTTATGCCAGATTAACTGGTGGTTTGCCCAGTCCTGGTTTTTTTGCTGATCGGGGCACCTTCGGCACAGTTCTTTTTCAGGGAAAGAGTCCAGGCTTAGCTCAGATCGAGTTTTTGCCTTCATCGATGGTTTTAGCTAATGATGGTCGAGGAACAAACGTATTGAAACAACTAGCCTCCACCTCCTACCTGATTTTACCAGAAGAAATTTCTAAGGAAGAGAAAGAAGAGCAGGAGGTTTTAATCCAACCAGAGGTTTTAGGAGAAGAGATAGAAGAAACCCAAATGAAGTTTTATGAAGAGGCTGAGGTTTTAGGAGCCAGCTTTAAAGAAGAAGTAGAAGAGGGAAAGAAGTCTAATTTAGTCAGAACTTTTCTTGATCTCTTGGAACGGACTGATAGGTTTATTTTATCTTCTTGGGGGCGATTATTCACCCCCGGAGGCGAAGAAAGGAGGTGAGAAGTTAAAAAATGAAAAAGAACTTACCTTTAATTATTATCGTGGTGGTTGTGATTGCAGTTTTAGCGGTTGGTGCTTGGATGTTTTTGGGCAAGGGCAAGGGCGGAATTTCGTTACCCACTGTTCCTGGTGTGGTTGAGAAAGAGGCCGGAGAGGAAGGTCAGGAATTTGTTGGCAAAATCAAAGACGTGGTGGCTAGGGGGGTGCCGATGAAGTGTACTTATACCCAAGGTGACTTTATAGGAACTAGCTATGTCAAGGGTGAAAAGATGTACGGCGAGGTTAGCCAGCAAGGTAAGACAGGCTATGTGATTATTAAGGATAATTGTATGTGGAGTTGGAGCACTGGTGAGACACAAGGAGTGAAGATGTGTTTTGAGGGAGATTTTTGGGAGACATCTGAAGAATACACTCAAGAAGGCCAGGTAACGGTGCCGACTGAGGCCGAATATCGCTGTGCCCCGGCTGTCTTTACTGATGCCAAATTCAACCCCCCGGCTGACATTAACTTTGTGGATTTAGACGAGTTAATGCAGGGTGGAATGCAGGAGTAGGACAGAGGAGGTTTTAGCATAATAGCTCTTGAGGAAAGAGATTTTTGATTAACAATGAAACCTTTACCCCGAGTGACGATTGCTTTTGTGACTAAAAATAAAAAGGTTTTGTTAGGGATGAAGAAAAGAGGTTTTGGTGAAGGGAAATGGAATGGGTCTGGAGGTAAGGCAAAAAAGGGAGAGAAAATAGAAGAGGTAATGAAGCGAGAAATGAAGGAGGAGTTCAATATTTCTCCGACCGAGTTTGAGAAAGTAGCGGAGATAACATTTATTGAACCTAGTATCCCTGGCGGAGGAGCTTGGGTCGCCCATATTTTTCTGGTTAGAAAATGGATGGGGAAAGTTGCTGAGTCAGAGGAAATGAGACCTCGATGGTTTTCCATAGCTAAAGTTCCTTATCAAGAAATGTGGGCCAGTGACGCTCTTTGGTTACCTCGAGTCTTAAAAGGAGAAAAGTTTAAGGCTAAGTTTACTTATAACAATAAAAATAAAATAGAAAAACAAAAAATTACTCTAGTTTCTAGCTTCTCTTAAACTCCTAATCTGCTGGACTTGACAAAGTTTAACCGCCTGACCATAATTTAATTAGCACTCTGAAACAAAGAGTGCCAATGGAAGGGGGTGAAAAGATTATGGCAATTATTCGTTGGCGACCTTCACCCTGGGTTTGGCGGTTTCCTTCTTTGCTTGAAGACGAAGACTGGCCAGAATTAATGTCAGGAGAAGGCTTGGATGTTTATGAAACTGATAAAGAAGTTGTGGTTAAGGCCGCTGTCCCTGGAATTCCTAAAGACAAGATTGATATCACTTTTGAGGACGGTGTTCTCCGAATTCGGGGCATGGAAGAAGAAACCGAAGAGGAAAAAAAGAAAAAGAAGGTTGTTTACCGTTCACGCCGAGCAACTGCTTTTGATTATTGCACCACTCTTCCGAGGGCGGTTAATCCAGCCAAAATGGAAGCTAACATGGAAGATGGCGTCTTGGTTATTAAAGCCCCAATCGCCAAAGAGGCAAAACCTAAAAAGATTACTATTAAAGCTAAAGCCAAGAAATAATCAATAGTAATCAAAAAATAAGAATGGGGATCTCTGGTTGAGGACCAATCGGGGATCCTTTTATTTTATTTGTTAAAAAAAAGAAAAAAGTGTAAACTGAAAATAATGGGGCCCAAGACCAAAAGAAGAATTATTATTCGCTTTTTTGAATTCTTTGTTATCGGAGTAGTGATGGGAGTGACTGAGGATCTTTTGGCGATTCACTTTGCCACTGACGCCGTGATTACTCCTCATGTTTTTAAAGTGGCTTTTTTAGTGGCTTTACCCTTTGCGATGATTAGCGAATTACTTGTTGACAGCAAGCTTTTTCGTCGCCTTCTTTTTGGACCACCAAATAATCCTAACAAACTTTCAAGAAGAAGAAAGAAGAGCTGATAACTCTTGACATCGCCTCTCAAACCCTTTATAATGGGTATATATTCATAATTTAGGTTTGGGAAGGGGTGAAACATATGCCAGGATTTGAGAGAACTGGTCCTTTGGGCCAGGGCCCAATTACCGGCCGTGGGTTTGGGCCATGCGGACTGGGTTTGGATTGGCGGGCAAGGTTTGGTCCGGGCCGAGGCCTAGGTAGATACTTTGGCTGGAAATGGCCCCAAACAAAAAAGGACCAATTAGAAGCTCTAAAAGAATACAAACAAGCTTTAGAAGAGGAATTAGAAGACGTGGCCAAGGAGAAAAAGGAGCTTCAAGTTACCGAATAAAGGGAGGGCTGATTAGAGAAATCTAGTCAGCCCCCGCCGTGCTTTGATTATACTATGCCAAGACCAAAAAGACCAAGAATGATTGGTTTTCGGCCAGGGGTGACTTATTTCAAACCCCGAGGGATTCCTTTGCGTTTTTTGGAAGAAGTCAATTTGGAGACAGATGAGCTAGAAGCCTTACGGTTGGCTGATTTTCAAGGCTTGGATCAGGTTAGGGGAGCAAAAAAAATGGGGATATCCCAGTCGACTTTTCAAAGAGTTTTAACTTCAGCTCGTAAGAAAGTCAGTCAAGGTTTGGTTGAAGGAAAGGCAATTAGAATCGAGACTGACAGGAAGGGTTGAATTTTAGAAGAAAATCTTTTATCCTTAAGAACTGATTATGAAGAGAATAATTCTTGGTTTGCTTCTTTTCTTTTTTTATTTTGGCCTCTTGGCTTCTCCTAGTCTGGCCGTAAATGGACAAAAGACCTGTCTTGTTTATTTTTCTGGTATTGGTTGCCCTCATTGTGCCAAAACCGATCCAGTCGTTTTAGAACAACTACCTGAGAAATATTCTGATCTGGCGGTCATTAAATACGAGATCTATCAAGAGCAAGAAAACGCGCCTTTATTGGCTAAATATAATGATGTTTACAATTCAGGTTTAGGGATTCCTCTAATAATTTTTGGGAAAGAGAAGTTTATCAATGGTGAAAGGGCAATCCTTAATAATCTTGAGGAATTAATAAAAGAGCACCAAGGCAACTCTTGTCCTCTAATTGATGGCTCCTCAGTTAAATTCAATGAGCTTGAACTTACTCGTCTGCCTGGTAAGCCTAAGATATTTCCAGAATCTATCTCAATAGAAGACGAACAGTCTAGGAAGATTATTCCGAGTGAACTTACTTTACCTAAAGTTCTTTCCCTGGCTGCTGTTGATGCCATTAATCCCTGCGCTTTAGCAGTCCTTGTTCTTTTGCTTTTCGCCATTTTAGCCTTTGCCCCTAAAAAGCGAGTTAACATTCTTTTGGCAGGTTTAGCTTTTAGTTTCTCAGTTTTTGTTATGTATTTTCTTTATGGTTTGGTTATTGTTAAGTTTTTTCAAATAATCCAGGTTTTAGCCAGCTTTCGCCTTTGGCTTTATCGGGCCCTAGGTTTGGTGGCGATTATCTTAGGAATTTTAAACATTAAAGATTTTATCCGTTATAAACCTGGTGGCTTTTTGACGGAAATGCCAGTTTTTCTTAGACCTAAGGCTCGAAGTTTGTTTTTCAAAGTTGCTAGCCCAAAAGGCGCTTTTGTTGCTGGTGCTTTAGTGACTATCTTTTTACTTCCTTGTACGATTGGTCCTTATGTTATTTGTGGAGGAATTCTTTGTTCTCTAGATCTTATTGAGACTATTCCTTGGCTTTTGCTTTATAATTTAATTTTTATCTTGCCAATGTTAGCAATAACCATCGCCTGTTTTATTGGCTTTACGACGGTTGAGAGTGTTTCTGGTTGGAAAGATAAAAATATCCGCTATCTTCATTTAGTTGCTGGATTGATTATTCTCGGTTTGGGTCTGGCCATGCTTTTTGGTTTAGTTTAACAGAAAACCTTCTCCTTTTTCCTTTTTAATTTTGTTATATAATGGAAATTAAGAAGGGGGTGAGAAAATTGAAAATAAAGAAGAAAGAGGTGAGACAGATTTCTCAGTTCTTAATGGTTGGTTCACTGATTAGTGTTTTTTTAGCTGCTTTCGGAGCGACGGGTAGCGATTTCTGGCTAGCCTCAACCCAATGGCTTTTGGTGGCAGCCGTTTTGGCTGGTTTTGGAATTTACTTCAGGATGGAATCTTAATTTAGCCTTGAATTGGCTATTGACAAAACTTCTTAAATAGGATTATCTATTGGCAGGCTATTTTTGCCTCGAAAAACGGGGCAAAAAACATGAAGAAAAAACTAAATATTCTGCCCTTTTTGGATTTTAGCTCCTCAAGCTAGATTTTGAGGAGTTTTTTAGTGATTGAAAGGAGGTGAAGACTATGGCGGAGTGTCCTGACTGTGGTGGTGAATTAGATGAAGAGGGAGTCTGTCAAGATTGTGGCCTTGACACTACTGAAAAAGAAGAGGTTGATGATGAAGACGAGGATTGAGGCGAGGATTAAAAACGAGCTTATTAAAAAGAAAGGAGGTGGTGACTGTGGCTCGGAAAAGAAAGAAAAAGAAGTAAGGGAACTCCTTACTGACAAAAGCGGTGCCCCTAAAAAGGACCGCTTTTTGTCGCCTGTTTTCTTAGGTCATAGACATGTAAAAGAGCTTTTTCAAAAGGCGAAAGAGAATCCAGGGGTTTTTGTCTGAGTAAATTAATTTCTTTTATCTTTTCTTCTAATTCTTTATCAGAAAGTTTTTCTCTAAGTTGAACAATAAAATAATCAATTTCTTCCTCCTTAACAATTCTTGAATGAAGATTTTCTTCTTGAACACTAGCTTCGATCCAAGTTTTGGGGATTCCGTGTGGAGGTTCAATGATTAGAATTCTTATTTCTTCTTTATTTTCATCTCGAGATAGAATCTCTTCTCCTAAATTCCCTTTTTGAGAGATTCCTGACCAAGTAGGTAGATAGCCATGTTGGGATTGTCCATACCACTGAAAGAGATAGGACCAGGTGGTGTTAATGAAAAGAGGGTTGGTAACCGTGTTTAAACTAAAAGATTGATTTTCAGTTAAACGATAGCAGGCATCAATGACCCTTTTTTCATTTTCTAAAGTCATGTTTTCTTGGATAGCAAAGATAGGCGTGGTTTGGAGATTTTGATTGGCGATTTTATTTAGGTTAGTGATGACGATCATGATTAGGAGAACAAGAGTGATTAGTTTTTGTCTCTTAAAAAGAAGTATTAGAGAAAATGAGGTAAAGACAATAATCGGTATCGCTAAGCCAAGCATGATGAAGCTAACACTGTTTTCTGAAAAAAGAAAAAGGAGAGAAGAAGAAAAAATCAAGATCAAGAGATAAAAAAGAGCCTGTTTTTCTTTTTTGGTTAATTTTTTCCAAGAAAAGAAAATGATGGTTAAACAAACAAAAAAGAAAAGTAAACCAGTTGGTTGACCGAGATTAAGAGTATTGTAGGCAAAAACCTGGCTTAATCGATTTAGAAAATTAATCATAAAATCAGTAGCCGTTTTAGGAGAAGAGGTTAAGCCAGTTAAAAGACCCCAAAGAAGGCCTTTAGTCATCTGAAAGCCAAATTTTAATTCAGCCAGGATAAAAGAAGAGAGACCAATGGTTAAGGTAATAATGGCAATTAGATATGGTTTAATCTTGTTGGGGAATTTACCCAAGAGAAGGATGGTGAGAATTGAGACAGGTAGATAAGATAAAAGAAAAAGCTGGTGTTGAATGGCAAGGCTTAATCCAAGAGGAGCAAGAAACCAGCCCCAAAGGTTTTTAGGCTTAGTAATAATTAACCAGAATCCAAGTTGGAAAAGAGCCAGAAAAAAGATCGCTGGCGAGGGATTAGAAAGCCAGCGAGCATAGGAGTGTTGTTCAAAAGAAATGGTAAAAAGAAGAAGAGAAATAAAAGTAACAGCTTTATTGTTAAAGAGTTTTTGGGCTAAAAAGGCAAGAGGAATTAAGGTTAAAACATTGATCAAGATGGTTAGAAGAAGAACTGAATTGGGATTACTCCTACTGAAAACATAAAAAGGGCTGATTAAATAATAATAAAAAGGGCCATGGAAGGCACCAGTGACTTCTAAATCAACAGCGGCTGGCGGACCAAGGATTTTTAAATCCCGGTTTTCAATAATACCTCGAGAGACAAAAGCATCCCGGGCTTGGTCATAACTAAAAATAAACCTATCAGGGCCAGGAAAGAGGCGGATAGCAAAGGCAAGAAGGATAAAGAGGATAATGATTTTCTTGCTCACAAATAAATTTTACTTTTTAATAGTTTCAAATTCAAACTCTTCTTGACAAAATTCAATATATAGATTATCATCGATATATTATGAAACTAACTTCTGCTTGTGCAACTTGTTTTGCCGGTCTGGCTTGCCAGACCCGGATTGGCATAATTAGTCTTTTGCAGGAAAAGAAAGAGATGTCAGTAATGGAGATTGCCAAGCATTTTGAGGTTACTCAGCCGACAATTACCCATCACCTTAAATATCTTAAGGATACTGGAGTTCTCAATTCCAGAAAAAAAGGCAGGAAAGTTTATTATTTTATTTCGGAAAAGTGTAAGAAAGGAGAATGCGGGATTTTTTAATGAAAAGAATATACCTTGATTATGCGGCGACAACACCCCTGGACCCAAAGGTTTTTGAGGCAATGAAACCTTATTTTAAAGGCAAGTTTGGCAACGCTTCAGAACCACATTCTTGGGGACAGGAGACTAGAAAGGCAATTGAAAAAGCCCGAGAACAAGTGGCTTCCTCTCTAGGCGCAAAAGCAAAAGAGATTATTTTTACTTCCTGTGCTACTGAGTCAATCAACCTTGCTCACAAGGGAGTCTTAGAGGCATTTCTCAAAAATGGGGAAAAGAAGAAGAAGGGAGAAATCCCTCATCTCACCACCTCTTCGATTGAGCATAAAGCCGGAATAGAATCAGCTCGACATTTAGAAAGCCAGGGCTACAGGGTCACTTTCCTTCCGGTTGATAAATCTGGAATGGTTAGGGTAACTGATGTTAAAAAAGCAATTAGACCAACAACGATTTTGGTTTCCATAATGTATGTTAATAATGAAGTTGGGGCAATCGAGCCGATAGACAGAATTGGTGAAGCAATCTCGCAAATAAATAAATTAAGAGTGGATAATGGGAAAGAAAAAGTCTTTTTCCATACTGATGCTACTCAAGCGATTCAGTATCTAGATTGTGACGTTGATAAACTAGGAGTCGATTTACTTTCTTTAACTGGTCATAAATTTTATGCTCCTAAAGGAATTGGGGTTTTATATGTTCGTGAAGGAACATCGATTATTAGACAGCAGGATGGTGGTGGCCAAGAATTTGGACTCCGGTCAGGCACAGAAAATGTGCCTTACATTGTTGGCTTGGGAAAAGCATTTGAGCTAATCGAGAGAAACAAAAAGGAGAATGCCGAACGGATAGGAAAATTAAGAAAAAAGTTGGTTGAGGGAGTTCTAAAAATTCCCGATGCCCAATTTACTGGCCGTCTGAACCAAAGCGCTCCTCATATTGCTTCGTTCATTGTCAAGGGTGCTGAAGGTGAAGCAATGCTTCTTCATTTAGATGCGGTTGGGGTTGCTGCTTCATCGGGCTCAGCTTGTACGAGCGGGCTTCTGGAACCAAGCCATGTTTTGACTGCGATGGGTTATAAACCAAAAGAAGCCCACGGGTCTTTAAGGTTTTCTTTGGGAAAAGATACGACAGAAAAAGAAATTGATTATGTGATTAAGGTTTTACCTGGTATAGTAAAGAAATTGAGGGAAATGGCACCGAAAGGAGTTTTCAATGAGTGATTTAAGTGATCTTTATCCTAGTTTTTATTCAAAGAAAGTGTTGGAGCATATCCAGAATCCTCGGAATATGGGCGAAATTAAAAATCCTGATGGCGTAGGCACTGAAGGTAATCCTATCTGTGGAGATGTGATGAGGCTTTTTATTAAAGTTAAAGGTAATAAAATCTCGGATATTAAATTTCAGACTCTGGGCTGTGGGGCGGCAATTGCTTCTTCAAGTATGTTGACGACCATGGTCAAAGGCAAAACTCTTAAACAAGCAGAGAAGATTTCCCGAGAAGAGATTGCTGATGAACTTGGTGGTTTACCTCCGGTTAAGGTTCATTGTTCAGTCCTGGCCGCTGATGCTTTAAGAAAAGCAATTGCTGATTACCGGCGGAAAAAGAAGAAATAGAAAGGACGAGAGTGGGGATAGAGTTTGATCCAGGGCGGAGGAAATTTCTCCGATTAGCTTGTGCCACATTGGGTGCCACTGCCGCTGGTTTTCTTTTAAGATCCTCTGGAGAAAGGGTCGAGAAAGAACCTGATTTTTGTTGGCCCATATGGCCAATTAAAAAAGGCGTACTGACTGAAAAAGGGCCTAGTATTGGTTACGCAACTAAGATCACCCAGGGTTTTTGGGAGAAGCATAAAGCAGTCGATATTCGTAGCGATGAGGGGACTCCGGTTTTAGCGGCCGCCGATGGAATAGTTTTAATCGCCACTGCGTCACCCGAAATAACAACAATTGTTACAAAGAGCTTGATGACTTGGAAGGATGAGGAAGGGAAAATAAGACATAGGGTTGAGGCTATTGTTGAGAGAAGAGAAGAAGGCTTAGGGCAGTATGTCGTTATTCTTCATGATGGAGGATTTGAGACAGTCTATGGTCATCTTAAAGAATTTTCGGTTCAAGAAGGAAATAGAGTTTTTACAGGAGATAAAATTGGTGAGGTAGGGATGACAGGTCAAACGACAGGACCCCATCTTCACTTTGAGATGAGGAAAAATACGGAGCCAGTTAACCCTTTCTTATTTTTAGATTTAAATTGTAGGAAATAATTAAGCACTTATGACACAAGAGTCCGAGATAAGGCCTTACTCTGCTTTTAATTCAGGTTGGGAGTAGTCTTTAATGTAGACTTCTTTAAATTCAGATTTGACTAGTTTTTTGCCTTGGAAAGTAAAAATGCCTACGAGCCCTTTTTCCGTTGCCTCAGACCAAGGCTGGTCAAAGACAAAGTTGCCTAAAGAGTAGACGATTTTAGCTTGATGGTAGTCTTCAACTCTTTGGATCACGTGAGGATGATGACCTAAGATTAAATCTGCTCCTGCCTCAATCGCCTGATGGGCTAAATCAATTTGTCGAGAAGAAGGTTCTTGAGCGTATTCAGTCCCCCAATGGAAGGAGACAATTAAGAGATCAACTTGAGGCTTTTTTTCCTTGATGGCTTTAATAATTTTCTCTTCTTGATAACCTGAGCTTAAATCAAAACTTAAAAATCCAAGTTTTGTTCCTTTTAATTCTTTGATAAGGAAGTTTTCCTGATGGTTAAGAAAAGAGATTTTATTTTCTTTTAACAAACCTTGGGTTAAATTGATTCCTTCTTGGCCATAATTTTTAATGTGATTGTTGGTTAAATTAGCAATATCGACTCCTGCCCTGATTAATCCTTCAATCGCTCTTGGATCAGCACAAAAAATCATGCCTGTATTAGTGGTTGGACAGTTATTATAAAAAGGAGCCTCTAAGTTAAGAAAAGTTAAATCAGCCTGTTTGAGGAAATCAGCGGTTTTAAGAAAAGGGTGGGTGAAATCATTTAAAGTTCGCATCTTGGCGTTGACACTCCTGCCCAACATAACATCACCAACAGCAATTAAGGTAATTGTTTCCTCTTTTTCTAATTTTTCAAGGAATTGGCCAAAGAATTGAGAAGGTAGAGATTGGGGAATAAAACTTAATCTTCGTGACTGAGGCAAGAAGAATAATAAAACAAGAATAATTAGGAATAGAGAAGAAGAAAGAAAGAGAGTGAATTTTTCTTTCATCAAGATTATTATATAATGAAGGAATGATCTTCATAAACTTCAAGACTTATCGGGAAGGAACAGGAGAAAGAGCGGTCAAATTAACTGAAATCTGTGAGAAAGTTCAAAAAACTTCAAAGATTAAGATTATCCCAGTGGTTCAAATAATTGATTTGTATCAGCTTAAAAATCGTTTTCCGAAATTGGAGATTTGGGTTCAGCACATTGATCCTTTTCCTCAAGGGAAATATACAGGCTGGATTAATTTGGAGGCAGTTAAAGGGGCTGGCGCTTCAGGAACGATTCTCAATCACAGTGAACATCGAATCTCTCCAGGAACAGTTCGGCAAGTGATAAAAAGAGCCAAAGATTTTAAAATTTTGGTTTGTTGCAAATCTCTTGGTCAGGCAGAAAGATTAGCCAGATTTAAACCTGACCTTCTGGCTTACGAACCACCAGAATTAATTGGCAGTCGAGAGAAATCCGTTGCTTCGGAAAAACCAGAAGCAATTAGGAATCTAGTAAAGATGATTGATATGCCTTTGATTGTTGGGGCTGGTATCCACTCTCAGAAGGATGTGGAGATTAGTCTGAAAATGAGGGCCAAGGGAGTTTTAGTTGCCACTGACGTGGTTTTGGCTAGAAATCCCAAGAAAGAATTAGAAGACTTAGTTAAAGGTTTTAAACCATGAATCTGCCTGATGTCCGCGATTTTGATTTAAAAGATAAAAAGGTTCTTCTTCGAACTGATTATGATGTTCCTCTTTGTTCTGTCCAGGATAAAATTGAAGTGGCTGATGAGACAAGAATCGAGGATTCTTTAAAAACGATTAAGCTTCTCTTAACAAGAGAAGCTAAGGTGATTATTTTGGCCCACTTAGGTCGACCTGGGGGGGAGTTTGCTCCTGACTTGTCTCTAGAACCAGTCGTTAAACTTCTTTCTAAGCTTATAAAAAAGAAAGTTCCCTTAATTCAACATAAAGATTTAGAGAAGATACCAGCCAAAGGAATTGTTGTTTTGGAGAACTTACGTTTTGATCCAAGAGAAGAGAGTTCTAAAAAAACAGCGCGAAAGGCTTTTGCTCGGAAGCTGGCTAAATTAGGCGATTTTTACATTAATGATGCCTTTGCTAGTTCTCACCGCCAGCACGCTTCAATTGTTGATTTGCCTCGATTATTACCTCATGCCGCCGGACTTGATTTATTAGAAGAAATAAAGGTTCTATCCTCGGTCAGAGAAAAACCTAAAAAACCAGTAATTGTTTTATTAGGTGGAGTAAAAAAGAGCAAGCTGGAAACAGTCAATCATCTTTTGAAATGGGCTGATTTAATTTTGATTGGCGGCAAGCTGGCAGACTATCCAGAAGTAAAGAAATTAAAAGACCACCGTCGGGAGATGGCCATTCTGACTAAATCAGGCGAAGATATTACGATTGATTCAGCCGAAAAATTTGTTGACCAGGTAAAAAATGCAGGGACGATTATTTGGTCCGGGCCATTAGGTAAGGTTGAAGAGCCTAAGTTTGAAAAGGGAACAAAAATTTTTGCTGAGGCAATGGCTGAAAGCCGGGCTTTTACAATTGTTGGCGGTGGTGATACTGAAGCAATCTTGACTAAGTTTAAAGTGGTTGACAAAATTGGTTATGTTTCTTCAGGTGGTGGCGCAATGCTCGCCTTTCTGGCTAAAGGCGATTTGCCAGGCTTAGCCGCCCTGAGAAGAAAAAGTTAAGATGATTAAATTGGCAATTAATGGTTTTGGCCGGATTGGTCGAGTAACCTTTCGGGCAGCCCTAGAAGAATATTCTAATCAAGTTGAGATTGGGGCGATCAATACTTCAGGCTCAATGTCAGTTGAGGGCTGGCTAAACTTACTTAAATATGACAGTGTTTACGGAAGATTTCCCAAACAAATAACTTTAGACAAAAAAACAAAAAAGAAAAGCAGAGATGAAATTGGTGCTTTTTTAATCGAGGGTAAGAGTTATCCGGTTCTAGCTCAGCGAAATCCGGCTAAGATCCCTTGGAAAAAATATGAGATTGACTTAGTTCTAGAATGTACTGGAGTTTTCCGGACCAAGAAAGAGGCGGAGAAACACCTAAAAGCAGGAGCGAAAAAGGTGATTATCTCGGCTCCAGCTAGAGATCCCAAGACACCGACTTTTATCATCGGTGTTAATGCTGACAAATATAAAGGCGAGGTGATTTCTAATGCTTCATGTACGACCAACTGTATTGCTCCAATTGCTAAAGTGATGATGGAGAATTTCAAAGTGGTTAAAGCAAGTATGACGACGATTCATGCTTATACAGCTGACCAAGAGTTAGTTGATGGTTCCCATGATGATCTAAGAAGAGGGAGAGCGGCAGGCATTAACACCATTCCAACCACCACTGGAGCGGGCAGAGCCTTAGCTAAAGTTTTACCTTTCTACAGAGGTAAATTTGAAGGGATGGCAATTCGGGTGCCAGTTAGTTGTGGTAGTTTAGTTGATTTTACTTTTCTTTTAGACCAGACAGTAAGAAGAGAAAAAGTTAATCGGCTTTTTGAGCAAGTCTCTGGTGAAAGTGAATATCAAGGCATTATCGAGGTGACCAGGGACCCGATTGTTTCCAGTGATATTATTGGCTCTTCGGCTTCAGCGATTATTGATCTCTCTCTTACCAAAGTAGTTGGCGGCAATTTAGTTAAATTACTCGCTTGGTATGACAATGAGTGGGCTTATAGCTGCCGCCTCCTGGAATTAGCGGTCATGGCTGGAGGGTTTAAATGATTAAGAAGGTAACTTTTTTTGGCTTTTCTGAAGCCAAGCCTGGAGACCAAGTTTTTGAGGACGCCAAGGAAACAGCCAAGCTTTTAGCTAAGGAAGGCTATTTGGTTTTAAATGGTGGTGGTCCAGGAATTATGAAGGCTTCTACTCTTGGGGCTAAAGAAGGAGGCGGAAAGGCAATTGGAGTGAGTTTCTATCCAGCGGGAGCAACTCATTTTGAAGGTCGAGATCCCTCCAATCCGATTGATGAAGAGATTAAATGTGCTAATTATGTTGAACGGACTTTGAAACTAATTGATTTAGGTGATGTCTACGTTATTTTTTCTGGCGGCACAGGAACAATCTCTGAATTTGGCATGGTTTGGGGGATTGCCAGAATTTATTTTGGGCAACACAAGCCTTTTATCCTTTATGGCAGTTTTTGGCACGAAATTATCGAGGCGATTGGTAAAAATATGCTTCTTCGGCCCGAGGCTTTGCGAGTTTATAAAATTGTTACCAAACCCCAAGAGGTTCTTGAAGCCATTCGAGACTTTGACCAAGGGAAGTAGATTCTCCGTGGCCAGGATAGATAATTAGCTTTTGTGGTAATTTAGCTAATTTTTTAAGTGATTGAATCATCTCTTTTTCATTACCTAAGGGAAAATCAGTCCGGCCATAACCTCGAGCAAAAAGAGTGTCACCAGTAAAAAGATGGTTTTTAGCCAAGAGGCAGATACTACCAGGTGAGTGGCCAGGAGTATGGAGAATTTCAAATTGCCAATTGCTAATTTTCAATTTCCCTTCTTCAAGAAATTCATCAGGCAAAGGTGGTTCAGGAATTTCCCAGTCAAGGACCTCCTTGGCGCCACTAACCGCTTCTTTAAGGATGGGTAAGTCGGCTCGATGAATTAAGAATTTTGCTTGAGGAAATTCGTGTTTGATGGCCCAGACTGCGCCAACGTGATCCGGATGGCCATGAGTGCAGATAATATATTTGACTGGTGAGGCAATCAAGGAAAAAATCTTTTCTGGTTCTGCTCCAGGGTCAATAATGGTTGTTTGAGACTTGTCCCAAAGAAGATAACAATTAGTTTGGAGGGGGCCAACAACTACCTTTTCAATCCTCATCAGTCTATGATATCATGAAGCCATGAATCCCCAAAAGCTAGCGAAGCATCTTGATTTAGCCAATCATCATCCTGATGCCACTCCTGAAGCAATCAAAAAGCTCTGTCAGAATGTTAAGAAGTACGGGTTTAACAGTGCTTTTGTTAATCCTTGCTATCTCTCTTTAGTTAGAGAGGTTTTAGGAATCAAAGGAAAAGTGGGAACAGTGATCTCTTTTCCTTTAGGTCAAGACACTCAAAACACGAAGATTCTGGCGACAATTGATGCCATCAAAAAAGGCGCCAATGAGCTAGATGTTTGTATGAATATCGGTTTGTTCAAGGGAGGAGAGAAGAAAAAGGTTCTCGAGGAAATGAAAGCCATTGTCGAAGCAGCCAAGAACGCCAGAAATAAGACCATCGTTAAATTCATCATTGAGACTGGCTTTTTAACTGATGAAGAGATTAAAAAAGCCTCAGAGCTGGTTCTAGAATCAAGAGCGGATTTTATCAAGACTAATTCTGGTTTTGGGCCAAGAGGAGCAGAATTAAAAGATGTTGAGCTGATTAGACAAGTGGTAGGAGATAAAATTAAGGTCAAAGTAGCTGGAGGAATCCACACCTATGAGAAGGCGGTTGAGTTTATTGAAAAAGGCGCTGATCGAATTGGCACCTCAAAAGCAGTTGAGATTATCGAGGGAACGAAGAAATGAAAGCTAATTTAGATAAAATTACGAAAAACAATCGGGCTTTATTTTTAGCCTATGACCATGGCATGGAACATGGGCCAACTGATTTTGATGACGAGTCAGTTGATCCAGCTAAAATCTTAAAAATCGCTGATTCTGGTTATTTTACTGGTTTTATCTGCCAAAAGGGAATTGCTGAGAAGTATTATGACCAAGACAAGAATAAAGTGCCCTTAATCGTTAAGCTGAATGGTAAGACAAAGCTTTTGGCTGAAGAAGACCCTTATTCACCCCAGGTTTGCTCAGTCGAAGAGGCTCTTAATTATGGTGCTTCAGCTGTTGGTTACACCCTTTATGTTGGCAGTCAATATGAAGCTAAGATGATGAAGGAATTGGCTGAAATCGAAGAAGAAGCAGAGGAGAAAGGAATTCCAGCCATTGGTTGGATGTATCCTAGGGGCAAAGCAGTCGCTGGTAAGGAAAAGTCAAAAGAAATCTTGGCTTACGCAGCTCGATTAGGCCTAGAATTAGGTTTAGAAATAATTAAAATTCCCTTTACCACCAATCAAGAAACCCTGAGCTGGGTAGTCAAGTCAGCTGGAGAAGTAAAAGTCGTTCTGGCTGGAGGAAGTAAGATTGATGAAGGAGAGTTCTTAGAGGCGACTAAGAAGGCTTTAGAAGTTGGTGTCAAGGGTTTAGCGGTTGGTAGAAATGTTTGGCGAGCCAAGGAACCATTGAAGATGGCAGAAAAAATTAATAAAATAATTTTCGGCTAAGATGTACGACATTATTTCAATCGGCTCAGCGGTCATGGACGTGATTTTAAAATCATCTAATTTACGTCCTGGTGAGCCTTTACCAGTAGGAGGGAAGATAGAGATTGATGAATTATTTCTAGCCACTGGTGGTGGAGGAACAAATACGGCCACTGGTTTTGGCCGTTTGGGTTTAAAAACCGCCTGTATTGCTCGTTTTGGCGACGATCTTTTTGGTGATTTTCTATCTCAAGAACTAGGAAAGGAGAAATTTGATAAAAAATATCTTATGCCCAAAAAAGGAGACAGAACTGATTATTCAACCATTATTCTTTATCAAGACGGTTCGCGAGTAATCCTAGTTCATCGAGGGAAGACTCGAGTTGACGAAACGATTTTTCCCTGGACTTCTTTAGATGAGACGAAGTGGTTTTATATTGCTTCTTTAGAGGGAAATGTTGATCTTCTTACTAAAGTGATAGAAAAGTCAACTGAGAGGGGAATTAAAATCGCTCTTAATCCAGGGAGCAGAGAATTACAAGAAAAAGAAAAACTCCTCTCAGTTTTTCCTAAAGTTGAGGCCCTAATTCTTAATTTAGAAGAAGCCATTCTTTTTACCGGAGAAAAAGAAGAAAATCAAGCTCTTCAAAAGATTTCTCAAATTGGCCCCAAAATTATAGTTGTCACTCAGGGGAAAAAAGGTGCCCATCTTTTTAGTCAAGGAAAGCATTTATTTTCTCAAACATTTGAACACCCAACAATCGATGAATTGGGAGCGGGTGATGCTTTTTCAGCCGGGTTTGTCAGTGGTTTGGTTAAGGAATTTGCCCTAGAAAAATCATTGAAGATGGGAATGGCCAATGGCGCATCAGTGGTGACCAAGGTTGGTTCCAAGCCCGGGCTTTTAGACGAAAAAGAAATGGAGGAATGGTTGGGACGAGATTTAAAAATTGAACAAATAAGTTAAACATGATATCGACCCCCAAAACCTCTTGAAGAAAACCCGAAAATAGGATATTATTTTCTTAATGAAAGTCCGAGAAGTTTCTTGTCGATCAATTCTCTCCAAAAGCAAACTGCCGGGATGTGATTATGTGATTAATCCCTATGTTGGTTGTTCTCATGGTTGTCTTTGGTGTTATGCCCGATTTATGAAAAGATATACAGGTCATGAAGATGAAGAATGGGGCTCTTTTGTTGATGCCAAGATTAATGCTCCTGAGGTTTTAATTAAAGAGATTAGAAGATTAAAAGGAAACCCAGTTATCTTCCTCTCCTCTGTTTGTGACCCTTATCAGCCGATTGAAACAAAATACAAACTGACAAGAAGAATCTTAGAGATTTTATCCCAACTTCCTTTCTCGGTTGGTATTCTTACCCAATCAAAACTAGTTATCCGAGATATTGATTTATTTAAAAAGTTTAAGGATATCGAAGTAGGGATGAGTTTTATTACCCTAGATGAAAAAGCAACTCGGATTTTCCAACCTCAAGCTGCTTTGCCAAAAGAAAGAATCAAGGCCTTGAAAAAACTTCATAATCAAGGAATAAAAACCTATATCCATCTTGGCCCGATTTTGCCTTATTTTACGGATTTAGAAGAGATTTTTAAGGCCACTCATCAACACCTTGATGGAGCAATGGGAGAAACTTTAAATACCCGAGGAGAAAATTGGACGAATTTTATTAGAGTTCTATCTAGAAATTATCCTGAACTCCTTCCTTTGTATAAGAAAGACCAATTTAAGAATCTTGATTACCTTGGTCAAATAGGCGTTGACTTTGAGAAGCTAGCTAAGAAATATGGTATAAAGAATTCAGGAGTTTATCATCATGCTTAAGGCTGATCTCCATGTCCACACACTAGCAAGTAATGATGCTATTAATACTGTTTATGAATTAGCAGAAGAGGCGAAAAGGAAAGGTGTCGAAATGATTGGAATCTGTGAACACAGTCCTGGTGGAGTCGGAAGTCCGTCAATCTTGCATTTTATAAGCACGTCTAGAAGAAAAAGAAGGAACTTGAATGGGGTGGAGGTTATTTGGGGCATAGAAGTAGATATTTTAAACAAGAAAGGTAGATTAAATCCACAAGATGAAGTCCTAGAGGAGCAAGACCTTGTTTTAGCAAGTTTTCATCCGAAGATTGATCTTGAAACGGGAGAAAAACAGAGCCATTTTGATGCAGCAGATGGAATGATTAACGCAATGAGGAACCCTTTAGTTGATGTTTTAGCTCATCCCTATTTAGTTACAAAAGAGCAGGAGATTAGAAGAATAGTGAAAGCAGCAGTTAAGTTCAGAGTTCCTTTAGAAATCAACAATTCTCACCTCGTTCCTCCTCGTGACGTTGATTTTTACTACCCGAAAGTATTATTAATGGTAAGACTGGCAAAAGCGAGGGGGGTAAGATTATTTGTTGGTTCCGATGCTCACGCTGCTTGGGAGCTGGGAGGAGATAAAGGTATTAAACGGGTTCTAAAAGAGGCAGACTTTAATACAAAGAATGTGGTTAATTGGACTGTTAAACAGGCTAATAAATTTTTAGCGCAACGGAGAAGGGCTATCTAAGAAGGAATAATTTATGAGAATCGGAGATTTAATTAATCGAGTCGCAGGAAGGGATAAAGAGCCAAAGGAGTTTTTGCCTCGAAAAAAGAAAAAATTATCTGCTAAAGAGTTAAGAGAAATTAGAAAGAAAAAGGCTGAGGGAAGGAAATGGGTTTTGGGTCTGGTTTTGGTAACCGCCATTATTAGCCTTGGTTTCTGGGCTTGGGGGAAAAGAGAGAGAAGTCTATCAGGAGTTATCAGTCCAATTGGTGAGAGCATTCGGGAGATTTCTGGAGGAGGTTTAACCACTAAGAAAGTTGAGACAAAGGAAATTGAGGAGAGAGTCAAAGACCAAGTTGATGATTTACAAGGAACTTATGACGTTTATGTTTACAATCTAACTAGTCGACATAGTTATGGACTTAACCAAGACGAGGTTTTTCCAGCTGCTTCTTTAATTAAATTACCGGTGATTCTCGGTCTCTACCAAGAAGCCGAAGCCGGCCGGATTGATTTAGAAGAAGAATACATTTTAGAGGCTAAAGATAAAAAGAGTGGAGCCGGGGTGATTCAATATAAACCAGCTGGAACAAAATATACTTATCGGGAATTAGCTAAGCTCATGTGTCGCTATTCAGACAACACTGCTTTTAATGTTGTCCGCCAGCTTTTGGGGGATGAAAAAATCCAGGCAATAATCGATGATTTGGGAATGACCAAGACTTCATTAGGAGAAAATGAAACCTCTCCCTCAGACATTGGCCTCTTTTTCAGAAAGTTCTATGCTCAGAGCTTATTAACCCGAAGTCATCGAGATGAAATTATAGATTATTTAACTAAAACGGCTTATGAAGACCGAATTCCCGCAGGGTTGCCTGAGGATATTAAAGTGGCTCATAAAATTGGCAATGAGACCAATTCTTTTTCTGATGCGGGCATTGTTTTTGGCAAAGAGCCTTTTATCTTAGTGATTCTTTCCAAAGACGCTTTAGAAAAAGAAGCCCTCGAGGCTCTTCCTGAAATCACTAGAATTGTTTGGGAGTTTGAGAACAGATAGGCCTTTTGAATTTAAACTTCGACTACTTTCACTTCTTTCCCGGTCATATCAGGATATGGATTTGGATATTCAACGATTCTCACCTTTTGCCCTTTTTCTAATTTGACTCTTTTTTCATTAAGAACGGCCCTTGGGTAATAAGGTAAAAGATCGAGCTCGCGGAATAAGTCTCCCAGTGGGTCCCAAATCCCGTATTCTTCTTTCCAGCGCAAACTATTAAAATCTCTAAGAACAAAAACTAGGGTTATCGTTGCCGTCGAAAGTAAAGTGGTGGTGACAATTGAAACAAGAGTACCGTCATTCAAAGAAAAAAGACAGAACAAGATAATGAATAAGAGAATAAGAATGATCGCCCATTCGAATCTTAACATTGACCTTCTCACTAATGCCTCAACCTGTTTTCTATTATTCAGTGTTCCAATTAATATTTTCGTCATTGAGGAGTAAGCGTTCTGCTCGCTTTTTGTTTCGGGCTCAAGATTAATGACGTATTCAGAGAGATTAAGAAAGGATTTACTAGAGTATTTATAGTCAGTCAGAAAATAGTCCAGGGTATCAATTAAAAGATTGTCGATTAATTTTTGGATCTTCATTTGTACTTTCGGCCCCAAAACCCCAGAAAATTGATAAATTCCGAGGTAGGCAGCCCTGTTCATTTCAAGGGCGGTAGTTATTTTATTAAATCTCGATCGGCTGTCAGCGATAGAGAAAGCGAGGAAAATACCAAATAAAAATGTTGTTGCTCCAAAGAGGGTTTTTATCGTATCGTCAGCCCCGGGTCTTATTTTAATAAAGGTGGCGATAAAGGCGGAGAAAAAGAAAGCAACCAAAGCGATTATTGAAACACTTGGACTTATTCTTTTTAACCTCTTAAGGAGGGATATGGACATCCTGATTTAATGGTAGCATAATGAGGTTGTTAGAAGTCAAGGGGAGCTTTTTTCTGTTTCTTTGGTAGTTTCTTTGATTTGCTCTGAACTACAATGAGTTTTGGGTTCTGTGCCTGGCAAAAAATATTCCCATTTACCTCCGCAACCATCACAGGGAAGAGTGTTAGTTAGAGAGCAAATTTCGATCTTGACCAAATCTTCAGCCTTAGGAAATTCTTGGTCCGGTTTATCCTTGAGGAGCTCAGCCATAATCTTATTCCAGATTGGTGAGGCGCCAGTCACTCCAGAAGCAACATAGGACATCGGCGTCGCATCATTGTTGCCTACCCAGCTCGCAACCAGTAATTCAGGGGTGTAGCCAATCGCCCAGTTGTCTTTGAGGTTATTTGAAGTGCCGGTTTTGACGGCGACGTGAGGATGGCCAGGAATATTAAGAAGCGAATTGGAGCCAAAGGCTGGTGTTCGGGCGTCATTATCTGAGAGAATATCGGTTAAAAGGTAGGCAATCTGTGGCGAGACTACTTTTTCGCCATCACAGGGAGGGCTGAGGTCGGACACCGCCTTCACCTCGTGATTGTCTTTACAACTCAAATTTTCAAGGAGATTTCCCTTATAATCTCTTACTTCTAAAATCGGATTCAAATCAACCCGCATACCAAGATTAGCCAAACTCCCATAAACCACCGCCATGTCGACCATCTTGACATCGCCACCCCCGAGAGTCAGGGAGAGGCCGAAGCGAGAAGGTTCATTCCAGGTAGTTATTCCCATTTTCTCGCCTTGTTTAATCATTCGGGAAACACCAATAGCGGAAAGAACCTTGACTGCCGGAACATTATAAGAAGAGGCAAGGGCGACCCGGAGGGGAATATTGCCATGGAAACGGCCGTCATAGTTAACCGGAGAATAAGGCGGTTGGCCGGGAAGACGGTAAGTTATTGGTGTATCAGGAATAATGGTTGCTGGTGTAAAGCCCATCGAAAGAGCGACGGAATAGTTAACCGGTTTGATCGAAGAACCCGGCTGCCGCTGGGCGGTAGTGACGTTGTAATTGCCATCATTTTCAGTGTCAAAATAATCTTTAGAACCAACCATGGCTAGGATCTCGCCAGTTTTGGGCTTGGTGACCAAGGCCGCGCCATTAGAAATTCTCAAGTTTTTAAGCCCATTTACCTCTTGAGTAACAATTGTTTGAGCCAGATTTTGAGTTTTTAAATCAAGGCTAGTCTTAACCTCTAGGCCTCCTTCTTCAACCATCTTCTGGCCGTATTTTTCGACCAACAAATCTTTAACATACATGACAAAATGAGGGGCTTGGATGTCAGTTTTTTGGGGAGCAAAAACCAGTTCTTGATCAAGGGCTTTTTGAGCTTGTTCTTGGGTGAGATAGTGGTTTTCAACCATTTCTCTTAAAACTTGTTCTTGGCGCCACTTAGCTAGTTCTGGATTAGCGCCAAAAGGCGAATTTTTAGTTGGCGAAGAAGGTAAGCCCGCTAAAAGGGCTCCTTCAGCCAAGTCAACTTCTTTAACTGATTTACCAAAATAAAGCTGACTGGCCTCTTCAATCCCATAGGCGGCGCCACCATAACCGACTTCGTTTAAATACATTTGAAGAATTTCGTCTTTAGTAAACTGAGTTTCAACCCAGAGAGCAAGAATGGCTTCTTTGATTTTTCTTTGCCAAGTTCGCTCAGGAGTTAAGAGAGCATTTTTAACCAGCTGTTGGGTAATTGTCGAACCGCCACTTAATCTGCCTAGAAAGAGATTTCGGTAAAGAGCTCGGGCAATGCCCTGAGGTGAGATTCCTTGATGAAAATAAAATTCACGGTCTTCAATGGCGATGGTTGCCTGGCGGAGGAAAAGGGGAACTTCGTCCAGTTTAACGAGAGTCCGGTTTTGAGTCCGGTAGATTTTATACAGGAGTTCACCATTCCGGTCATAAATCTTGGTGGTTAAGATTTGGTCACGGGTGATTAATTGGTTAGGATTGGGCAGATCCTTAAGAATGAACCAGTAAGTTGATAGGCTGATAATTATTAAAAATAAAGAAATGGTTAGGGGAATAATTATTTTCCAGCTGATCCTCGGTTTGGGAATTCTAATCTTGGGAAAAGCAATTCGAGGGAAACGGAGCTTAGAAATGAAAGAAACGACTAGTTTTAAAACCTGGAGGATTAGAGAAAACGATTTTGAAATCAAGAACTTTAACCCTCTGATGGCTAAAACTGGCAGTCGAGTTAAGAGAAAGAGGGTGATTTTACCGATAAAAGAGACTAAGAATAAGAGTCCGTAGCTCAGGAAAAGAAAAAGGTAGAAAAGAGGTCGGCCAATGAGCGCCAAGAGACTACCTATCCAGTCGAACAGGCTTTTTTCTTGCTTTTTACCACTCGACTCCCGTCCAAAAGGCTCAATGAAACGAAAAAGAGCAGGTTTAGTCCTTTTGGCGGGGTTGGCTGTTTTCCCCGCCATCATGCCTATATTATACCTCAAATTATGGGCTTTTTGAAGGGGAATTACTCTTGTTCACTCGGGGAAGGTTGAAGCGTGGTTAAGGTATTCGGGTTAATGACTACCTTTTCTGTTGGGAAAATACAATCCAGACAATATTGAGTTCCCCAGAGATCAGTAAGAATCTGCTTTTCTTGCGTTTCCCGATTCTCGGGTGGAGTTTTATCTATTGCTAATTGACCAGTGGTTTTATCGATTTCAACAAATTGCTTTGCTGGCGCCACTTCACTCGGGCCAGTCCCTTTAAGAAAATATTCAAACCGAGTTTGGCATCCTCCTGCTTCAGCTGAAGCTTCAGCCGGTAAGCCCTCTCCCTCACCTTCCTGAGTAGGGCTAAACCCAGAAAGAGCACAAACCTGAGTGCCATAAATACCATCAGGTTTTAATTGCCAGACTTGTTCTTTATCGCTAAGGATATAATTAATAATCTTATTCCAAATCGGTGACGCTCCGGTTACTCCAGAAGCGACTGCCGCCATGGGTGAATTATCATTATTGCCCACCCAAGTAGCCACTAAGAATTCGGGATTATAACCAATCGTCCAATTATCCCGTTTATCATTAGTTGTTCCTGTTTTGACTGAAACCTCAGGATGACCCCTGACAACTAAATAAGAAGAGGTTCCAAAAGCGGCTGCCCGGGCGTTATTGTCTAAAAGAATATGAGAGACAAGATAGGCTACTTCCATGGGAATGATTCTTCCTCCTTCAGTTTCTTGCCATTCTTCATAGACTTTGCCTTGATAGTCTTCAACTTTAGTGATCGAAACTAAGGGCTGTTTGACCCCTAAATTAGCCAGGGTTCCAAAAGCAACTGCCATATCAATCATCCGGACCTCACCCCCACCCAAGGTTAAAGAAAGGCCATAACGAGAAGGGTCTTCTAAAGTAACCAGGCCCATTTTATTGGCAAAGTTGACAAAATCTTCTAAACCATTAAGAGCTAAGACTTTAACGGCTGGTAAATTATACGAGCTGCCTAAGGCGAACCGGGCTTGAACTGGTCCATGAAATTGGCCATCATAGTTTACTGGGCAATAAAGTTTTTGACCAGGAACAGCAAAACAACTAGGGACATCATTAATGACAGTGGCCGGCGTGATTTTATTGGTCATGACTGCCAAGGCGTAGTTAAGGGGTTTAATGGCTGAACCGGGTTGACGGAGAGCAGTGGTAACGTTGAAATTACCTTGGCCTTCTGTGTCAAAATAATCTTTAGAACCAACCATAGCCAGGACCTCGCCAGTTTTGGGCTTGGTGACCAAGGCCGCGCCATTAGAGACCTGATAGTTCTCTAGTTTGGCTACTTCACTGGCAATAGTTGTTTCCGCAAAAGTCTGAATCTCAAGGTCAAGGCTAGTCATTACTCTCAAACCGCCTTGTTCAACCATTTTTTCGCCATATTTTTCGACTAACTGTTCTTTAACATACATGACAAAATGAGGAGCTTGAATATTTGCTTTTTGGGGAGAGAGGACGAGTTCCTCTTTTTCTGCCTGGTCTGCCTCTTCCTGATCAATGTAGCCGTCTTCGACCATTCTTCTTAAAACGAATTTCTGCCTTTCTTTAGCTAGTTCTGGATGAGCACCAAAGGGTGAATAACGGGTGGGCGAGGCGGGTAAACCAGCCAAAAGAGCGGCCTCAGCTAGACTTAAATCTCTGGCACCTTTATTAAAATAGAGTTTGCTTGCAGTTTCAATTCCCCAAGCCGTGCCACCATAGGGGACATGATTAAAATACATTTCTAAGATTTTGTCTTTCGGATAAATGGCTTCAACCGCTAAGGTGAGAACAAACTCTCTGATTTTTCGGCGAAGAGTCCGTTCAGGAGTTAAGAGAGCGTTTTTAACTAATTGCTGAGTAATGGTTGAGCCACCTTGAAGTTGGCGCTTGAAAACAATATTAAAGGCTGCCCGCGCGATTCCCCGCCAAGAGAAACCATGATGGCGATAGAAGTCTTTATCTTCAGAAGAAATAGTTGACCATTTAATATAGTCAGGTAGATCTTCAAGCTTAATCGGAGTTCGGTTTTGCTCAGCATAGATTTCATAGAGGAGTTGGTCATTTCGATCAACAATCTTAGTCGAAACAGGATATTGCCAGCTAGTTAGTTTAGTTGGCAGGGGCAAACCCCAGAAAAGATAAATAAAAGAAAAAAGGCAAAAAACAGAGAACAAAAGAAGAAGGATTTTTTGATGGCGGCTAATTTGAGTAAGTCGCTTTTTCAAACCTTTCAAATTTTTTTGCTTAGTCTCTCTTCGGCTCATATCCCTGTATTATATCAAAGATAACTGATATAATGACTTTAATGACAGGGGAAGATAGAGGCGTCAATCAAATTCTTTGGATGGTGATCCTTGGAGTAGTAAGTTTCGCTGGTGGTTTGTTAATTCTTTATATCCTGTCAATAATTTTTGGCTCCTTGGGCTTTTTAGGAGTCTAGTTTTGTGATATATTAATTATGTCATGAAGTCAAAAAGGATAAGTAGTAAAGTTGAACTCAAGCGAGTCACTCTTCTTTATGTTTTTATTCTCCTGGTTTGGGGCTTCTATCGTTACCTCTTCCGTTTGCCTGAGGAAATTGAAGAACTAATCCTTAAACCAATCATTTGGTTGGGACCGGTGATGTTTTTACTTTGGCGAGAGAATAAGAGTTTGGACTCAATCGGTTGGTCAACGAAGAATCTTTTTAAAAGTCTTTATTTGGGGATTGGCTTAGGCCTTTTATTTGCTTTTGAGGGTTTATTCACCCATTGGTTAAAATATCACAGTTTTTCTTTCGTTAATCTTCAATACCAGAGTCTATCGGTTCTGTTGGTGGCAATGGGCGTTTCCTTGGTGACAGCCATTTCTGAAGAAACGGCTTTTCGGGGTTATATTTTTAACCGTCTTTGGCAAATTTTAAAAAACGAATGGGCGGCGAATTTAATTACTAGCTTTGGCTGGGCCCTGGTTCACCTGCCGATAACTTATTTTGTTTTCCATTATAATTTTGAGCAGATGATTGCCTTTCTAGTCTTGATCTTTATTTTTGGTCTTGCCTCAGCCTTAGTTTTTGCTCGGACGAAGACAATTACTGCCTCAATTCTACTTCATGTTTTTTGGGCTTGGCCAATAATTTTGTTTAGATGAAATGTCAGATTGATGAGAATCTCAAAAACTGCCCTTGTACCTATCCAGGCTGTGATAGGAAAGGGAAGTGTTGTGATTGTCTTAAATATCACCTGAACAGAAATGAACTGCCGGCTTGCTGTTTTCCTGCTGAGATTGAAAAGAGTTATGACCGAAGTTTTGAAAAATTCATTGAAATCCATCAGTGAATTTTCTTGACATTCTGATTAGAGATTGTTTAAGATTTTAGTACTGTCAGAAGGGGGGTGGAAAAGATTAAAAAAAGGCTTACTTTTAAGAATTTAGTTATTGTCTCTGCGGTTTTGATTTTCGCCTTTACTGTTTTAATTACCTCTATTGTTGGCACGACCACTGCTCAATCATCTCCTTCTTATCGGGTTCTACCAGCAGAAACCACGGCCGAACCAAATGCAGAGCCTTCACCAGAAGCGACGGTTAGTCCAGAACCGAAAGTTGATTATTATTTAGTTTATCCGGGAATTTTACCTGATCATTTATTCTACCCTCTGAAAATGATTCGGGACCGGATTCTCTTATTTTTGACTTTCGATCCAGTGGCTAGGGCAAAACGGCTTCTTCTCTTTGCTGATAAGAGACTGGGAGCAGGAAAGGCCTTAGTTGAGGGAGGTAAGACTGATTTAGGGGTTTCTACTCTGACTAAAGGCGAGAAATATTTAGAGCAAGCAATCATCCAGGCTGAAAAAGCGAGCGAGGCGGGGAAGGAGACAACTGAACTTTATGAAACCCTGGCAAAGGCGACTCTCAAACATCAGGAGGTTTTAAGTGAAATTGTTTTTAAGGTGCCTGAAAAGACCCAGTCGGTTATCAAAGAGGCGTTAAAATATTCCCAACAGGGTTATGAGAAGGTGACCGAAGTTTTGGGTAAAGATTAAGAGACAATAGTTAAGGACAAAGAACAAGCAAGTTGACTTTTTTGAGTGGAAAGGTTGTTCGATTTTGGTGACGGCTCCTGCTTTTTATTAATTTTCACCCCAAAGGTAAAGGTCTTTAATCTGCTATAGTTTGATATTTTAATTGCTAGTTGACAGCCTCGTTGAAAACTGTGCTATAGTGAAAAATGCTTCTTTAGATTAAGAGGCTTCTGTCCAGGCAGGTTTTTATTTTGAGGTCTGTGATTGTAACCAAAGAGGTTATTTTTAAAAATGGCTAAAAAGAAAAAGAGATTAAAATCAGCTCCAAGGGGTTGGTCTAAAGGCAAGTGGAGCCCTCAGGCGATTAAGGTCTTAGAAGAAAGATATCTTTGGAGAAATAAACAAGGTCGGATTATGGAGACTCCTGAAGGGATGTGCTATCGAGTGGCCAAAGAAATCGCCTCTGCTGAACTTAACTTTGGCCAAGATAAAAAGAGGGTAAAGAAGTTAACCCGAGAATTCTATGATTTACTAGTCAAGAGAGATTTTTTACCCAACTCACCGACTTTAATGAACGCTGGTAAGGAAACTAAGCTTCAGTACTCGGCTTGTTATGTCCTTCCGGTTGGTGATTCGATTATTGAAATTTTTAATGCCGTCAAATACGCGGCCATTGTTCATCAATCAGGTGGGGGGACTGGTTTTTCCTTTTCAAGATTAAGGCCAAAAGGGAGTGTTGTTAGGAGAAGTGGTGGAGTGGCTTCTGGGCCAGTTTCTTTTATGAGGGTTTTTGACAAGGCGACTAATGAGATTAAACAGGGAGGGAAAAGACGAGGAGCGAACATGGGCGTTCTCCGGATTGACCATCCAGATGTTCTTGAATTCATTGATTGTAAGAGAGAGGGAGGAATTAGAAACTTTAATATCTCTGTTGGCGTGACCGAGAAATTTATGAAAGCTCTCAAAGAGGGTAAGAAATACGACCTGATCGCTCCCCATAACAATAAGATAACTGGCCAGCTTTCGGCCAAAGAGGTTTTTAGAAAAATTGTTGAATCAGCTTGGTTAACTGGTGATCCGGGCATGGTCTGGTTAGACAGGATTAATGAGGGTTCAGCCAATCCTGTTCCGGAAATGGGTCCAGTCGAGACAACCAATCCCTGTGGCGAGCAGCCTTTATACCCTAATGAGGTTTGTAACTTAGGCAGTATTAATCTGGCTCTGATGATTAAGGGAAAAAGAAAAAGAGAAGTCGACTGGCAAAAACTTGAAAAGGTTATCCGTTTAGCAGTTAGATTTTTGGATAATGTCATTGAAGTTAATCCTTTTCCTATCCCTGAAACAGATGAGGCTGCTAAGCTCAATCGAAGAATTGGTTTGGGAGTAATGGGTTGGGCAGACATGCTTTTTCAATTAGAAGTTCCTTACGCCACTAAGAGGGCGATTAACTTAGGTAAAAGGCTTTCTTTATTTATCCAAAAAATTGGTCATGATGAGAGCCAGAAGTTGGCTGAAGAGAGAGGCCCTTTTCCTAATTTTGAAAAATCAATTTATAAAAAAAAGAAACTGCTTCGGAATGCGACTGTAACCACAATTGCGCCGACTGGAAGTATTTCAGTTCTGGCTGATTGCTCTT
This sequence comes from uncultured Gammaproteobacteria bacterium, assembly GCA_964345375.1. Classification (GTDB taxonomy): domain Bacteria; phylum Patescibacteriota; class Microgenomatia; order CAYFQP01; family CAYFQP01; genus CAYFQP01. The sequence continues at coordinate 50,580 of CAYFQP010000003.1, read as the reverse complement.
CTGGAATTGAACCTGTTTTTGCCCTCGCTTTTCTTCACAAAACTGATGAACGGGAAATGTACTTCACCAATCGTTATTTCCTAGAAGCAGCCAAAAAAGCGAAAATTGCGAAGGCTAAGGTCGAAGAAGTTAAAGAAAAAGGTCAGGCGGGGGAGATTAAAGAGATTCCCCTCAGAATGCGGAAGATTTTTCAGACAGCTCACGAGATTCCTTGGGACTATCATATTAAGATGCAAGCTGCTTGGCAAAAAGGAACGGATAATGCGGTTTCTAAAACAATTAATTTTCGCCACGAGACTAACACCGAAGAGATAGAAAAAGCCTTTTTAATGGCCTATAAAACAAGTTGTTTGGGGATTACTGTCTTTCGTGATCGTTGCAAAGAAGACCAGGTTCTTCATCTGGGTCTAAAAGATAAAGAAAAAAAGAAATTGACTGTTAAGCCAAGACCAGAAAAACTTCAGGGAATGACCCATCGAGTCCGAACACCACTCGGCAATGCTTATGTAACCATTAATACAAATGAGAAGGGTGAGCCATTTGAGGTTTTTGTTGGTGTGGGTAAAGCAGGTTCGGATCTAACGGCTGATGCTGAGGCAATTGGTCGGTTGATCTCACTTAATTTAAGAAGCGCTAACGCCAATACTAAGGAAATGCTTGCTCAAATAGTTGACCAGTTAGCTGAAATTGGTGGGGCTAATAGCATTGGCTTTGGCCAGAATAGAGTAAAGTCATTGCCTGATGCCGTGGCCAAGGTTCTTAAAGATTTTTTGATTAATGGCTCAGGTTCGATCAAAGAGGCAGTGACTCAACCTTCTTTTAAATTCAAGAACGGTCGAGACCTTTGTCCGGCTTGTGGTCAGGCAACCTTAATCTTTGAAGAAGGCTGTTCGAAGTGCGCTAATTGTGGTTTCACTAAATGTTGACATTGGATGAAAGTCTATACCAGAAAAGGCGATAGAGGAACTTCTCAGTTAGCTGACAAAACCTGCTTGCCGAAAAATAATCTTCGTTTTCGAGCCATCGGAGCAATTGATGAGTTGAATTCCTGGTTTGGTTTAATTAGAGCTTTTGCTGCTGAAGATAGACAAGTAGAAAAGGCTCTTCGGGAAAGACAAAAAGAGCTTTTTTCGATCGGAACAGAATTAGCAAAGGCAAAGCAAAAAAAGAAATTTTCTTTGAGGGAAACCCGGAAGCTAGAAAAAGAAATTGATTCTTGGCGAAAAGAACTGCCGAGATTAAAAAAATTTATCTTTCCAAGTGGAGACAAATTAGCTGCCTTATTTCATCTTGCCCGAACAGTCTCTCGCCAGGTTGAACAAGAGATAGTTACTTTGAATCAAAAAGAAGAGATTAATGAAAAAATATTAGTTTATTTTAACCGTTTATCTGACTGGCTCTTTGTTTTAGCCAGAAAAATTAATCAGGAAAAAGGAATTAAGGAGGAGGCGTGGAAAGATGCTTAAAGCTATTCAGAAAAGAAGGAGCCTAAGGAAATATTTAGACAAAAAGATAGAAGAAAAAAAACTTAAAGAGATTTTGAAGGCAATAATGACTGCTCCTTCAGCTCACAATCGTCGACCCTGGCGACTATGGTTAGTTAAAGACCCTAAGATTAAAGAAAAATTATCTCGAGTCCATCGTTGGGCTTCTTTTGCGGCTCAGGCGCCAGTGGTTTTAGTTATTGGTTCAGATGAGGACAAACGTTGGGTGGAAAATTGTTCGGTGGTCGCTACCTTAGTTTATTTGGAAGCCACTAATCAAGGCTTGGGCACTTGTTGGGTCCAAGTAAGAAGGATGAGAACTAAAGAAAGAGAAGGGAGCGAGGAATACGTTAAAAAACTTCTTGGAATTGGAGAAGGAGTTAGAATTCTTTGCCTCATGCCCTTAGGCTATCCTCAAAAGACGCTTCCTGAACATTCAGGAGAAATTGAGAAAGAGAAAGTGTCGATGGTATAATTACTCCATATGGTTGACCTGCCCCAGGCCCCAGTAATTGATAAAGAAAAGGAAAAGGCTCTTCCTCGAGAAGAAGTCTCGAGAATGGTGCCGGTTGTTGAAGCCGGAAAAGTACCAGAAATTCTTGAAGAAAAAAAAGCCAGAGAGGAAGGCTATCTTGAAAGGGTAGAGAAAGAGGCTGAGTTAAGAAAACCGGTGGTCCATAAGGGTAAGGTTTTGGTGACCGCGCCTTCGGCTCAACCCCCAAAAATTGTTTTGCCTGTCGCTAAACGAACTTATCTTGATCCTAAAAATTGGCATCTGCCAGTGACAACTGCTTTGCGCTGGCTCTTAACTTGGGCTAAGAGGATTATTAAAATGTATCCAGGAAGAGTAATTTTTGGTCATGAACCCACTACCTGATTTTAATTATCTTTTTCAGTTGACGATAATCCTGGTTGTCGTTCTGATAATAACTGGTCTAGTTTTAGTTGGTCTAGGCTATCTCTTTTTTATTTTTTTTAAATACTATCGCGGCAGAGAAAAGAGATCTCTTGACTTTGTCCTTTTACAACTAGCTCTTCCTCGAGATAATGAAATTAAAATTGATGTTGCCGAACAAATGTTTGCCAGCTTGTACGCCATTAAAAAGGGTGGCAAGCTTTCCTTTCTTAAAGCCCAGGACCACTTTACCTTTGAAATTGTTGCTTTACCTGAAGACATCCGTTTCTATGTTTCTTGTCCCCGCAGACTCCGTGATTTGATCGAGAAACAAATCAACGGTGCCTATCCTGAGGCAGAAATTAAAGAAGTTAAAGAATACAATATTTTTTCCAAGGAAGGCAAAGTCGCCTTTGCCAGTTTGGGTCTTAAACAGGCTCCATTTTATCCGATTAAGGTCTACCGGGAATTGCCGACTGACCCTCTTTCTTCGATTACTGCCGCCCTAGCCAAAATGCAGGAGGGAGAAGGAGCAGCAATTCAGATTTTAATTAGTCCGGCTGGAAAAAAGTGGCGTTCAGCCGGAAAAAGTTTTGTTACCAAGACAAAGAAAGAAGAGGCTGATCCGGAAAAAGCTAAGTATAAGGTTGATGCTAAGACTCTAGAAGCAATTGAAAACAAATGTTCTAAACCTGGCTTTGAAACAACAGTCAGAATTGTTGTTTGCTCGAATACTCAAGAATCAGCTAAAGCCCATTTGAGCAATATCAAATCTGCCTTTGAGCAATTTTCTTCAGGTCATAATAGTTTTTCGAGTAAAAAAATCAGATTTAAGATCGCTTTTATGAATGATTTTATTTATCGTTATCAACCAATGATTAGACTCTTTGGAAACCAGACAATTCTTAATTCTGAAGAATTGGCGACCATTTTTCATCTGCCTAATAAAACTGTTGAAACTCCTCATATTTATTGGTTAGCGGCTAAAGCTGCCCCCGCACCAGCTGAAATTGCGACCACTGGCTTATTTGCTGGCCGAAGTACTTATCGAGGCGTGGAAAGAAGTGTTCACCTGACTGATAAAGACAGACTCCGCCATGTTTATATTATTGGTAAAACAGGAACCGGGAAGACGGAATTAATGAAGACGATGATTCTTCAAGACCTTAAGGCTGGGAAAGGAGTTTGTTTAATTGACCCTCATGATTTAGCCGAAGAGCTATTGGCTTACATTCCTCCCGAGAGAGCCGAAGAAGTGATTTATTTTGATCCCTCAGATACAGAAAGACCAATGGGACTGAATTTGCTAGAAGCAAGGAATGAAGACGAGAAACATTTTGTCACCACGGCAATTATCAATTTGATGTACAAGCTCTATGACCCTTATAAAACCGGAATTATTGGCCCTCGTTTTGAGCACGCCATTCGGAATGCGATGCTGACAGTAATGTCTGAACCAGGCAATACTTTTGTCGAGGTTGTCCGGGCGTTAACAGATTCATCTTTTGTTAAAGCCTTATTGCCTAAAGTAACTGACCAAATGGTCAAACGCTACTGGACCGACCAGATTGCCCAGACAGCTGATTTCCATAAATCTGAGGTTTTAGATTACACTGTTTCTAAATTCGGCCGGTTTGTTACCAATAAAACCATGCGGAATATCATTGGCCAGTCAGAGTCAGCTTTTGATTTCCGAAAAGTTATGGATGAAGGTAAAATTTTGATTATCAATCTCGCCAAAGGTAAATTGGGAGAGGAGAATTCAAACTTTTTAGGTCTAGTCTTAGTTCCCAAGATTCTAATGGCGGCTATGAGCCGAACCGATGTTCCCGAGAAACAACGCCGGGACTTTTATCTCTATGTTGATGAGTTTCAGAATTTTGCTACCCCTGATTTTGCCACCATTCTTTCTGAGGCGCGGAAGTACCATCTTAATTTAACAGTTGCTAATCAATTTATTGGTCAGGTTGAAGAAGAGGTTAAAAATGCGGTTTTCGGCAATGTCGGCACCGTGGTTGCTTTCCAAGTAGGGGTGGCTGATGCCTCTTTTCTCCAACATGAATTCAGCCCGACTTTCTCTGAACCAGACTTATTGAATATTGAGCGCTTCCATGCTTATGTTAAGACCGTGGTTGAAGGCCAGCCAGTGACGCCTTTTTCCTTGGATACGACTAAAGACCTTAAAAAGGAAGAAGCTCAGGCAAGCGAAAGAGTAGCCGAGATTATTAAGGAGATGTCGCGGTTGAAATACGGTGCTCCTCGACAAGAAGTGGAGAATGAAATCGCCCGTCGGGCCAGGCTTTAATGACTAACAATTGAGGCTGAATTCTGATATAATACAGTTGGGCCCGTAGTTCAACGGTGAGAATGGGATTCTTATAAAGTCCAGACGAAGGTTCGACTCCTTCCGGGCCCACTTTCTTATAACTTATATTGGAATTGATCGATGGAAGAAGGAATAGAGATAGCCGAATTACCTTCAAAGATAGAAGAGATTAAATGGGAGGAATATCTTCCTCCAGAACTTCAAGAAGAAAGAGCGCTGGCCACATTAAGAGAGCAAACTAAAAATGAAAAAGTAGCAAAAATATATAGGGGGTTTCTGGATAGTGTCCAATCTTTACCTGAGCAACAGAGAGGAGTAATTTTAAAAGGATTTTTCTTAGCCATAGAAAAACACAAGGATCAGGTTTATCCAATTGAAAAGGGAGTCCCTTATGGCTATCACCTAACCAGTGTTGCTTCAAAAGCAAGAGAGTTTGGTATCGAAGAGCCAACACCCATTCTGCTGGCTCTCTGGCACGATCTTATAGAAGATAAGCATATGACAGAAGAAGAATTAAGAAGTTATCTTAGAGAAAATAGTCATGATTATCAAGGAATTGACGCGGATCGGATGATTTCTCTTTTGGCTAGGTTGAATCGAGAAACTCCCTCGGGGACTTATTCGGGAAGAACAGAGAAGTATTACCAATCCATCAGCCAAGAAGAAGAGACGCTTGCCGTTAAGTGCGCTGATTTGAGCTGTAATGTTGGCGAATATGCGGACCACTTGGATTATTATTTAAAGAGTCCTAAGATTCATCTTCTTCCTAAATACTTTGGTGAGTATATGCGCTTCTTAGTCACAAATCAGAACTTTAGACAATTTGAGTTGAGGGAAAGAGTAGAACAGGAAATTAGTTCTTCATTCCGAGCCATTTTTGGAAGACTATCTGAGGAAGATCTGGAAAAATTTCAGGTAATTGCTGAAGAAAGATATGGATATGATTTTGGGGAAGTTTTGGGGCAGTTTCAAAGATCTTCCGGAAACGAAGTCCAATGATCAGAGTTCTTCGAGTTTGATTTTCTTTCCTTCAGGCTTTTCTTTAGCGAATTGAAGGTATTTTTCGGTCGTCGAAAGTCGTTTGTGGCCAGCTAATTTGGAGAGGATAACAACCGAGGTCCCGGCTTTGAGATGATGAGCAATCCAGGTATTACGGAGATCATTGACTTTAGCATCTTCAATCCCGGCAATTCGAAAATAGCGGTCAATTGCTGTTCGAATATTACGGACAAGTAAAGGCCGACCAGTTTTTGTCACAAAGACTGATTTAGTTCTTGTTTTTGGTCTCTCTTGAAGATAGCGGTCAAGGGAACTTTTGGCGGCTTTATTTAAGGGAAGAGTTCGGTTTGGTTGAGATTGATAGGCCCTGATTACTAGCTCATCGTTCTTAATATCCTCTAACTCTAGGCGAGAAACCTCGCCGATTCTGATGCCTGTCTGAAGCATTAACTCAACAATGGTGGCGATGCGGAGATCGTCTCGGCAGGCGTCGCGAAGAGCCCGGTATTCCATTTTAGAAAGAATTCGAGGAGGTTTAACCTCATACTTAGGATGGCTGACTGAGGCGGCCGGGTCGTTTTCAACCACTCCTTCACTTTTAAGAAAGCGATAGAAGGTTTTGATGGAATTAAGTTTTCGGGAGACGGACTTGGCCGTATAGCCTTTCTTATTAAGCTCTTTTTTAAAAGTTTCAATGTGTTCTGGTTGAACTGAGGTGACTTGGGTGATTTTCTTTTGGTTAAGAAATTCGGCCAGCTGTTCGACATCTTTGCCGTATGCTAAAATGGTGGAGATTGACCGATTTTCATTCTTAAGGTGGTTAATGAATTTGTCTCGAGCAAGAGAAAAAGAGGTTAATTCGCCTGCCATGATGGGGTCTATAATATCATTGAAGGGGATAGTTGTCAACCAATGATTGAGGCTGAAAGATGAGAAAAAAAATTATTTCTGGGCTGGTTATTTTTATTAGTCTCTATCTTATAGTTTCTCTCTCAAGAGGAATAATTTATTTAATTCAGAAGGAAAAAATTATTGGACAGGAACAGCTTAAACTTGAAAAATTAAAAGTTGAAACCCAAACCTTAAAAGAGCAACTAGATTATGTTCGATCAGAAGAATTTGTAGAAAAAGAGGCGCGGGAAAAACTAGGGCTAACAAAAGAAGGAGAAACAGTCGTAATTTTACCAGAGGGTTTTCAGGAGATGATCGAGTTAAGTCAGAAAGGAGTTGAGACTGAAGAGACACCTAATTGGAAACAGTGGTTGGGATTATTTGGGTTTAATTAAGGCCCTTATTTTTGTTTGCTATCTTAAGGTAAATTTGTTAGAATTAGCTTCAGACAAGCGGGGTAGTGTAGGGTAGCACGTGAGGCTCATAATCTCACAGACCAGGTTCAACTCCTGGCCCCGCAACCAGGCAGGGTAGCTCAGCGGTAGAGCGCTTGATTCATAAACAAGTGGTCGTGGGTTCAACTCCCACCCCTGCCACTTGACAAGTTTAATTTGAAAGTATTAAAATAAGGCTAATGATAGCTAAAATCAAAGCAACGGTTCAGGCTTGGTGGCGCAAACTTAACGGCAGGTAACCGCCGGGAGTTTGTTTTTGTGATTGGTTAAACTCGCCGAGCGGGCGAGTTTTTTGGTGGCAAAGGGGCGTAGGTAAGTGGTATACCGAGTGTCTCCAAAACACTAATCGGGGGTTCGATTCCCTCCGCCCCTGCAGAATGAAAAAACGAGTTTATTCAGGTTCAAGACCAACAGGCCGACTTCATCTCGGCAATTATTTAGGTGGAGTTAAAGGCTATATTGCTCTTCAGGAAAGAAAGGATTTAGATTGTATTTATGGCGTGGTCGATCTTCATGGGATTACCACTCCTTATGAACCCAAGACTCTTCAACAAGATATTCGGGAGGTAGTCTTGGATTATTTAGCCGCTGGTTTAGACCCCAAAAAATGTCATTTAATGATCCAGTCTCAAGTCCCTGAACATTTAGAACTTGCCTATCTTTTCAGTACCATTTATCCGGTTTCTCGGTTAGAACAATTACCTACTTACAAAGATAGAAAAACTCAATTTCCTAAATACATTAATTTAGGCCTTTTATATTATCCAGTCTTAATGGCGGCTGACATTCTTATCTATAAAGCCGAATTAGTGCCAGTAGGTATAGACCAAGAGCCCCATCTTGAGGTAACTAGAGAAATCGCTCGAAGATTTAATCGGATGTTTAAACCTGTTTTTCCTGAAACTAAAAGATTTGCTACTAAAGGAGAGAATATTCCTTCTTTAACTGGAAAAGGCAAAATGAGTAAAACAGTTAAAGGAAGCTATATTCTTTTAACTGATGATTTGAAAACCATCAAAGAAAAACTAGCTAAGGTGCCGACTGATGTTGGCCATGGAAAGAGTATTCCCAAAGAAGGCGGGGTGGCTAATTTGCTTCTTTTAGTCGATCTTTTTATTAGCAAAGAAAGACGGGAAGATTACGAAAAGCAATATCTAGGTAAAGGGATAAAGTATTCTGAACTCAAAGAGAAATTAGCCCAGGCGATTTATAAAGAATTAGAGCCAATTCAGAAGAGAGGAAAATACTATGAAGAGCACCCTCAAGAAGTCGATAGAATTTTAGAGGAGGGGAGAAAGTACTGTTCAAAGATCGCTAAAGAAACTCTTCGAGAAGCCAAAAAAGCGATGGGGCTGATTTAATCCTTCCAAAACCACCCCCTTGACTCACAAAAGTATTTCCGTTATAATGAAAATACTTTTAGAGTGGATGTAACTATGAAAAGAAACATGCGGTCAGAAAAAAAGATAATGAATGTTCTTTTAGACAATGTGGGGGGTGAAAAGATGTATCTTTCTCAAATTGCTCAAACTTCAGGTGCGAGTATCTCTACCTGTCATCAGATACTAGAAAAAAAGGTGGCTGACAGGGAGATAGAGAAAGTGAAGGTGGGGAACCTGAGTGTTTATTTTTTAGATCAAAACGATCCCGTGGTTTCTCAAATGAAGGTTGTCCGCACCATTGAATTGTTAAGACCTCTCCTTACTAAACTTCAGAAAGTTAGTCAGAAGGTTATTCTTTTTGGTAGTGCCGCTCAGGGAAAAGATTCAGCCGAGAGTGACTTCGATCTCTTTATTCTCACTAATGAGAAAAGACAAGTCCAGCAGATGATTAAAGAAAGCAAAATAGGTCAAAAAATTCAACCAGTGATTAAAAACTTTCTAGAGTTAATGGAACTTAAGAAGAAAGATCCAGTCTTTTACGAAGAGATAAACAATGGTAAAGTGCTTTGGGAGGAGCAACATGAGTAAAGATTTTGAAAATTGCTTGAAAAATAGAAAAATTATCAAGTTTCCCAAGGCCAGGAATAAAATGAGGGTTGAACTTAAAGCTGCTAAAGGGGATTTAAAAAACGCTAACAATTTCTTGAGAAGTAAAAACTTTAAATATGCAACCATCGCCGGTTATTATTCTCTTTTCCATTCAGCTAGGGCTCTTCTTTACTCACGGGGCTATCGCGAAAGAGGCCATTATTGTCTGGGGGTAGCGATTAAAGAGTTGTTTGTCAAAGAAAAATTACTTGATTCTGGGATGCTCGATTATTTCGACGAAGCGATGGGCTTAAGAGAAGCGGCTAATTACGAAAGTATCTATTCAGCGAAAGGAGCTAAACAAGCAGTCGAGGGAGCGAAGAAATTTTTAGATGCGACTCTAGAAATTTTGGGCTGAATATTACTCTAAGATTGCTAAGAAAACACTTCGAGAAGCAAAAAAAGCAATGGGGCTGATTTAATTGTCTTCCAAAATCTACCTCTTTCTGGTATAATTTAGGTTGAAAAATGGCCAGAATTAATCTCAGGAAAAGTCCTCCTAAGCGTAAAATGCGCAAATTTGAATTTAAGCTAAACTTTAGTCCGAAAAATATTATTATCTGGCTTCTTATTTCTTTAATCGGTTTTTCTTTTCTCTTCTCTTTAATCGGGGGTCTTCCTCCTGAGACAGAAGAAATCTCTTTGTCTCAGGCTCTAATTGATGTTAAAGAAGATAAGGTTGATGAAATTGTTGTTGGGGGCGACCGTTTAACCTTAAATTATAAAGAAGAGGATAAAATAGCTGTTTCTCGGAAAGAACCAGGTCAATCAATGACCGAGGTTTTTGAGAACGCGGAGATAGACCCGACTAGGGTTAAAGTGACCATTAAAGACCAATCACTTTCCCGCCTCTGGGTGGACATTTTAGGAACATTTTTACCTTTGGTTTTGATGGCTGTTTTCTTTTTCTTCATTATTCGCCAGGCGAGAGGAGCCCAAGACTCGATTTTCTCTTTTGGCCGTTCTCGGGCCAAACTTTTTGCTAAAGGCAAGCAGGATATTACTTTTAAAGACGTTGCCGGTATTGTTGAGGCGAAAAAAGAGCTTGAGGAAGTGGTTGATTTCTTGAAACATCCGGCTAAATATCGAGCTCTAGGAGCCCGAACGCCTAAAGGTGTTCTCTTAGTTGGACCGTCTGGTTGTGGTAAGACCCTCTTGGCTAAAGCAGTTGCTGGTGAAGCAGCCGTTCCTTTTTTCTCAATGGCTGGCTCAGAGTTTATGGAGATGCTAGTTGGAGTAGGGGCCGCCCGGGTGAGAGACTTGTTCAATAATGCCAAAAAGGCAGCCCCCTCCATTATTTTTATTGATGAAATTGATGCAATTGGTCGGATGAGAGGGATGGGGGCAATGGGCGGTCATGATGAAAGAGAACAGACCTTAAATCAGATTTTGGTAGAGATGGATGGATTTACTCCGAATGATAACGTGATAGTGATTTCAGCTACAAATCGCGGTGATCTCCTTGACCCGGCCCTCTTAAGACCAGGAAGATTTGATCGAAGAATAGTTTTAGACATGCCAGATATTCAAGAAAGAGAAGCAATTCTAAAAATTCATGCTCGAGGAAAGCCGTTTGGTCCAGACGTTTCTTGGTCAAAAGTAGCCAAAAGGACAGTTGGTTTTTCTGGAGCTGATTTAGAAAATATGCTTAATGAAGCTGCCATTGGCGCAGCAAGAAATAATAAAAAATCAATTGAAATGACTGATATTAATGAAGCGGCCCTTAAGGTTAAGCTTGGGCCAGCCAAGAGAAAACTCCAGACCGAAGAGGATCGAAAGATGACTGCCTATCATGAGTCAGGCCATGCTTTAGTGACTCACTTTTTACCCCACATGGATCCAGTTTCTCGAATTTCGATTGTTGCCCGGGGAGTCTCTTTAGGCCACACCTTAATTCCGCCCTTAAGAGAGAGGGTTCATAAGACCAAATCCGAACTCCTAGAGCAGATAACAGCGATACTAGGTGGTCGGGCAGCCGAAGACTTGATTTTTAAGGAAATGACTACCGGTGCAGCCAACGATATTTCTCAGGCAACTAAAGTGGCCCGAAAAATGGTGATTGATTTTGGGATGAGTGCTTTAGGACCAATTAACCTAGGGCCTCAGGTTGAATACTCAGACATGGGTCGAGCGATGTGGATGGAGCCAAGCAAACTTTCTCCGGAAATGGCGGCTAAAGTAGATAAAGAAGTTAACCAGATTATTGAGAAGACCTATCGAAAAGCAACTGAGATCTTAAAAAAATCAAGAAAAAAACTTGATAAAGTAGCTGAGGCTTTAATGGAGAAAGAGACCTTAGAACAGGAAGAGTTTGAAAACCTAGTCGGAAAGAGGGTTGAAAAAGAGGAAAAAAAAGACTAATTCTGGTAAAATAAGAAATAGATTTTAAAGCTGCCCTCAGAGGCAGTTTTTGATTTAAGGAGAAGAAATGGTAGTAGCCGAGAAAGGGCCGATAGTTAAAGAAAACTGTTCGTTAAGCCTCATAGCAAGGCCTGAACAAGTCCAGGCTTATCTTCTCGAGGAATTTAAAAAAGTTCTACGCGGTGAAGAGAGTGAAGCAATGATTGTTTCGTATAGGGTTAATTTAGAAGATGGTAATTGGTGTTGTTTAATGCCCCAGGAGATTGAGGTTGTAACCGAGGAGAGAGGCCGGACTAGCAAAGAGACTATTACGGTCTCCGAAGCACAATGGACCGTAGCTGCAGGAGTGATACTATCTAGGATGGGTCATAATTTTGAATTTTTATATGAACAATACAAGGAAGACCTAGAAAGTGCGGGAGAAAGAGGAGCTCGGGAGATACCCCTGTCAATTGAGAAAGATAACCTAAGTGGAGAACTTCATAAATTAGCTGAATCAGCAAACGGAATTAAATTCGAGTTAGTCTTAATTGGAAAAGAAGTCGTTCAAGATAAAAGAGAATGGCAGGTTCTAATAAGGAGAAAAGTTGACGAAACAAGCCGTAATCAATCAGGGGCTGCTTAGGAAAATTAAAGAATGATTGAGCAAGAACCGAAGAATCAGGAAAGTATTGAAAAAATTTTCGCCCATCTTCGAGAAGTCATTAAGCCTGTTCTAGAAGGAGACAGGGCAAGACTCGATATTCTAGTTGTTGGTCAAGATCCATATTCTGGTAAAATGAAAATTATCTTTCTTCCCGATACTAGTGTTCCAACTAACGAGGGAATAAAGGCCTTCAAGAGGTTGAGAAGGAAGCTTGGGTTTACAGGGTCTTATACCACAGAGGAGAAAGAGTTACTCCCTTCTTGTACAGAAGGACCTAACTTGTGCCTTAAGACAGAACTTGAAGGAATAGAGTTTGTTAAAGAGCAATTATTTAATGTATTTGATAGAAGGAGAAAACCAATGAGAGTAACTTGGTAAAATAACTCCATGAAACGTCTTGTTCTTATTGATGGCCACGCCATTCTTCATCGGGCTTATCATGCCTTACCTCAGACAATGAGAAATAAAAAAGGTGAGTTGACCAATGCGGTTTATGGCTTTACGACGATGCTCCTTAAGGTGATTGATGATTTAAAACCAAAATACTTGATTGTTGCCTTTGATACCCCTAAACCAACCTTTCGCCACACTGAATTTGTGGGTTATCAAGCCCAAAGACCGAAGATGGAAACAGAACTAGCTAGTCAGTTAGAGAATGTCCGTCGGATTTTAAGAGCCCTAGGGATTCCTTTTTTTGCGATTGAAGGTTATGAGGCTGATGACATTATTGGTACTTTGGCAAAACAAGCGGCAAAGCGAAAACTAGAGGCAATGATTGTTACTGGAGATCGAGACATGTTTCAATTGGTTGGACCAAGAGTTAAGATTTATGCACCAGTGAGAGGGATGAGTGAGGCTCAGATATTTGATCAGAAAAAAGTCAAGAAAAAGATGGGGATCAAACCCAGACAAATAATTGACTACAAAGGATTAGTCGGCGACCCTTCTGATAATTATCCGGGTGTACCAGGAATAGGACCAAAAACAGCTGCCCAACTTCTGGAGCAATATGGCACAGTTGATAAGATCTACAAACACCTAGATAAGTTACCTGAATCTCAAGCCAGGAAGTTGGTTGAAGGAGCCGAGATGGCCGAGCTTTCGCGGAAATTAGCGAGGATTGTTACTGATGTGCCAGTTGAATTAGACTTAAAAAAAGCCCAGTTCATCTTGACTGATGAAGAAAAAGAAAACGCGATTAAAGAATTTAAAATTTTGGGTTTTAGAAGCTTAATTGAGAGAATAAAAGGGGATCAAAAGTCTAAACCCAAGAAGAAGAAAACAGGTTCTCAAACAAAACTTTTTTAGATAAAAATAAACAAAAAAATGGGCCTCCTTGCGGAGGCCCTTGATGTCCCGATATTGCTATCGGGACTTGGTGCTCCGAGCAAGCTCGGAGCTTGGTGGAGAAATCTTGCGATTTCTCCTTAGTGGCCTGCCCGAGGGCAGGCCTTGGTGGTCTTATCTTGCGATAAGACCAGAATGCTGATGGATTGCTCCACCAGCAAAAGGGATTATAGCACAAGGAGGCTAGGAAGTCAAGTTTTTTGTCAAGTTTTTGCAGGCTTTTGTTATACTAAGGAAAATGAAGATTGCTTTGGTACATGATTATTTAAAAGAGTATGGAGGGGCGGAAAGAGTTCTGGAAGCTCTCCATGAAATCTGGCCCGAGGCGCCAGTCTATACTTCAGTCTATCTGCCTGGTTTTTTTGGCCCCCATAAAGAAAGACTTAAAAAATGGAAAGTAAAACCCTCTTGGTTACAAAAGATTCCTTTTAAGGCTAAGTTGATCAGTCCTTTTCGACTTCTAGCACCAGTCGTCTTTAACAATTTTGATTTTTCGGATTTTGATGTCGTTATTGTTTCCGCCACCGGTGCTTATTGTCCTAATTTAATTAAAACTAATCCTAAAACAACTCATATTTGTTATTGTCACACACCCCCTCGTTATCTTTATGGCTACCCAACGGCTCGAGAATGGCGTAAGCACTGGTGGGGAAGGGTGTTAGGAGAAACAATCAATCATTTTCTTCGGCCAGTTGATTATTCAGCCGCTCAAAGAGTTGACTATTTTATTGCCAATTCAAGAAATACGGCTCAAAGAATCAAGAAATTCTATCGTAAGGAAGCAACTGTTATTTATCCGCCTGTTGACACTCCCGAGATTCAGACAGGATCCAACTTCGGAGATTATCCAACTAGGCAATCTCAATATTATCTAGCGGGAGGAAGATTAGCCAGGGCAAGGAGGGTTGATTTAGCCATCAAAGCCTGTAATGAGCTAAAATTACCTTTAAAAGTTTTCGGCCGGGCTTTTGCTGGCTATGGAGAAGAATTAAAAAAGATGGCCGGGCCAACAGTCGACTTTCTGGGAGAGGTAACCGAGGAGAAAAAAGCAGAATTAATGGGGGGCTGTCAGGCTTTTATCTTTTGTAATTTAGAAGAAGATTTTGGAATTATGCCAGTTGAAGTTCAGGCTTGTGGCCGGCCAGTAATTTCCCTGCGCCAAGGAGGATTAATCGAGTCAGTTATTGAGGGGAAAACAGGTGAGTTTTTTGATAAGCCAATAGTTGATTCATTAGTTAAGGTCTTGAAAAAATTTAATCCTGAGAAATATAAAAAAGAAGATTGTTTTAAACAGGCAAAGAAGTTTTCTAAAGAGAGATTTAAAAGGGAAATAAAAGAGTTTGTGAAGAAAAATGCCTGAGCTACCAGAAGTAGAGACAATCAAGAAAGACCTTTCAAGACTAATTGTTAGCAAGAAGATTCTAGATATTACGACTGATTCTCCCAAACAAGTGAAACCTTCACTAGCTAAAGTTAAAAAGGCAATCGTCGGAATAATGATTAAGAAAATAGAGAGAAGAGCGAAATTGCTTCAACTTTTTCTTTCCAATAATCAGATTTTAGTTATTCATCTTAAACTTACTGGTCGCCTTTTGGTCAGAAAAAAAGGTGCTCCTAAAGATGATTGGCAGCATGTAACCATTACCTTAAGTGATAATAAAGAACTCCGCTTTGCTGATCTAAGGAAATTTGGCTGGGTAAGATTGATTAAAGATAGTAAAGAACTGAAAAAGCTTGTTTCTGAATTTGGTCCTGAGCCTTTAGAGGGTCTTGATTTAAAGACCTTTAAAAAGATTCTGGGTTCAACCAGTCGACCAATCAAGATTGTTTTAATGGATCAGAAGAAGATTGCTGGTCTGGGCAATATTTATGCTAATGACGCCTTATTTTTAGCCAAAATTGACCCTCGCCGACCGGCTAAGAAGGTAACAAAAAAAGAGGCAAAGAAGCTTCTTGAAAAGATCGAAAAAGTTCTTAAAGCAGGCATTAAATATCGGGGCGCTTCTGATCAGTACTATCTTGATGCCTTGGGCAGAAAAGGCTCCTATCAAGACCATTTTTTAGTTTATCAGAGAGAAGGCAAGGCCTGTCTCGATTGTCAAGGAAAAATTAGGAAAATTAAACTTGGTGGTCGGGGCACCTTCTATTGTCCGAGCTGTCAAAAATAGCCTTAGCCTGATATAATTAGGCAGTGACCATAAACTCTCTTCAACTTCAGAATTTCCGAAATTATTCCAAGCAAGAGTTTAAGTTTGCTTTAGGAACCACTTTATTGATTGGTCCGAATACTTCAGGGAAAACCAATTTATTAGAAGCAATCTATCTTCTCGCTACTGGTAAAAGTTTCCGGGCAGGCGTGGAAAAAGAAATGATTACTTATGGTAAGGAGATTGCCAGGGCTGGAGGGAAGATTAAGAGCCAAGAAGGTCTAGAAAATTTAGAAATTGTTTTGACTCCTGGCCAGGTGAGAGGGAAGAAAGTAGCCAAAAAGAAATACTTTGTCAATAAGGTGAGTAAACGGATGATGGATTTTGTTGGCAAGCTGGCTTGTGTCTTGTTTGGCCCCGAAGATTTAGGGATTGTTGTTGACAGCCCTTCAACCCGGAGAGATTATTTAGATAGTGTTTTAGAGCAGATTGATCGGGAATATCGCCGGGCTAATCTTTCTTACCAAAAAGGTTTAAGGCAGAGAAATAAATTATTAGAGCAGATTAGAGACCAAGGTAAGCCAAGATCAGTCCTTTTTTTCTGGAACAAGCTCTTACTTGAAAATGGGGAAATTATTAGCCGGAAGAGAGAGGAATTTATTGAGTTTATCAATCAGCAACCAGATTATTTTGGTGATTTGAACCTAGTTTATGATAAGAGCATTATTTCTCCAGCAAGATTAGAAAAATATACTGAGGAAGAGATAGCGGCGGGAATGACTTTAGTTGGGCCTCATCGAGACGACTTCAAAGTGATGACGAAGAAAAGAAACCTTCACACCTTTGGCTCAAGAGGCGAGCAGAGAACCGCGGTCTTTAGTTTAAAATTAGCCGAGCTTGAGTACGTCGCTGAAAAAACAGGAGAAAGACCAGTTTTACTTCTTGATGATATTTTCTCAGAACTTGATCACGAACGAAGAAAAAGACTTTTAGAAGTTATTCCCAAACAACAGACGATTATTACTACTACTGATATTCACTTGGTTGAACCAGCTTATAGAAAGAAAGTGAAGAAAATTGAGTTGAAATAGTTTTAATCCTTTTCTAATTTCTCGGCTAACTTACTGAGTTGAAGAGTGACAAAAACAGCTAGAGCGGTGACAAGCAAGGCGTAGAGAGCGAGAGAGATAATTCCTGAGCCAACTCCTACGCGAGGTTTGATATATTCTTCAATAAAAGCCTGGATGAGTTCATTCCAGGCAAGGGCGGCGACTAAGCCAAAACCAGCCGTCGCCAATTGAAGCATTTGTTTAACAATTGCCAAGCGGTATTTCCTGATTTCTTTTTTAGTTTTTTCGACTGGCTTCATCTTTGTATTATTAAGCTTAACTCGATATAATGATAGCATGAGGATGAGAGAGTTTAAAGAGGAGGACTTAAAAAGACTTGCTAAACCCCAAGAAGATTCAAAGAAAGCAGATAATGGTCAGATAGTAATTATTGGTGGTTCAAAATTATTCCACGGAGCGCCAATTCTTAGTTTAAAAGTGGCTTCAAGAATAGTCGACATGGTTTTTTTCACTTCACCTGACTCTTCAGTTGGAAAAGTGGCTGAAAAGATCAAAAGTAAACTTAACTCTTTTATCTGGGTGCCCTTTGAGGAAGTAGAGGAATATATTAGGAAATCTGATGCCATCCTCATCGGTCCAGGGTTGATGAGATATCGAAAAGAGGGAAAGGAACAAGACCATAGTGTGGGTCAAGAGAGCAAGAAAATTACTGAGTCATTCCTTAAAAGGTTTCCTAAAAAACAATGGGTGATTGACGCGGGTAGTTTACAGGTGATGGAGGCAAAATTTATTTCAGAGAGAGCAATTTTAACTCCTAATGAAAGAGAATTTGAAATGCTTTTTGGGATTAACGCAAGTTCAAAAACTATTCCCCAAATGGCAAAAAAGTTTAAGTGCATTATTGTTGCCAAAAATATCGAGACTTTGGTTTGTTCGGCCAGAGAATCAATGGTTATTAAAGGTGGTAATCCTGGGATGACTAAAGGCGGCACAGGCGATGTTTTAGCTGGTTTAATCACTGCCTTTGTTGCTAAAAACCCACCTTTTCTGGCTGCCTGTGCTGGTGCCTATTTAACCAAGAAAGCAGCTGAAAGACTTCATCAAAAGGTTGGTTTTAGCTATAATGCTGATGACTTAGCCGAAGAAATTCCTCGCATTTTAGGCAGTTTTTGGAAATAAACAAAGGGCTTTAATTTTAAAAAATCTTTGAAACACCCCCTCTTTAGTGCTATAATTGAAAAACCAATGGCAAAAAGAAAAAAAATCGTTAATCCACTAATTCCGTTTGAAAATAAATGGGTGGCGTTGACTCCTGATAGAAGAACAGTGATTGCTTCTGGGACAACAATCGAGAAATTGGATAAGAAATTATCTAAACTTAAAGACAGGGAAGCTATTCTTACAAAAGTTTTACCCTTTGATCAGGTATTTTCACCTTAATGGCCTCACTAGTTTTTCCTTACTTGCCTATTCCCAAGAAAGATCCAAAAACCGGAGAGATTATTGGCCAAGTCCATTACCCCTTCATTCCTGTGAGGTTGGTTTATAGGCATCAGCTTTCCCGAAATCCAATATTTTGTTTGGTTGACTCAGGGGCGGAAAGAAATTTGTTTCCCGCCTTTTACGGAGAGCAGTTAAGGATTAAAATCAAAAAAGGGAACCCCAAAGTAATATTAGGTATAGGTGGAATCAAAATAAAAGGTTTTACCCACAACGTGACACTCCATATAGATACTTTAAGTTTTAAGTCTCAGGTTGATTTCTCCTATGATCATGAAGTGCCACTTCTTGGAAGAAATGGATTTTTTGATAAATTCAAAGAAGTGATTTTTAAGGAAAAAGAAAAGGTTTTAGAATTGGAGACGAATAGGTCGTAACACCGGTTGCTAAATCTTCTAATTTTTTTAAAATGCTGGCGATAAATTCTCCTTGTTTTTTCCCGCAAAAAATGCGAGAATTAGGTTGTGTATCAACCTAAATTCAGAATTACCAATAAAATCCTCAGGAATATTGGCATTGTTGAAGCCTGTCGAGAAGTGATCGATAACGCTCCTTTGGTGCCTTATTGGGAAAAGAAGTTTCGGGAGGAGGCGATTCAAAGAACAGTCCATTATGGAACTCATTTAGAGGGCAATGAACTTTCTTTTCAGGAAGCAGTTAAAGTTCTCGAAGGAGAGAAAATCCTGGCTAAGGATCGAGACATTCAAGAGATAATTAATTATCGCCAGGTGATGAAATACATTGGTAGTTTGAAAGGGAAGAAATATACAGAAGAACAACTAAAAAAGATTCACCATCTGACTTGTGCCCGGATCGTTGAGAAGAAAAATCAAGGGAAATACCGCCAGAGCCAAGTTGTTTTAAGAAACAGTCAGACTGGGGAGATCGCCTTTCGGCCGCCACCAGCGGTTGAGGTGCCTTACCTAATTAAAGATTTTCTAACCTGGCTTAATGATTCAAAGGCAAAAGAACTTCATCCGGTTTTACGAGCAGGAATTGCTCATTATATTTTGGTAGCTATTCATCCTTTTGTTGAAGGCAATGGCCGGACAGCTCGAGCCTTTGCCACTTTAATTCTCTTTCTAGAAGGATTTGATATTAAGAGGTTTTTTTCTTTAGAGGAAAACTTTGACAAAGACTCAGCTTCTTATTTTGGGGCTTTGATCGCCACTTCGAGTCAGGGTTCGGACTTGGATAAAAGAGATCTTACTGGCTGGTTAGAATATTTTACTGATATCCTTGCCATTGAGCTTAATCGGATTAAGGAAAGAGTGAGGAAATTGTCGGTTGACTCTAAATTAAGAAGAAGGATTGGTAAACAAGTAGCTTTATCAGAAAGGCAAATGAGACTGGTTGAATATCTTGAAGAGAATCAAGAGATCACCACTTCAGAGGCAAGAAAAGTCCTATCCATGGTCTCTGATGACACGATTTTAAGGGATTTGAAAGACCTAATTAAAAAGGGTATAGTGAAGAAAGAAGGCAAAACCAAGGCAGCGAAGTATTTAATGAAGTGAGACCAACAGACCCTCAATTTTTATATATGATTTTAGTTTTACCAACTCTTTTTGGTCTGACCTTAGTCGGTGAGGGGTTAAATAAAGTTCTTAAGAATGAAACGGCTGGCTGGCTTTCAATTCTTTTTGGGGTTCTTTTTATTGGTGTAGTTATTTTTGCCTTTTTTTTCTTTTCTCAGGTCCTTGGAGGTTGAACAATGACCTTTCAAAAACTAGCTAATTACTTCCAGAAACTCGAAGAAACTGCCTCTCGGAATAAAATGACCGAGATTTTAGCCCAGTTGTTAAAAGAGTCTGGTGCTGATGAAATAGATAAAATTTGCTATCTTTCTCTGGGTCAATTGGCGCCTCTTTATGCGGGGATTGAGTTTAACTTGGCCGAAAAAATGATGATTAAGGTTCTTGCCCAGGCTTATGGAAAAGAGGAAAAAGAAATTAGAAAAAAGTATAAAAGCCTGGGTGACTTAGGTGACGCCGCTGCCTTTTTTGACAAAAAAGCAAAGGCTAAACCGATGAGTGTGAGCCAAACTTACAAGCGGCTTTATGAAATCGCGGCTGAATCAGGTGAGGGTTCAGTAGAAAGAAAGATTGAGAAAATGAAGGCCCTTCTGGATGATTTGGATTCTCTCTCGGCAAGATACGTCACCCGAGTTCCATTGGGCAAATTAAGACTAGGTTTCTCGGACCTAACCATTCTCGACGCTCTTTCTTGGATGATTGCTGGTGATAAGAGTAAAAGAGGAGAAATTGAAGAGGCTTTCAACGCTCGGGCTGATGTTGGTCAGATTGCCCAGATTATTAAAAAGAAAGGAATCAGAGGACTCAAAGGAATCAAGGTTGGTTTAGGTGTGCCGATTATGCCGGCTCTTTGTCAACGGCTACCAACAGCTGAGGAAATGATTAAAAAGATGGGTAAAGTAGGAGCTGAACCTAAATTTGATGGTACCCGACTCCAGGTTCATTTTAGTAAAAAAAGAAAATGGGAAGAAAGAGAGGACCAGCTTGAGCTTGGTTTTCGGCCTAAAGGTTTTGTCCGGACCTTTACCCGTAATCTAGAAAATACGACCCACATGTTTCCGGATTTAGCCCAAGCAGTTTTTAAGGAGGTTAAGGCCCAAGAAGCAATTTTAGACTGTGAGGCAATTGGCTATGACCCGAAAACAGGCAAGTTCTTACCTTTTCAGGAGACGATTAAAAGAAAAAGAAAGTACGAAATTGGCAAAAAGGCTAAAGAGATTCCTCTCAAATTCTTCTGCTTTGATATTTTGTATAAGGATGGTAAAGATTTGATTAAAGAGCCTTTTAATAAAAGACGGGAGATTTTAGGCAAGATTCTTTCTTCAAAGAATAAGGTGATCATTCTTTCACCCCAGATTGTCACCGAGAGCCCAGTCGAATTACGTAAATATCATGACGAACAATTGAAAAAAGGCCTTGAGGGAGTGGTGATCAAGAAATGGAAAGCTCCTTATGATCCAGGGAAAAGAGGTTATACCTGGGTGAAATTTAAAACAGAGAAGGGTAAAAAAGGAGCAGGCTTGGCTGACACTTTAGATTGTGTCGTTATGGGTTACTATAAAGGAAGAGGTAAGAGAGCTGCTTTCGGGCTAGGAGCGTTTTTAGTTGGGGTAAGAGAAAAAAATAAATTCTTAACCATCTCTAAGATAGGGACTGGTCTTTCGGATGAGCAGTGGAAAGAGATGTATCAGAGATGTGGGAAGGTTAAGACCAAAGAAAAACCAAAAGAATATCAGGTTGATAAAAACTTGATTCCAGATACTTGGTGTTCACCCAAGATTGTCGTTGAAATCGAGGCAGATAATATTACCAAATCTCCGACCCATACGGCTGAATATGCTTTAAGATTTCCTCGCCTAGTCCGTTTCCGGGACGATAAGTCGCCTTCTCAGGCGACGACCCTCAAGGAAGCAGAAAAGTTGTATAAACTTCAGAAGTAACCTCTTTTATAAAATAAGCCAGTTATGATAGCATGGAGGTATGGGGGAGAAGAAAGAAGATTTCTTGAAGAAAGGCTTGTCCTCTAAAGAAGCTCATGAGCGTCTAGAGAAATTTGGACCTAATGAACTGGCCAAACCCCCTGGGCTTTCTAATCTTAAGCTGATTCTTGCTCAACTTAAATCTCCTCTAGTCTACGTTCTTCTTTTTGCGGGAATAGTTACTCTTATCCTTCATGAATTGACAGATACAATTGTCATTTTTGCCGCGGTTTTAATTAATACTCTCTTAGGTTTTTGGCAAGAGAGAAAAGCCCAAACAGCCTTGATTGCTCTCCGTTCTTTGCTTACGCCTAAAGCTAAGGTCATTCGTGATGGCCAACAACAGGAGATTGAGGCTTCAAAGGTTGTCCCCGGCGATTTAGTGGTTCTAACCATTGGGACAAGGATTCCGGCTGACGGAATTTTGTTGGAAGCAACTGATTTCTCGGTTAACGAGGCGATTTTAACTGGTGAAAGCATGCCGGTGAAGAAACAGAAAGCTAAAAATGAAAAGCAGACAATAAAAGAAAATCAGGCTTTTATGGGCACGACCGTGGTCACTGGCATTGCTAAGATGTTGGTAACCCAGACAGGCATGGAAACTGAGATGGGTAAGATTGGTAGGCAATTAGGCGAAGTTGAAGAAGAAAAGACACCTCTTCAAGAACAGATTATTAAGCTAGCCAGAATCCTGGCTTTATTAGTTGGCGGTGTTGCTCTTTTGATTTTTGTTCTTGGTAGCCTTCTTGGCTATGAAATCATTGAAATTTTTACTACTAGTGTAGCTGTAGCCGTGGCTGCTATTCCCGAGGGCTTAATTGTGACTCTAACAGTGATTTTAGCTTTAGGAATGCAGCGGATTTTAAAAAGAAAGGCCTTAGTCCGTAAGCTCTTAGCGGCCGAGACCTTAGGTTCGGTTTCTGTCATTTGTGCTGATAAAACCGGGACCCTGACTTTAGGTGAACTTCAAGTAGTTAAAGACGATTTTACTAATAAAGACCTAGGGATTAAGTCAGCCATTCTTTGTAATGACATGCGTGACCCTTTAGAAGTAGCGATGATGGATTGGGCAGAAAAGAAATCTAAGACTAAGTCAAAAACTATTCAGGAAAAAAATCCGAGATTGGATGAGGTCCCTTTTTCGCCTCAAAAAAAGATCATTGCCACTCTACACCCCGGACTTCTAATTGTTTCTGGTGCTCCAGAAGTAGTCCTTAGTAAATGTGATTTACCTCAAACAAGTAGGAAAACATGGGCAAAGAAATTTAATCAATCCGGAGAAAAAGGATATAGAATCGTAGGCTTTGCCTTTAAAAAGATGACTGGTAAACAGAAAGAGATAAAGGATTCAGACTTAAAAGGATTAACTTGGCTAGGAATTTTGGTCTATGAAGATCCGGTTAGAAAAGGAGTAAAGACAGCCTTAAAAGAGTGTCAACAAGCTGGGATAAAAGTCAAAGTGGTCACTGGTGATTATGTCTCTACCGCCCTGGCGGTTTTAGAGCAGCTTGATCTTAAACTCGATCAAAAAACTCAAGTTATGGAGGGAAATGAACTGGAAAAAATTTCTCAAGGAGAATTAAAGAAAAAGGTAGGTGAGATTCTTCTCTTTGCTCGAACTGATCCAGAGCAAAAACTAAAGATCGTTAATGCTTTAAAAGAGAATGGTGAAGTAGTCGCCATGATGGGAGACGGTGTTAATGATGCGCCGGCTTTAAAACAGGCAGATATTGGCATTGTTGTTGGTGAAGCTTCAGATGTGGCTAAAGAGACAGCTGACATGGTTTTACTTAATTCAAGATTTGGAACAATTATCCATGCTATTGAGGAGGGAAGAGCGATTTTTGAGAACATTAAAAAGGTGACTTTGTATCTTCTTTCTGATTCTTTTACTGAAGTGATCTTGATTGCCGGCTCAATTCTCTTAGGTTTGCCTCTACCAGTGACTGCTGCCCAGATCCTTTGGGTGAATTTAGTTGAGGATACTTTTCCGGGTATTGCTCTCGCCTTTGAGCCTGAAGAAAAAGAGGTTATGAATGACCCGCCTAGGCCAAGAGAGGCACCAATTCTTGATTTCGAACTTAAGGTTTTGATTTTTATTATTGGTATTCTGACTGATTTGTTTCTTCTGACTCTTTTTGTTTGGCTTAATCAGGGTTTTCTTCATCTCCATTACATTCAGACAGTAATTTTTGTTGCTTTAGGAGTTGATTCCTTAGCCTATGTTTTTGCTTGCCGAAGTATTCGGAAAACAATTTTTCAGATTGACTTCTGGGCCAATAAACTGTTGCTTATCTCCGTTGGAATAGGTATCTTGATGTTATTAGTGGCCATCTATCTTCCACCTTTTCAGGTATTATTAAATACCCACTCTCTAGGCTGGAGAGAATGGTTAGTTTTGCTTGTTCTAGGCGGAATTGAGCTTTTAGCGATTGAAGGAGCAAAATGGATTTTTATTATTAAAAGAAAGTAGATTAGAAAGATGATTGCTTATTATCTAGTTTTAGCCGTTGCTTTTTCGATTTTACTCATTAAGGCGACTGAAATCTTGGTAATTAATCTTCGGTCATTAGCCAAGCGGACGAGAATGGGAAGGTTTGCGGTAACGACGATTGTTTTAGCCTTAGCCACTTCCTTACCTGAACTTTTTGTCGGTATTACCTCAGCCTATGAAGGTTTACCCAACCTGGCCTTGGGGAATGTAATCGGCTCTAATATTGCTGATCTCTCTTTAGTAGTCGGTGGAGCTGCCTTAATTGGCGGCACTTTAAGGGTCAGGGGGAGTTTCCTTAAGACCGATTTAGCTTATGCCTTTTTGGCAGGCTTAGCACCGATTATCTTACTTTTGGATCACTCTCTCTCTCGTCTAGATGGGCTGATTCTTTTATTTCTTTATGGTTTCTATAATTTTTTAATCTTGGCTGAGCGCAGGCGCCATTTGGCTAAAGGCAGAGAGGCAAAAGAGGGTGTTATTCATCAACTCATCCGACGCTTAAACCATAAGGAAGCAGGCAGGGAAATAGGCTGGATTTTCCTTGGAGTAGCTTTGTTGCTTTTTTCGGCTGACATGTTGGTTCGGATGGCCAGAAAAGTTGCTTTTGGTCTAAATATTCCTCTCCTCTTGATTGGCTTATTCCTAGTGGCGATTGGTACGAGTTTACCTGAACTTGCTTTTGAAATAAAGAGCTTAAGAGAAAAAGAACCTAAAATGTTTTTCGGTGATTTATTAGGTTCAATTGTGGCCAATGGAACCCTAATCATTGGTTTAACTGCCTTTATTAGACCAATTGTTATCAGGGCTTTTGAAGAGTATCTTTTGGCAACAATTACCTATGTAGTTATCTTCCTGATTTTCTACTTTTTCATTCGGACTAAACAAAAACTAGAACGTTGGGAAGGAGCTTTTTTGATTGGCTTCTATCTTGCCTTTTTATTAACTGCCTTTATTCATCCTTAGCTTTTATGAAGATTAAAAGAAAGCCTGAAGTTTCAATAATAATTTTGTCTTGGAACGAGAGAAAAGCTTTAGAGAAAAACTTAGCCTTAATCTTCAACCAGAAATATCAAGATTTCGAAGTGATTGTGGTTGATTCTGGGTCAACTGACGGCACGCTTGAATTACTGAAGAAATATCCAGCCAGGGTTATTCATTATAAAGGGCCAGTTGGGAACAGATTTAATTATGCTCGGGCTTTGAATCTTGGAGCCCAAGAAGCTAAAGGAGAATTTCTCGTTCGCTTAAGTGCCCACACCCTCCCTTATAATCGAAATTGGTTAGGTGAACTTTTAGGGCCATTTTTTGACCCGTTAGTTGCTGGTACTTATTCCCGCCAGATCCATAGCCCAAAGTCGGGTTTATATCATAAACTTCTTTGGTTTATTGGTTTTTCCCGCTTCCATTGGTTTTTCGAAAAATTTGCCTGTTATACTCTGTTTTGGGCTTCTAGTTGTGGTATAAGAAAAAAAGTCTGGCAAACGATACCTTTTGATGAGAAAATAAAGCAAACCGAAGACCCAGTTTGGGCATTAGCGGTGGCTAAAAGGGGCTATAAAACTGTCTATGCCCCCAGGTCAATGGTGAGACACTCTCATTACGAGTCAATAGGGGAATTGATAAAAAAAAGAAAATTCTGGCAAGCATTATGGATTAACACTAAGACTTATCTGGATGGGGTTGGCTTTTGCTTTTCTAAGCGTTTTTTATAGGATAGGAGATATGGAAATAATTGCTGATTTGCACTTTCATAGTAAGTACTCTCGGGCGGTTTCGCCGAAGATGGTCTTACCAGAAATCGCCCAATGGGCAGAGATTAAGGGGCTTGGTTTGGTAAGCACTGCTGATTTTACTCATCCTTTATGGATTCGGGAGTTAAAAGCGAATCTAGAGGAGGCTGGGAAAGGGGTTTACCAACTAAAAGATTCAAAAAACAAAACCAAATTTCTTTTAACAACTGAATTATCAAGTATTTATCGTCAGGCAGGCCGTCTTCGCCGGATTCATCTGATTATTTTTGCTCCTGACTTTGGGGTGGTGGACAAAATTAATGAAGTTTTAGGCCGAAAAGGAAATTTAATTAGTGATGGCCGGCCGATTTTTGGTCTAAGTGCTCGAGAAATGGCTGAGCTGGTTTTAAACATTTCACCTCAGGCTTTGATTGTCCCTGCCCATGTTTGGACACCTCATTTTTCTCTCTATGGTTCTCTTTCTGGCTTTGATTCAATCGAAGAATGTTTTGGTGATTTAAGCAAGGAGATTAAAGCAATTGAAACTGGTTTGTCGAGCGATCCTAGAATGAATTGGCAAGTTAAAGAGCTTGATCCTCGAACAATCCTTTCTTTTTCTGATGCTCACTCGGCTATCAAAATGGGCCGAGAGGCAACTGTTTTTGAGATTAGAAACTCCAAAAAATTTGACTATCAAGATATCAGAAAGGCAATTATTGAAAACCAGGTAGCTAAAACAATTGAGTTCTATCCAGAAGAGGGGAAATATCATTGGACAGGTCATCGAAATTGCGGCGTGAAACAATCTCCTGAGGAAACGAAAAAATTGGGAGCGACTTGTCCAGTTTGTGGTCGTCCCCTAACTGTTGGCGTCATGCACCGGGTAGACAAATTAAGTAGTCGGAAAATAGAAGAATTAAAAGAAGAAATTGACGATTTCGGGGTTAAAAAAATCAGCTGGCAAAAAAGACCGCCTTATTTAATGTTAGTGCCCTTAATCGAGATAATAGCTGAAGAATTAAGCTCAAGTGTTTCCAGCCAAAAATCTTTAAATGAGTATAAAAAATTAACAAGTAATTTTGGGGGAGAATTCGGAGTTTTATTAGTGACTAAGACCGATGAAATCAGGAAAATCTCTGGACCAAAAATTGCTGAAGGAATTAAAAAAGTAAGAAGTGGAGATTTGGTAATTGAGCCGGGCTATGATGGAGTTTTTGGAACAGTTAAAATCTGGCCTGAAGGAGAAGATGTGGTCAAGACAGAGGAAAACAAAGAGCAACTGGCTCTATTTTAGACTATTGACATCAATTCTTTTTTGGTGTTACGATGAAAATAGGAGGGAGGTGACAAAAATCTATGTCTGAAGGCAAGAGTGGACTTGGTCTTCCTAACAATACTACCGCCGCTTTAACTTATGTTCTAGGTTGGTTGACAGGCATCGTTTTCCTCCTCATTGAGAAAGATAATAGCTTTGTTCGCTTCCATGCGATGCAATCAATTATCACCTTTGGGATAATCACTCTTCTTTCTTTTGTCCCGGTTATTGGTTGGATGCTCTCGCCGATTTTAATGATTATTGGTTTTGTTCTCTGGCTGGTGTTAATCTTTAAGGCTTATCAAGGAGAGAAATTCAAACTACCAGTAATTGGTGATTTTGCCGAGAAGCAAGCGGCAAGACTTTAAAACCCATCCCGATTGGTTAAGATCTTAACTTTAATAAGATTCAAGTTAGGGGTGGGTTTTTGTTGGCAATTTATTATTAAAAAGGTAAAATGAGAATTGATGTTTGAGAACAGGGAAGAAGCCGGAGAAAAACTAGCGGAAAAGATTTTAAGAGAGCTTGAAGCTGATCAGGTAAAAGGAAAAAAAATAGTTTTAGCTATTCCTAGAGGTGGGGTGGTTACGGGCAAGGAGATCGCCAAGAAATTAAAAGCAGCGCTAGATATTATTATTACCAAAAAAATCGGGGCTCCTGGTAATCCAGAATTAGCCATTGGTGCGGTCGGACCAGGCGGAGAAGAGGTAATTGACGAACAGTTAGCCGGAAGAGTGGGAGCAGATGAAAAATATATTCAAGAGCAAAAAAAAGAGATTGAAGCCGAGATTAAGAGAAGAGAAAAAGGGCTTCGGGGAGACAGGGCTCAGCCTAAATTTAAAGACAAAATAATTATTTTAACTGATGATGGTGTAGCCACTGGGGCGACTATGTTGGCGGCTATTGAAGTCCTGCGGCAAGATAATCCCAAAAAGATTATTGTGGCCGTGCCGGTAATTGCCCGGGATACTCTCAAAAAAATCGAGAGACAAGCGGATGCGGTTATCTATCTTGAAGCGCCGTTGATGTTCTTTGCTGTTGGCCAATTTTACGAAGATTTTCCCCAAACTACGGATGAAGAGGTTAAGGAGCTTTTAAAATGAAACTCATTGTTGGTTTAGGTAATCCAGGCGAAAAATACGAGAGAACAAGGCATAATTTAGGTTTTGTTGTTCTTGATGGCTTGCTTCAGGAACTAACTGAGGTTGAAAGAACCACCTGGAAGGAAGATAAAAGAGCTAATAGCTTAATTGCCAAGATCAGTGATTTGATCTTGGCTAAGCCTCAAACAATGATGAATGCCTCAGGCTACAGTGTTTCTAAGCTAGTTAGTTTTTATAAAATCAAGCCTGAAGATATTTGGATAGTTCATGATGATCTTGATTTACCTTTAGGAAAAATTAAAATTAGATTAGGGGGAGCGGCGGCTGGTCATCATGGAGTTGAGTCAGTGATTGACAAGCTAGGGACAGATCAGTTTGTTAGATTTCGATTGGGTATTGGTCATCCCCGGAAAAAAGGAAAAGTAGAGATTAAAAGTGAGAGAGAGGTGGATGATTATGTCTTAAAGGAATTTGATGTGAACGAGGCGAGTGAGGCCAAACAGATGATCAAAAAAACCATTCAGGCGATTGAAATTGCCCTAGAAAAAGGTTTAGAAAAGGTAATGAACCGCTTTAATCAGTAAAATGGAAAGATTCTTAGATTTTCGGATTAGAGGAGAAGTTAAATTACTACCTTTTTTTCTTAGCCAATCCTTTCGGGCTGTATCAGTTACTCTTCTTTCTTTATTTTCTTCAATTTATATTTACAAAACCTTATTCGAATTGACAGATCAAGAAAGGGTTGCCCTCCTAGCGGTTTTTATTTATTTTCTTTCAATTTACGGTTTTAAATTTATTTCCAATCTTTTTGCTGAAGAGCTTTCCTTGAAAATCGGCCTTAAGAGACAAATGTACTTGGGGCAGCTCTTTGCAGCGATTTGCTTAATAATTTTGTTTACCTCTCAAAAATGGCCACTTTTGCTCTTTTTGGCTTCTCCTTTTTGGGGTCTATCAACTGGATTTTATTGGTTTGGTTGCCATGGGATGAGGGTAAAGGTTGGCCAAGAAGGCGCTTTTGGTAAAGAAATCGGCCTGGTTGAAGTGATAAGCACGTTTTTCTTATTAGGCGTGCCCTTTTTTGGTGGCTTGCTGATTGGTCTGGCAGGCTATCAGGCCCTTTTTCTTGCTTCTTTGTTCTTTTTAGGCCTTTCGGCTTTGAGTATCAGAGGTTTGAAAGAAGAAAAGACCCGCCATGATACTTGCATGGCCGAGGTTTTCCAGCTTTTCAAAGTCCATAAAAGAGCTTTTTTAGCCTATGTAGGTGATACAATAGGAGCAGTCATTTACGCAATTGTCATTCCTCTTTATTTATACCTAATTTTGAAAAAAGAACTTTCCTTAGGAGAATTTCTTTCTTTGTCAATGGCAATCGTGGCGGCAATTAATCTTTTTGTTGGCCGTTGGACAGACGTTAAAGGCAAAAAAGGCTTAATTGTCTATGGTTCAATTCTTCAAGCTTTAGTCTGGTCGGGTAGGCTACTTACCCGGGCAATTAGTGTTTTGTTTGTTCTTGACGTTGCTGACCGGGTGACTGGAGGAATGGTAGCCATTCCTTTGAGCGTGATGTCCTATGAGAAAGCAATTGAAGATCACTCAACTGGCAGGGCAATCCTTTTCCGAGAGCAGGCAATTACGATTGGTGGTATATTAACCTGTGCCTTACTTTTAATTTGGGTTTGGTTAGGTCTTGAACTACAATGGGTTTTTTCGATTGGCGCTTTGTCCAGCCTTTTACCGATTCTAATAATTAGACCCAAAAAAAATGAAAGTTAAGAATAAAAAAGGAATGCAATCAATTGGTGATATCTTAAAAGATTTTAAACCTGATGAAGATAAGTATATTTCCCGGGAATTTCAGAAATATGGCTATGATTTGGCCAAAGAACTTAATGATTTAAAACACAAGGCTCTTTATATTAAACTAGCCAAAGAAACTCCGAGAGCCCTTTTAGAAGAGGCAAGGAATTTTGTTAAAGATGCTGGTAAAGTCAGGAGTAAGGCAAGGCTATTTATGTGGAAGCTAGGGGAGTTGAAAAAAGAGTGGAAGAAAAAAAAGAGACCGAAAGTGCCAGCCTAATTCACCTTCTGAGTAGGTTGAGACCAAAGAGAAGAAAACATGCCCTCTGCTTGACAAGAGTCCTATAGTTTAATATACTTGCAAAGCCATGGTTGACAGGAGGGTTGAAGTTCATAAAGGTACACCCGAACATGCCCTTGCGTGCTGGAAACACACAGTTGGCTTACCAGAAGGTTTTCCTCACCTTAACCCCTTAACCGGTCATGAACTTGATCCTGAATCCAAGCTTTATATAGGGCCTATGCATGAGGAGGTGGTGGAAGAAATCTTTGATAGGGTTTCAGGACCTTCAAATGTTATATTCTTTAAACCTGGACATGGTTGTACTACACTATCTCGTTATGTATTTAACTCTCTTCGACAAGAGTGTGTCAGCAGAAAATTAATCCCAGTCCGATTAGCTATAGAGGAGATGCCTACCCCTCCTGACGCGCTAGAGTCTGGTCTCATAGAAAGTGAAGCTCTAAGAGAGCTACAAATACAACTTCTCTCCAATCGTTGGGAAAGGCCAATAGGAGCTGAGAACTATAGGATTTTAAGAATTACTCTCCCCAGTTTTCCTCCAGAACCAATTGATCGCGAGCAAGCTGATGCTTTTTTCGACCAGACGTCACAAACTGAATTAAGAGTTTCGTTACAAGTAGATCTGTCCTCACCATTAGCATATCAAAATGGAGATTTATATTCGCAACAATTAAGTAATTTCGGTAGGGCAGTGAGGAATTTCTGCAGCAGGTTGCCAAGTCAGCCACCATTGGTATCCGAAATGTATTTTGCGAGTAAGGAGGCATGGGGAATATTCAATAGCAAAAGACAATTAGAAGCAGATGAAACCGAGTATCCATCATATAAAGCTGCTGACATCTTTGCTATTTTGTCAAGACACTACAGATCGAATCGTGATTCATCACTTGCTTGTGTAATAGGCTCTCACTTATTGGGCCCACATGTTAGTGAAGATAAACCACTGGTTGAAATAATGCGTGATTTTGAGCAAGAAATTCTTAAAAGAGTTGGAAGTCCAGGAGAATTTTATCAACTAAGATAGTCTTAAGACAAGAGTCCAGAGGAAATCGGGATTAAGAATAAGTTTATCCCGAGCAAGGGCAATTATTGAAGACCGACTGATTATAAAGTTGGTCTCTTTTTGTGGTAAGATAGCTTTAGGATGGGTAAAACTTTCTCCGAAGAGGTTTATCAGACCATAAGACAAATCCCTCCTGGTAAAGTCGCTACTTACGGACAGATTGCCAAGAAGCTAGGCGAGCCTAAGGCAGCCAGAGCAGTTGGCAATGCCCCTCATCACAATCCTGATCTAAAAATAATTCCTTGTCATCGGGTAGTCAATCAAGAAGGAAGGTTAGCCCTAAATTTTGCTGGGAAAAGTTGGAGAGAGCATAAAAGAAGACTTTTAAAAGAAGGAGTGAGGTTTAAAGATAAAAAACAGGTTGATTTAAAAAAATGCCAGGTTTAGTTCAAGCTCACGTCTTTATTTCTGGTTGGGTTCAGGGAGTAGGTTTTCGTTATTGGACAAGAAGGATGGCTTCTAAACTTGGTTTAACTGGCTGGGTAAAGAATTTACCTGATGGTCGGGTAGAAGCAGTTTTTGAAGGACAAAAGAAAAAAGTAGAAGAGATGATCGAGAAATCTAAGCAAGGCCCTGCCTGGACAGGAAATAATGAGATCAGAGCTGAATGGAAAAAAGCAAGCAAGGAATTTTCTGGGTTTGAGATAAGGAAATGAAACGAGTTTATATTGGCACTTCTGGCTTTTCCTATCCTCATTGGGGAAAGGGAGTTTTTTATCCTAAAGGCTTGTCTCAAAAAGACTGGTTTAGATACTATACTAAACAGTTCGATACAGTTGAATTAAATGTTTCTTTTTATCGCTTGCCCAAGAAAGAGACTTTTGAGAAATGGAGAAAAACAGCTGGCAAAAGCTTCACTTTTTCTATTAAAGGCAGTCGCTATATTACCCATATTAAGAGGTTGAAAGACTGTCAAGAAGCAGTAGGAAGATTCTTTGAAGCGGCGGACGCGATCAGAAATGACAGAGATGTTGTTCTTTGGCAGCTGCCACCTCGGATGCAGGTAAATCCTGAGCGTTTGGAAGATTTCCTAAAGATTTTACCTTCTTCATTCAGGCACGCTTTTGAATTCAGGCAGGAAAGTTGGTTAGACAAAGAGATATTTAAGATTCTTAAAAAATATAATTCCGCCATTGTTTTTCAGGATTTTCCTGACTGGCCGATGACAGAGGAGGTGACGGCTGATTTTGTCTATTTAAGATTTCATGGCCGAGCTCGTCTTTATACCTCAAATTATTCAGATAAAGAATTAAAAAAATGGGGGAGGAAGATAAATAGATGGCTAAAAAGAGACTTAGATGTTTATGCCTACTTTAATAATGATGCCTTGGGCCACGCAGTGGAGAATGCGGAGACTCTAAAAGAGTTAGTGCATAGGGCGTAGAACATAGAACAAGGGTTGTGCTATTATAAAAGCATGAGGAGGGAGATTCTCAAGCGTTTGATACCCACTGTTATCTTTCTAGGAATTTTCAGCCTGCTTCATTGGCAAGAGAAACTTCAATTGATAGGTTTCTGGGCAGGAGGCTTTATCGGTGCCTTCCTTTTAGATTTAGACCATTTGGTTTACTGTTTTTTTCAAAATCCTCATGAATTCACGCCTCAGCGTTTACAGCGCTATCTTCAGCAGGGACAATATCGTTATAGTTTAGCTCTCCTTTTTGAAACGCAAGGTGAAAGAAAAAGATTAATTTTCCATTCTGTTCTCTTCCAGGTTGTCCTTTTGGTCGCGGTTTTCTTTGTTTTGACTTCTTCGGCAGGCTTACTAGGGAAAGGTTTAGTCTTGGTTTTATTCTTACAGACCTTAATTAGTCAATTTGACGAGTTTCTCAAAACAGGCGGGATGGATTCTTGGCTTTGGCAAGTAAATATTCATCTTCCGGATAATTTTCAAGCTCTTTATTTGCTTTTAATGTTTATAATCCTCTTTGTTTTTAGTTTATTTTTAGTCTAAAATTACCTCTTGACAACCCCCCCTAGGGGGGTTAGAATTTTTCTCATGGCTGACAGAAAAGTTATCAACCGGATGAATTATCTTCTTGGCCACCTCAAAGCCAACCTAAAAATGGTTGAAGATGGGAAATACTGCATTGATATTATTCGTCAAAATCAGGCGGTCATTGCCGCTCTTAAAAAAGTTAATGAACTGATTTTAAAAAATCACTTAGATACTTGTGTTGCCCGGGTTGCAACAAATAAAAACAAAAAAGAAAGAAAAAGGGTTTATCAGGAAATTGTCGAAGTTTTTAAGGAGAAAAGTTAATGAAAAAAATAATCATTGCCATTCTTCTATTATTTATGGGCGGGTTTGCTAGTTTTTTATTTTTCCGATACCAGAAAACTCCGAACTTTAATGAATTAAGCTCAAACGAAAAATGGCAGAGAATTATCCAAGAAAGGGACGAAGCAATAGCTGAGGTAGTGAGAGAGGGAGTCTATAAATGTTGTATTGAACCTCCTTGCACGATGTGCTATATGGAAGCTAATCAATGGAATCATTATCAGGCTGGAACTTGTGCTTGTGACGACTTGATTGTTCAAGGGAAAGAGCCTTGCCCACAGTGTGAGAGAGGGTTATGCCAAGGCAAGGCTGCTTGTAATGGAGGAGAATTGCCATGAGCAAAGATGAATTACGAATTGATAAAAAATGGTTGGCAGCTATTCCGATTGGCCTTTTAATAGTGATCATCGGAGTTTTTGGTTTAGTTCTGATTAACATGAATACTGGTAGTAAAAAAGGACAGACAGCTGCTCCAATAAAAAATGAGAAGTTTTTGGGCGAAAAAGGAGAGACGATTCAGGCAGAAGGGGAAAGAGTCTATATAGAGGAATCAAAAGTTAATGATGGCGATTTGCACCCCTTTAATTATTATTCAGAAAGACTAGGAAAGACGATCTATCTTTTTATTGTTAAGGCCTCGGATGGAACTTATAGGGCGGCGGCTAATGCTTGCGAAGTCTGTTTCGAATCTCAAAAGGGGTTTAAACAGATTGGCGATCAAATTCGTTGCGAAAACTGTCGAGTGATGTATTCTAAGGATCAGATTGCTCTCCAAAAAGGTGGTTGTAATCCTCGACCAATCGATAAAGACGTCGAAGTAACTAATGGAAGATTGGTGATAGGTCTGGCTGATGTTGAGGCGACCGCTGATCTTTTTTAACTTATTGATTAATGGTTGACAGAAATAAAAAACCCTCCCTCAAAGAGATCACTTATTATGTAAAAGGAATGCATTGCTCTTCCTGTGAGCTGATAATTGAAAAAGGACTTCTTAAGGGGAAGGGCATAGAAGCAGTTGAAGCATCTCTGGGCAAAGAGCAGGTATCTATTTATTATGAAGGAGAAAAACCAGCTATAAGTGAACTTAATAAGCAATTTCAGAAAGAAGGCTATACCTTTTTTGAAAAACAAGTTAAGGAAGGGAAAAGAGTGCCGCTTTTTTCTTTTGATGAGGGAGGACTGATGATTAATAAAGTTCTTTTTTTCCGCTATCTTCAGATCTTTGGGATTGCCTTATTATTGCTTTTCGGCTTTATTTTCCTTAATCAGACAGGAATTGCTTCAAGAGTGGTGGTGAGCTCAATTTCTCCACTTCCTGCCTTCTTTTTATTTGGCTTGATTGCTGGAATTTCTAGTTGTGCAGCTTTAGTAGGAGGAATTGTTTTATCAATGTCTAAACAATGGGCAGAAATTTTCGAACACGGTACTCCTAATCTGATAAGATTCCAGCCTCATCTTTTATTTAATCTTGGTCGGCTAGTCTCTTTTGCTGTTTTGGGAGCATTTCTTGGAGCGATTGGCTCACTTTTTAGAGTTTCCTTAATGGGCACTTCTCTTTTAGCGATTGGAGTTTCGGTGATGATGGTTTTACTCGCTCTTCAGATGCTAGGCATCAGGCGCTTCCAAAGATTCCAGATAATCATGCCTAAATCTATCTCTCGCTTTGTCGCTGATGAGAGAAATCTTAAGGGTCGCTATATGCCATTTACCATTGGTGCCTTGACCTTTTTTTTGCCTTGTGGGTTTGCGATTACTGCCCAAGGATTAGCCTTAGCTTCAGGAAGTAGTGTGAGAGGGATGTTGATTTTATTCTTTTTTGCCTTAGGAACCTTGCCAATGTTAGTGACAATTGGTTTTTCCAGTTTGAAACTGACAACAAAACCCCATTTGTCAGAGAAATTCCTTAAAGTTGCAGGAATTTTAGTTTTATTTTTTGGTCTTTATACTTTTAATTCCCAGTTGAATGTTTTGGGTCTGCCAAGCCTAAACGATTTCAGGCCCAGCCTCTTAGGCACCCAAATCCGTACAGATGGACTTATCCCTGTTATTAACGGCAAACAAGTACTAAAGATGGATGCTCTGGCTTACGGTTATGAACCCAATGAATTTAAAATTCGGGCAGGCGTACCAGCAAGATGGGAGATAACTAATAAAGGAGTTAGTGGTTGCACCAACGCAATTGTCTCTAAGGGTCTATTTTCAGGCCAAATTGATTTAAACCAAGAGTTGGCCGTCAAGGAGTTTATTCCTCAAAAGCCTGGCCGATATAAGTTCAGTTGTTGGATGGGGATGATTTCTGGAGTAATTGAGGTGGTTGATGAATCAGGTTCTGCGAGAGAAGTGATTATTCCTAGTGGTGAAGAGATACCTTCAGGGGCAAGGGGATGTAGTTGTGGCGGAGGCTGTGGCGGAGGCTGTGGTCGCCCTAATTGTCCCTATGTAAGGTAATCGAAGAACAATGAAAAAGCAAAATTTTATTCTCAGAGGGATGCATTGTGTCACCTGTGCGGCCACAATCGAGAAAGCGTTGAGGGAAATAGATGGCGTTAAGTCAGCGCTAGTTAATTTTGCCGCTGAAAAAGTGACAATTGAGTTTAATGAGAAAAAAATAAATGTAGAGAAGCTGGCGGAGATTGTTAAAAAAGTAGGGTACGAGCTTGTTGCTACCCAAAAACCTGAAGAAAATATGGAGAAAATAGGAAATCATGATCATGCGGTAATGATGAAAGAGGCAGAGATAAAAGAGTTAAAGAGAAAAGTCTTTATTAGTGGTCTTTTAGCCGCGATCGTTCTGGTTGGAGGGATGAGCAAATTAATGATTCCAGAAGCCCAGTTTGTCCTAACAACCCCAGTCCTTTTTTGGGCAGGAAAAGAGTTTTTCCAGGGTACCTGGCGGGGTTTAAAAAATCTTTCCGCCAACATGGATACTTTGATTGCCGTCGGCACCTCAGCGGCTTACTTATATTCAACCATAGCTACATTTTTCCCTGCAATTTTAACTCCGACTGGTATCCAGCCTGAAGTTTATTTTGAAACCGCCGCTATCATTATTGCCCTAATATTGTTAGGCAGGCTTTTAGAGGCAAGGGCAAAGGGGCAAGCCTCTGAGGCGATCAAAAAGTTAATGGGTTTAAGCCCGAAAACAGCCCGAGTGGTTCGAAATGGTAAGGAAAAGGATATTCCCATAGACCAGGTTAAGGTTAGCGAGATTATTATTGTTCGACCAGGTGAGAAAATTCCAGTAGATGGCGTGATTATTGAGGGTCAGTCTGCGGTTGACGAGTCATTAGTGACAGGGGAAAGTATGCCGGTGGAGAAGAGGAAGGGCGATCAGGTAATTGGAGCAACGATTAATAAATCTGGCTCATTTAAGTTCAAAGCTACTAAAGTAGGCAAAGAGACGGTTTTGGCCCAAATTATTAAGTTAGTTGAAGAAGCTCAGGGTTCAAAAGCGCCAATCCAACGTTTGGCCGATCTGGTGGCTTCCTATTTTGTTCCGGCAGTGATTTTTATTGCTGTTTTATCGGCTGGTTTTTGGTTGTTGCTTGGTGGCCAGAGCTTAACTTTTGCTCTGGTTGTTTTTGTGGCGGTTTTAATTGTGGCCTGCCCTTGTGCTTTGGGCTTGGCAACGCCAACAGCAATCATGGTGGGCACAGGTAAGGGAGCTGAGCGAGGTATTTTGGTCAAAGACGCGGCTGCCTTAGAGACTACTCATAAAATAGAAGCAATTGTTTTAGATAAAACCGGGACTTTAACCAAGGGTGAGCCTGAGGTGACAGACGTTATTAGTTTGGGAGATGAAAGCAAGAATGAGCTGCTAAGATTGGCAGCCAGTGCTGAACTAAGAAGCGAACATCCTTTAGGCCAGGCAGTGGTTGAGCAAGCCAAGAAATTAAAACTTAAATTAATTGAGCCTAAAAACTTTCAGGCCATAATTGGTAAGGGAATTAGAGCAAATATAGGTAAAGAGGTGATTATTAAGGGCAACCGGGCCTTAATGAGTCAGTTTAAGATTAAGATTTCTAAGGAGGCAGAAATGGGGATGAGGAGACTAGAAGATGAGGGTAAAACAGCCATCTTAATGACTCTCAATAAAAAAGTTATTGGCCTCATTGGAGTGGCGGACACTCTTAAGAAAAATTCTAAGAAAGCAGTCAGAGTTTTACAAAAAATGGGACTTGATGTTTGGCTCATAACAGGAGACAATCCTCGAACAGCTGAGGCAATTGGTAAGAAGGTTAGGATTAGCAAGGAAAGAATTATGGCTGAGGTGGTTCCGGCTGCGAAAGAGGGGAAGGTTAAAGAGCTCAAAAAACAAGGGAAAATTGTTTCTATGGTCGGTGATGGCATCAATGATGCTCCCGCTTTGGCAGCCTCTAATGTGGGTATTGCTATGGGGGCAGGCACTGATGTGGCGATGGAGTCAGCCGGGATTACTTTAATGAAGTCAGATTTGATGGATTTAGTTGAAGCGATTAAACTTTCTAAGTTGACGATGCGGACGATCAGACAGAATCTGTTTTGGGCTTTTTTCTATAATTCTGCCTTGATTCCTGTTGCCGCCGGCATTCTTTATCCTTTTTTCGGAATTCTCTTAAGCCCGATCTTTGCTTCAGGAGCAATGGCCTTTTCTTCGCTTTCGGTAGTTCTAAATTCATTAAGGCTAAAGCGGACTTCTTTATAATTTACTTCTTGGCTTCTTATTTAATAATCTGGTAGTATAGAATCAGTTTCGAAAGGGGGTGAAGAAATGTTTTCTTTAGAAGGTAAAAAAGCCTTGGTCACCGGTGCTTCAAGGGGGATTGGCCGGGGGATTGCCTTAGCCTTAGCTCTTCAGGGAGCAGATGTGATTATTAATTACCGCTCGAATAAAGCAGAGGCAGATAAAGTGGTCGAAGAAATCAAGAAAATGGGGAGGCAGTCCGTGGCCGTGGCCGCGGATGTTTCTAATTCGCAACAAGTAGCCAAGATGTTCGAATATGTTAAAAATCAGTGGGGGAAGCTGGACATTCTCGTCAATAATGCTGGTATTGTCCAGTTTGCTGATTTTGAGCAATTAGCTGAAGAGCAATGGGATCAGGTGATAGATGTTAATCTTAAAGGCCAGTTTTTATGTTCTCAGCAGGCAGTGAAGCTAATGGGTTCGGGTGCTAAAATTATTAATATTGCCTCAATTGCTTCTGGTGGAGTGGGTATAGGTTTTTCGAGAGTTTCTCATTATACGGCTTCAAAAGGTGGTGTGGTGGCTTTGACTGAGAATTTGGCTCTAGACTTGGGTAAGAAAGGTATTAATGTTAATGCCATTGCTCCTGGAGTAATTGATACTGACATGACCAAAGACATGCTTAGTGATGAGCAAACAAAGCAAGGCTTAATGGCAAGAATTCCCAAAGGTCGAGTGGGGAAACCTGAAGATATTGGGGCGGCGGCTGCTTTCTTGGCTTCTGATGAGGCAGACTATATTACCGGCGCGGTTCTTTATGTTGACGGCGGCTGGCTCGCCAGTTAAAAGGACTGCTATATCAATCTATAAAGATGTAAGTCAGAACACATCGTAAGGTGACAATCTTCTTATTTTGAGAATCACCTCGGGAGCTTTCTTTATTCCTTAACTTTCTCAAGCTCAGCCATGGCCTTTTTAAGGAAAGACTTGGCTAGTTTTTTAGCCTTAGGAAGAGTAATTCTTTCGTACATGAACTTGAACTTTATTCGGACTTCGTCTTTGGTTCTTTTCTGGGGAATAAATTTAATGAAGGCTGGAGGAGCAACTTCTAGAAAAGAAATGCTGTCAGCGTCTCTAACTAAATCTTGCTCATAAGTGCCCCCAAATTCATGATTTTCTAGCCTGGAAAGACCTCGGTCAACATCATGGGTGAGAGCAGCAATGAGAACGGCCTTGTTAGCTTTAGGCTCAAGTTTTTTAACCCAATAAGCACTCCGGACTAGATGTTTGGCGTTAAAGCAATTTTCTTCTACCCACCTTTTTGTGTCTTGATAAAGTTTGCTCATCTGAAACTGAGTATACCAGATTTATTTTCCCTTACTTTTTAACAGTCTTTGGACTAGCCTGCTCCTATTGAATGGTTCCACCTTTCAAAATTCTAAACTCTTTTTGGGTTTCCCAATGATTTTTTAACCTGGAGAAGTTTTGGTCTGGTTTCTGCATCAATCTGGCTAGGTTGTCGAGCTCTCCAAGCTGCGCATCTGTTAATTGATCGAAACGTCCATAAGCATATTGGGGATAATGGAGATAAACGATCTCATTGCCCATAAGGGAATGGAAGTCATAAAAAAGAGCTTCAGAAATGGCTGCTAGACCACTCCACCCAGCCTGATTATGAAATCTTTCCTCATCAGCCTCGTCTTGCCGGACTGCCAGCCAAACATCAGCCGGGAAGTCAAAAGCGTTTTTTGGCATATCATAGGGATCAAGTTCTAAATAAGGCTCGATGCTCCCATCAACATCGATTGTTACCCATTTGCCTTTCTTTTCGTCCCAATACTGATTTAGCCAGTGATCAACGCTTATATCGTCGCCATAGATCTCAAAATAAGGAGCAAAACCTGAGCGCACCCGAGCAGGAATTCCTTTGGATTTTAGAATAGAAGCCATGAGCAATGATGTATTCCTACAGGTTACCACCAGGCGATCTTTTTCTTTTCGGTTAAAAACCAAGCCTTTTTTGTCTCTTCTATAAAGCTCTGCTAGCATGGCTGCTGCTGTAGGAAGGTTGTCGTCTTCGCGCTGGCGATATTGAGGAACCTTGGTCATATCCCCATACCTCTGGTCTTCATTGGAAAGAGCGTTTCCCATATTCAAGACAGCCAAAGGAATAAGCTGTACCCTTACCAGCTTGCCAATCTCTTGAACATTGTCTGGTAAACTCATTAACTCCTTCTGGTAGAAGCCAGGATAGGTAAAAGAGCTGAATTGGCGGTAATGAGCTAAAATCTCTGGACCAATAGTTCTTTCTCTTTTTTCAGGCATAGCTCCCGATTATAGCAAATAAAAAAAATATAACAACAAGGGGCAAATTTCCCCTTGTTTTTTAGCAGTGAATTTGTTAGAGTGATAAATCTTGGCTTTTTTAATTAGAGAAGT
Source organism: uncultured Gammaproteobacteria bacterium (assembly GCA_964345375.1). Classification (GTDB taxonomy): domain Bacteria; phylum Patescibacteriota; class Microgenomatia; order CAYFQP01; family CAYFQP01; genus CAYFQP01. Next base: position 9,726 of record CAYFQP010000003.1, on the reverse strand, counting down.
TGTGTAGTTAGGCCCCTTGGTAGGGAGTTACATAGACAGAACTGAATTGTCCATTGTCTAGTGGTGTTAGCCCTAATGTTTTGAGTCCAGCTTTACAATATTTTGGTCCGTAATTTCGAGGTTCTTCGGCAAAACGATAAAGATCAAAAACGGGGTTACCTGCTTCATCTAACCTAGTGAACTGTGCCCGTTCCTCATTATCTGGATCTTGGCCGTGATATTGGATACCAAACTTTCTCCCGGATGAGCCATCTTTAATCCGGTATTTACTTCCAGGAGTAAGATCATTTGCGTTTAGAGGGGTTTCGGGTAACTGTTTGCGGTCTTGTCTAGACACAACCCCAACTTGTTCAAACGGCCAGAGTTTTTCGAGGAGTTGAGCTTTTTTCAAGGCTTCTGCCATTTTAGAAACGAATTCTAGCTGGTAAAATGCTAAAAGTCAAGTGTTATAGGGCTATATGTTGCTTAATTTGACCCTTGTTGTAAGTTGGCAAAAATGCTAAAATTGACCTAACCTGCCCAGTCTGACTGGGCTTTTTAAAAGGGGCCGAAGGCCCTCAATCCAGCAAGGCCCCGAGAGGGGCTTTTTTAGTTGAGAGAAAGTTAATTTAAATGGAAACTGTTGGTTGGAATAAAAACGTTTGGTTTTCTCCCAGATACGCTATAAATTATTTCTGGGATATTGCCCGCAAAGTGGGTAAAGTTTCTATTAAATCTAATAAGTATAAAAAAGAGCGTGAGGCATGGATTACGGCAGTAGCATTGTTGGCCATTAATAAAGAAACCGGAAGAACATGGTGGTTACAGATTCCGCAATCGGATCCGCCTGATATTTCCTGCATGACTATGATTAAAAAAGGAAATATAAATGAATTAAATCAGCAAGATGTTGAAGTAATGGAAATAACCAAACAATCACCTGGAACAATTGCCCAGGAAATAAAAAAGAAATTGTCGGATAAATTCTATCCGAGTAGGTATGTCTTAATAGCTTACTTGAGACGTACTGAAGAAATTGAAGACTTAAGAATTGTTGCAGAAGAGATTAGATCACTTATAAAGCCTCGGATTTCATCTGTTTGGTGTATCGGAAATTTGAGCCCGGTGAGTCATGACTATACGGTTTTTAGTTTGTTTCCCGATGTTAAACAGTATTGCCTTAATATAATTGAAGAATGTAATAAATTGATGCCTGGAGATTTTGCGACGGTGAGAAAGGCAAAAGAAGCTGAGTGGAAAATGGTTAAATCGAATAAGTTGTACAAATTTGTTCCTGGCTCAAAAGGTAAATAGGCGAAGGAGTAAAAAGCGGTGGAATAAAAATGGCTGAAGAAAAATATTTTCAGATAGTAAAAAAGTGTACCTGTGGCTTTCTGGCAAGTGCAATTCTAGTTGCGTCGGTAGCGGAGATATTAGATTGCCCAGTTCACGGCAATAAAAGTTGTCAAACTCAACATATCGAAACAGCCTCAGCCACTTCGGGAACTATTAGCACTTCAACAATTTTTCCTTCATATTAAAACTAGCCCTTAAAATCCTAGTTCCCTTCGATTAACTCAGGGTAGACTTAGCTCACTACAAGTGCTCCCTTCGAGAAATTTGGTAAAATTGGGGTATGGAAGTAAACCTCGAAGATATTGAGGTAATGTATGTTTTGTCAAAGGGTGGTGTTTCAGGAGCAAAAGAAGCCTTCGATAAGCTGGAATCAAAGCTACCGAGTCTTAGAAAAAGAAAGTTTTATGGAGTGCTTAAGGGAGGTCCTCAAGAAGGAGAATTCCGTGCCTGTGTGGCAATAATGGAGGGAGACAATCCTTCTTTTTGGGGATTAGATACCTGGACCATACCAGGAGGAAAATATGCTCGCAGAAAAATTAAAGATTGGGAGAGAAATTTAGAGCTAGTTGGTCCCACTTTTGAATCTATGGCCGAAGAATATGAGCATGATTCTACTCGCCCAAAAATAGAGTTTTACAGAAGTCAGAGAGACCTAATCCTTTTTCTTCCTATAAAATAGCCCTGACTTTCTAAGAGAAGAGTAAGCCCTTAAAATCCTGCCCCCGAATTTGGTAGAATTAGAATAGTGAAGATTCAGCTTTTGTATATTTTGGATTGTCCTTGGTGTCTGAAAACTAAAAAACTGCTCAGAGAAAGCCTAAAAGAGTTGAAAATAAAAGCAGAGATTAAAGAAATTTTGATTGATTCAGAGAAAAAAGCGGAAAAATATCAATTTATAGGCTCACCGACAATAAGAATTGATGGAAAGGATATTCAAAAAGAGGCAAATAAAGACAAATGTCTAGCCTGTGAAGAGTTAGCTAAAAAAACAGAGGAAACAACAGAATTTGTTAAGCAAGAATGCGGGTGCGGTTGTCGAGTCTTTTCTTACAAAGGTAAGCAATATCCCTATCCTCCTAAAGGAATGATTAAGGAAGCTATTAAAAAATCGACCCCTTAAAATCCTGCCCCCCCAATTTTTCCTCAATGATATAATTTCTGAGATGGATAAAGAGAGATTGTTAATTGCCACTCATAATCCTGCTAAGCTCGAGAGATATAAAAAACTTCTTTCTGATCAAGAAGGGATTGAAGCATTGAGCTTTGAAGAACTAGGTGTGGATCTTAAAGTTGAAGAAACTGAACCAACAGCTCTTGGGAATGCGGTAAAAAAAGCGACTGAGTACTCCAGGGCAGTGAATTTACCTGTTTTAGCGATTGATGAAGAACTTTTTATTGATGCCCTTCCGCCAGAGAAGCAACCTGGTATTAACGTTAGGCGAATTGTTGGCCATGAGGCAACCGATGAAGAGCTTTTACAAGCTGTTTTAGATCTTTTAGAAGGTCTTCCTCTTGAAAAACGAGGCTATACTTGGAATTTTGCTATTGCTTTGGCAACGCCGGAAGGGAAGGTAGGAACACGAGAGGTAGAGCTTCGAGGATGTTTTGCTCTTGAGCCTAAGCTACCGATTAGACCTGGATATCCTTTAAGCTCTCTTTTTTATGACCCTAAATTGGGAAAGTACCATTTAGAGCAGACCCAAGAAGAGGAACTCGAAAGGTTGGCTGAAGTCAAAAGAGCAGTGGGGAAACTTGTATCTTCGGTTGGAAGATAGAGCCCTTAAAATCCTGCTCCGAGAGAAATGATTTAATAGGGCCTTAACCTTTAGATTCGGGATCGCTCTGGGTTGATTCTATGTCAATTTTTCTTTGTTCTTCAGGTGTTTTACCCTTGAACCCCCATTTCCTACGAGTTTCCGGATCTTGGAATCTTATTTCTTGTTTTTCTTGGGCTTCTCTTGAAGCCTTTTCGAGGGCCTCTTCAGGAGAAAGCCTTGCGCCAATTAATCTTCTGGCTTTTGTAAGGACTCCCATAATCATAGTCTAATAAATTTTTATTGATTTGTCTAGAAGAATAGGGTTTTTCTTGACTTTTCTTTTGATTTAAGGTAAATTGCCTCCACTTCTGTCCAGGCTGTCCTTACTCCTGTCTAGAAAGGCTTTATGCTCTACTGGGGTATTTTTACTTTTGGCTACTGCCTGGGTGCTATTTTTGCGACTCATATTTTTTCTGAAAGAACAGGATAAAACCAAAAACCTGTTTTTCTTAAAAGGTTTGATTCTGTTTTTAGAGGATGGTATACACCCTTTTCTGGCTATGATATATTTTAGGGAGTGATCTACCCAGCTCAGACATCCTTAATTCCTGTCCAAATAGCTCTGGCTAGATTTGTCGAGCAAGGGGGAAATATTTTTGGTAATTATCCCTATTGGTATTTAGGAACAACCCCTTTTTACTATCTTACCGGTCCGATTCTACCTTTAATCTTGGTTAGTCTAAAGAAAATTTTCTTTTTTTGGACACTCCTTGAGATCTTCTATCTCTTGATTTTTATTAGCTTTTTAGTGGGATGTTTTGGTTTGTATTTCTTGGTTAAGGAGCTATCTGGAGAGAGGAGAGTGGCGATTATGATTGTTGTTTTTTATGCTTTTGGACCAATTCTCCCTTTCTTTTTTCAGTATTCTGGTGGGCTTTATTTGATTAGTTTCTCTTTTTTGCCTTTTATCTTGTTTTTATGTTCCAAGTTTTTGAGAAAATGGAATTGGAAGTTAGCCACGGCCCTGATCTTATTGATATCTTTTGCAATATTGGTTGATAGTTTGATACTACCAACTTTATTTTTAGGCATGGTGGCTATTTTCTTAGCTCAAGTTGGTTGGAAAAAACCAGAGGAAAAGGGTTTACGAGGAAAAAGGCAATATAATTTACCGGGTTCTAGACTAGTTCCAAGCAGGAGACTTTTATTTTAAAAAAAAATACTGAACAAGAAAGGAAAGTAAGGCAGCAATGATAAAGCTTATTGTACCAAAACCCAATAATTGAAAGCCTTTGCCCATATTTTTAGACCCTCTTTGCTCGCTAATTTTACTAGTTTTTTCTGAGTTTTTGACCTTCGTGCCTGACATGACGGCATCAAGTTGTTCTTTAGTGTAATAGCGTCGGTCAGTGGGTGAGCGAAGTGGTTTGAGCTTTCCTCTTTTTTCCCAACGTCTGAGAGTGTCTCGGGAGATACCTAAATACCTTGAAGCTTTACCGATGGGAAGCATTTTTTGATTATTACTCATCTTTGCCTAAGATTAAATAAATTATTAATTAAGAGTAAATCAACCGAAAAAGATTGTCAAGTAAAAGTAAAAATAATTTTGATAAATAATTAGTATTTTCCGCAAAACGAGACTTTTTATTTTGCAACAAAATATTAAAAAAATATCAAAAATTGATTTTTACCGCAAAGATAATTCTTTCGTAATTAAGGACCTAAAAATGGATTAATAGAGTGGAGACTTATTTTTAAAATAATTTTTGTTGTTAGGATCATTCCTTATTGATTTTAACATCAGTTTCTAAACTTTTTAAAGAGGTAAATTGGGAGTTGTAAATTTTGGTAGTGATTAGGTAGTATATTAAATAGTAGATTAATAGAGAAGTTAGCAATGATTGAGTTAACCGATACAAACTTTGACACTGAAGTTTTTAAATCAGACCTGCCGGTTTTAGTTGATTTCTGGGCTACGTGGTGTGGACCTTGTCAAATGGTTGAGCCAGCAATTGAAGAGCTGGCTCAAGAGTATCAAGGTAAGATCAAAGTGGGGAAATTAAATGTTGATGATAATCCTAAGAAGGCCCAGGAACTCAAGGTAATGAGTATTCCGACAGTGATTATTTTTAGCAAGGGAAAAGAAATAGAAAGAAAAATTGGTGTCCAAAGCAAAGAGGAATATAAAAGATTGATTGAGAAAGCAATAAAATGGTCTACGATTTAATTATCATTGGTTCTGGCGTGGCGGGGATGTCGGCTTCGGTCTATGCGAGCCAGTACAAACTTAATCATCTTCTCTTTGGCGAAACTCCTGGAGGACAGGGAATCTTAGCTGGAAAAGTGGAGAATTACCCAGGCTATGTTTCTATTCCAGGACCAGAGTTAATGCAAAAGTTCATTGAACAGGTAAAGAATTATGGTATAGAGATTAAGCAGGAGAGGGTAGGAGGACTGGCAAAAATAAAAGCAGGTTTTGAAGTTAAAACTAACAAGGAAAAATATCAAGCTAAGACTTTGATCCTAGCAATGGGAGCTTCCCATCGTCATCTTAATATTCCTGGAGAAGAGAAATTGATTGGTAAAGGAGTTTCCTATTGTAGTATCTGCGATGCTCCTTTTTTCAAAGACAAAATGGTGGCTGTTATTGGCGGTGGTGACTCAGCTGTTACTGGCGCAGTCCATCTTGCTTCTTTTGCTAAAAAAGTTTTTATTATTCACCGCCGAAATGAATATCGAGCAGAACCAACTTGGGTGGAAAGATTGGGGCAAAAGAAGATTGAGAAAATTTTAACTAATGAGGTAAAAGAAATAAAAGGAATAGAGAAAGTTGAAGGTATTGTCTTGAAAAATCCTTATCAAGGTAGTCAAGAGCTTAAAGTTGACGGTGTTTTTATTGAGATTGGTCAGGTGCCTTCTTCAACTCTGGCAAAACAATTAGGAGTGGAGTTAGATGAAAGAAACTATGTTAAAGTTAATCCAGGAATGGCGACTAATATCTCCGGAGTTTTTGCGGCTGGCGACTTAGCGGCTGTTCAAGAAGGAATTCTTTTTCGTCAGTTTGTTACAGCCGCTTCAGATGGTGCAAGAGCCGCGGCTGGAGTTTATCAATATCTTCAAGGTAAATCTCCGACTCCTTCTTGGGGGAGTAGGTTTCAATAATTGACCAGAGAAGAAAAATTTGGTAAGATACGCCGAGTTATGAGAGCCCCTGCCATTGATAAAAAAAAATGCATTGGTTGTGGGACTTGTACAGTTGTTGCCCCAAAAAGTTTTAAACTAGGCGATGATGGTAAAGCCCAGGTAATTAAACCACCTGGTGACGAAGAAAAAAAAATTAAAGAAGCGGTTGATTCCTGCCCGGTTAATGCCATTAGCTTATGAATAATGAATAATAAAGTCTTAGGAATTATTATTGGTCTGGTCGCTATTGCCGCCTTTTTAGGTGGCGCCACCTTTACTCAATGGCAGTCTCAAAGAACTTCCTCGGGGGAAGTGGCACCAACTCCGACTGTCCAAGAAACAGAGGAGCAGGCTGAAGTTTTAGGCGAACTCACTTCAACCATTGGCAATTTTTTAGTTCTAGAAGAAGAAGTTTGCGAGGAGGATGGCAAACCAATTGTTTACTTTTTTGGGAGCGAGCGTTGTCCTCATTGTCGTTGGGAACATCCTATTTTTGAAGAAGTAGCGGCTGAGTTTACTGATTACATTTCTTTCCATAACAACATGGATAGTCAGGATGACCTTGATGTTTTCCAAAGACATTCTCAAATTAATCGCAACGGTATTCCTTTCAGTGTTTTGGGTTGTCAATATGCTCGGGTAGGAAGTGGTGAGAATTTTGGCGAAGAAGAAGAGACAAGAATTTTAACTGCTCTTATTTGCAAATTGACCAATAATCAACCAGAAGAAGTTTGTCTTGAAGTTGAAGATTTAGTCAATCAGATAGAAGATTAAGATCGCTTGACTTTTAGATTGGTTTTTGTTAGCCTATATTATAGAAATTAATCAAATCCTCATTCGCTTTTTCTTAATAACTGCCGACTGAGGATTTTTATTGAGAGGGGGTGAAGAAAAGCATGGCCGATCAATACAGAACTGAGTGTGGTCAGTGTGGTGACGAGGAGAAGGAAGACGAAGATTAATATCTTTATTGATGATTACAAAAAATTTCTATTGAAGGGAGGTGAAAAGCATGGCTGATGAAGAAAAGACAGAAGACGAGGAAGAAAGCGAAGACGCTGAGTAAATCCTCGTTTGAATACTTGAGCCCGGATGACAGCAATGTTTGAAGGGCTCTTTTTTTGGTAAAATGATTTTATGATTAAGTTAGGCGCTAAGGAATTAAGGACAGTTGAGCCTTCAACTGAAGATCTAAAAAAAATTAAAAAGAATCCAATTTATATTGTTCTAGACAATGTTTTGGATACTTATAATATTGGCAGTATTTTTCGATTAGCAGATGCAATCGCCGCTAAAAAGATTTTTCTTTGCGGCCAAACAGAAACTCCACCTAATCACCGGATTAAAAAAGCTTCGGTCAGCACTTGGAAATGGGTGGAATGGGAATACGCGCCGACTGCATTAGAGGCGATTACCAAACTGAAGAATAAAAATCAAGAACTTAAAATTTATGCAGTTGAACAATCGCCTAAGAGTATTCTCTATAATAAGGTAGATTATCAATTGCCTTGTCTGGTCGTGGTTGGCCATGAGACTGAGGGTGTTTCAAAGGAAGTTTTAGAGATAGCCGATGAGATTGTTGAAATTCCTATGTTTGGAGTCAATAAGTCTTTAAACGTGATGGTTAGTTGCGGAATTGTTCTTTTCGAGATTATGAAGAAATTCAAATAACTAGAAATGATATTGACAAAAGAGAATAATTTTGGTATTCTTAGACCAGACATGTAAGGAATAAGGACTAGGCCGAGCTTGACTCGGTGGTTAAAATCCCGGCTTAGTCCGGGGTTTTTTAGTTTGGCTCCTTGACAATCAAGATGTGACAGGAAATCAATTTTTGAGAGTTTGATCCTGGCTCAGGATGAACGCTGGCGGCGTGCCTTAGGCATGCAAGTCGAACGCTCCGCTCTCGGGCGGAGAGTGGCAGACGGGTGAGTAACGCGTAGGAATCTACCCTTTGGTGAGGAATAGCTCATCGAAAGATGGGGTAATACCGCATAACCTCTTTGGAGTAAAGGTCGTAACTGGCCGCCGAAGGAGGAGCCTGCGTCCTATCAGCTTGTTGGTAGGGTAATGGCCTACCAAGGCGATGACGGGTAGGGGGTGTGAGAGCACGATCCCCCACAATGGGACTGAGACACGGCCCATACACCTACGGGTGGCAGCAACCGGGAATTATTCGCAATGGGCGAAAGCCTGACGATGCGACGCCGCGTGCGGGATGACGGCCTTCGGGTTGTAAACCGCTTTTGTCCGCTGTAATGGCGGGAGAATAAGCCACTGCTAACTACGTGCCAGAAGCCTCGGTGAGACGTAGGTGGCGAGCGTTATCCGGATTTATTGGGCGTAAAGGGTTTCGTAGGCGATCGGCCGCATCCTATCTGAAAGCCTCTTGCTTAACGGGAGAACCGGGTAGGAGATGGGTCGGATAGAGTCTTGTAGGGGGTGCTGGAATTCCTGGTGTAGCGGTGAAATGCGTAGATATCAGGAGGAACATCGAGGGCGAAGGCAGGCACCTGGGCAAGCACTGACGCTGAGGAACGAAAGCTAGGGTAGCAAAAGGGATTAGAGACCCCTGTAGTCCTAGCCGTAAACGATGGACGCTAGCTGCTCTGTTTCGGCAGAGTGGCGTAAGCTAACGCGTTAAGCGTCCCGCCTGGGGAGTACGGCCGCAAGGCTAAAACTCAAAGGAATTGACGGGGACCTGCACAACCAGTGGAGCGTGTGGTTCAATTCGAGACGAAGCGAAGAACCTTACCTGGGTTTGACATGCTAGCTGCAGTCCTGGTGAAAGCCGGGAGGCCTTCGAGGGTGCTAGCACAGCTGCTGCATGGCTATCGTCAGCTCGTGCCGTGGGGTGTTGGCTTAAGTGCCGTAACGAGCGCAACCCCCGCTTTGTGTTAAATATTCACAGAGGACTGCTCTGATTTCTATCAGGGAGGAAGGAGGGGAAGACGTTAAGTCAGCATGGCGCTTATACCCAGGGCGACACACACCCTACAATGCCTGTGACAACGGGTTGCGACCTCGCAAGGGGAAGCTAATCTCTTAAACACAGGCTCAGTTCAGATTGTGGGCTGCAATTCGTCCACATGAAGTCGGAATTGGTAGTAATCGCGGATCAGCAGGCCGCGGTGAATACGTTCTCAGGTCTTGTACACACCGCCCGTCAGGTCAGCAAAGTCGGTAGCACCCGAAGCCCCGGTTTTCGGGATTAAGGTGAGACCGGCGATGAAGATCAAGTCGTAACAAGGTATCCGTACTGGAAGGTGCGGATGGATCACCTCCTTTCTAAGGAGTTGTACACGGCCTCACAGAGCTTTTAGCGAAGTGGGGAAGATACACCCCGAGGTTTTCTTAGGATTACTCGTTAACTAAACCTAAGGTTCCTGTCACTTCTTGGTTTTTAAGGAAACAAAAAACCCACCTTTTCGGTGGGTTTTTTGGTGAGGGG
>CAYFQP010000002.1:0-6003 GCA_964345375.1 uncultured Gammaproteobacteria bacterium | reverse complement strand
GTTGGAAACCAGCTCCGGTCGATAGTGCCAAATCAATCGTGATTGAATCAGCTGAACTTCTTGAACACTTTCAATGGGACGAAAGCGATGGCAGAAAAAATCTTGGAGAGAAAGCAGAGAAAAAAGACTGGGATGAAATTGAAGCGGAATTAGCCGATATTCTCTGGTATATCATTGCTTTCTGCGAAGAAACAGGCATCGATCCTGTTAAAGCCTTAGAAAAAAAGATAAAAAACAATGAAAAAAAGTATCCTACAAAAATGTTTGCTGGAAAACACAATCCTAAATTCTACAAAGAACAAAAAAGAAAATATCGAGAAAAGCGAAGGAAATAAAAATCTGTCTCAGTCTTATTTCTTCCTTACCTTCTCTTCAATTAAATCCCAAACCACCAATAAAGGCGCCGCCGTAAAAGTACTACTATAAGTACCCGCAATTGTCCCCACCAGCAAGGCAAAGATGAACCACTTAATTGTTTCACCACCCAATAAATAAAGAGCCAAGAGCATGAAAATAATCGTCATTGAGTTGTTCAAAGACCGAGCCAAAGTCTCGGTAATCGCCTTGTTAACCAAATCAACAAACTTGACTCCAGGATAACGCTTCTGAGACTCCCGAATCCGGTCATAGACAACGACAGTATCGTGAACCGAAAAAGAAAGAATCGTTAACAGAGCCGTCACAAATAAGGTATCAACCTCAACTCGATAAAAATGACCCAACAAGGAAAAAACACCCAGAATAATCAAACTATCATGAAACATAGCAATAATCGCACAAGCCCCAAATTTAGCTTTCTTAAAAGCCCAAGCCACATAACCAAGAATCGCTCCAGCTGCCAAGAGAATAGCAATCAAGGTTTTAATCAATAATTCCCGGCCCAGAGTCGGCCCAACTGTCTCAAACCTCACCTCCTCAGGCATTTCTTCAAACTCTTCAGCTAAACCAGCCTTAATCGTGCTAACATCATCTTTATTAATCGGCTTCATTCTAATCAAAAACTCCTTTTCCCCTGAAGACTGAACCGAATAAACTTCAAAACCTTTCTCTTTAATTAATTGATCTATCCTTAAATTATTTAACTCTTCAGTCTCCTTAAACTTTAATTCAAGGAGCGAACCACCAACAAAATCAATTGAAGGCTTAAGACCAAAAAGAATTAAAGAAATAACTCCGGGAATAATCACCAAACCAGAAATCAAGAAATACAACCATTTAAATTTCATAAAATTCATGATTTTTTCTCCCCCCTAACAAAGAATGTCCTCAACAAAGTCCTGGTCACCACAATACCCGTAAACAAAGAGATAAAAATTCCCAAACCCAGAGTCAAGGCAAAACCCCGAACCATGCCCGAAACATTAAGAAAAGACCAATTAAAAGGATTAAAAAGAATGAAACAGGTAATTAAAGTACAAATATTAGCATCCCGAATCGAATCCCAAGCCCGACCAAAACCTAATTCCATTGCCTCTCGAGCCGGCTTACCCCAACGAGTTTCTTCCTTAATCCTCTCAAAAATCAGAATATTAGCATCAACCGCCATTCCGACGGAAAGAATAAAACCAGCCATCCCGGGCAAAGTCAGAGTGACCGGTATTAATTTATAAATAGCCAAAGTCACCAACCCATAAATGACCAAACCAACATCTGCCAAAAAACCAAGCCGACCATACAAAGCCCACATAAAACCAATAACCACTAAAAGACCAACCAACCCAGCCCGAAGACTCCGCTCAATTGACTCTTGCCCCAAAGTAGCCCCAATATTCCTTTGTTCAATAATTTTAATCGGCACGGGCAAAGCTCCAGCATTGAGCTGAATCGAAAGTTTCTTTGCTTCTTCTAGAGTAAAATCACCCCGAATAACGGCCTCACCACTGGTAATCGGCTCCTCAACCCGAGGCAGGGAAATAGGCTCCTCATCCAAAAAAATGCCCACAATCTGACCAACATTCTTAGTCGTGATTTCACCAAAAAGATTAGCTCCCTCAGAATTAAACTCCAAACCAACATTCGGCTGACCAGTATTGGGATCAAACTGAACCTGAGAACGCTTAAGATGTTCCCCGGTTAAACCAGTTGGCTTAAAAACAGCCGAGTCAGTACTCTCCTGTTCCCGAAAATCAAGCTGGGCAGTCTGACCAATTAAATCAATCGCCTGATCAATCTCCTTAACTCCTGGCAATTCAACGATAAGACGGCAGTCATCACCCACTTTTGAAGTCTGAACCAAGGGCTCACTAATCCCAAAAAAATTAACCCGGCGTTCAATATTATTCCGGGCCGCCTCCAAAGCCGAAGTTCGGTCTTCCTCAGCCACCCCGGCCATATCAGCTCTAAAAACCAGGTGAGTCCCCCCAGCCAAATCAAGGCCCTCTTTAACCTCCAAATCTCTCCTTAATCGCCAACTGCCTAAAGAAAAATCAAGCTTAGGCCGAGAAATCTGAGTTTCATAAGAAAAGTTCTGCCAAGAAAACTTAATTGGTAATTCCTGAGGCAGATCAATTACCAAGGCGATTAAGGTAACAAAAAGAATCAACCAAAAAAGAACTCTTGTCCGGCCTGGAGTCATAGAACTATTTTTTCTTTAACCTCTTTTTCCGTCTCTTCTTGAGGAAGTTTTCACCGAGAAGTAATTGTTTTGCCCCAGAAAAAGTGTAAACGACCCGATTATTTTCTGGATCAAGTTTAACCTTGACCGGATCACCAATCCGAATGCCTGAATCTTTAACAAACCCAGCCGGAATCGTCACCGCCGCTGAATTACCAGTCTTGATTACCTTTTGAGCCATTCTACTTTCCAGTTGCTTCCAGTAATTTCTCTTCTTCACCAATAACCATTACCTTTGAACTCTCTAAGATTCCCAAAAGAAAAGGGTCTCTTCTCTGTTTCCGAAAAAGAAATTCCTGATCAGTCATGACCGTATAATTAATCTCCTGTTTTCTTCTCGTCTCCTCAGCCCTAACCAAAGCCGCCAACTCGGCCATAACAATATCACCGACAACCAATAAATCAACCTCATCTTCCTGACGTGAGATTCTTTTGACAAACTTTCCTGAAAGAACCGCATAAGAGATTTTTCCCAACTTAGTCCGATTCTTAAGAATTTCCTTACCTAATCCAGTTGTCTTAGCCACCATTGAAGACAAATCATCGAAGAATAAAGTGCTTTTATTCAACCAATAATAAAGCCGATTCCCCCGAGGTTCTTTTTTTAAAAGACCAGCCTTCTCTAAATGGCCTAATTCTCTCCGAACCGCATTAATCTCCTCGTCCGACTTCCTGACTAACTGCCGGACATAATAGAGCTCATTGGGGTTATCAAAGAATATCTGGAGCAGTTTAACCCTGACCTTAGAAATAAATAAGTCCCGGAGTTCCATTGATTATCAATTTTAGTAGTCCACCTCCGCTCCAATAGGCAGGATTTCAATCCAGATTGGGCCGGGATTAAATTGGATTTCCTTTCCATTAAGATCACTAAAGATTGTTCTTGATTCTCTTTCTTCCTTACTCCATTCTCCCTTAATCACCTGACCATCTTGAAAGATAAAAGCTCTTCCCTCTCCAGTTGTACCATAAAGAAGGTGCTTATTAGGATCACCAGTCGCCCGCTCTCGAGCAAACAAGAGAACCACATTCTTGGCCACCAATTGCTCCTGATTATTGTTATCAATCAGAGGACTACCACCATTAATCCGTTTGTACTGATTATTCTCAGAATCATATTCCCACTTAACCTGATATTCTTTGTAGCCTTCCCAGAAATTAAATTCTGGTGAAAGCGACTGACCACTGGGTTTATCCTCCTTAAACTTCCAGGCAACAAAATCCTCATCCCAAGAGCTACCGTCTTCATCAACCGCGCCCAAACCCCTTTCCAAAGCCTCCTGCCAAAGAGCAAAGGAACCACAATACATTGAGTGTTCAGTGGCAACAGTATGACCAGTCCTTTCAGGTTCTCGACGACAGATATCATAACCAAGAGAAAATTGATTAAGGTCATTGCCTTTGTTTAACCAACCATAGTCACCAATCTGCTCTAAAGCTTGAGCCTGGCGACTGGTCGTACACGGACCGCCATCATAAGTCGGACTACAATGAGCCCCACCAACATGAACATAGAGAGGATAATCACCATACTCTGAAGCCCAATCCAAATAATAAGTCCGAGCTGAACGAACCGGACCTAAATCATAAACTCCACTTCGAGCCTGGGCAATAATATCACAGTAGAAGACAGCCAAGAAACGAGTAATTCCCCCCTCAGCCACGGCTTCATAAACAACATCCGCATGAGAAAGCCCAGACTGAGGCCGCGAATCATGATGATTTTCAATCATCACTGTCAGAGGCCGAAGCTTTTCCCAAGCATCCTTCTCACTCTTAGTGTATTTCTCACCATTAAGAGGACAAGCTTCTGTCTTAGGCGCAGAAAGATCAACCTTAAAACCACCCTCTGGCGTCACGGCTGGAGGAGGAACAGGTGAAACAAGCCTTGGCCCGCCAAAATAATTGAAACCAGCATAAGAGAGACCAGTGCTCAAGAGATAAAGACCAAGACCGCCAATAATCAAAAACAGATTCTTCTTAATAAACTCTTTCATTGCTTCATCGCTTTCTTAATCGCCTCTTTCTCTTCCTTAGAAAATTCAAGTTTAACAGCTTTTCCCTTTTTAATCATCTTCGTATAAAGTCGAGTGCTGTCTCGACCGTGTAATCCAGAGATTACTATACCAGAGTCTTCGCCGTCAAGGACGGCTAAAGCAAAACTCTGATTACCACCCATCTCCGTAAAAGGATTAAACCGAACCAAGCCAATTTTCTGGATATGACCAATCGCTCTTTTCTCTGTCTCTCCCAATCTCTTTCTCAACCCTTTTATCTCATTGCTCTTAATTTTATTTTCCTTAAGGATATTTTCAATAATCGCTCCAAGATCCTTTTTAGCTGAACCTTTAGTCAAACGGTAATAACGAAGAAAGATTCTGACGATAAGGAGGGTTAAAATCAAAAGCCAAACTAAAATTAAAGAAGCCACAACCAGGCTTATCTCCGGCAACATCTTGGCCTTATTTTAACGGTTATCCTTTACCCCTGTCAATGACAAACATTGCCAAGCTTGAATGAATGTGATATTATCCTTAAGACATGCCTAGAAAGACCAAGCAAGAAAAAATAATCGCTGATTTAAGACGCAAACTAATTCTTCAAGAAAAAAAATTAAGCCAATCTCCTTCCCCAAAACAACCAATAATCAAAGCCAAAACCAAGCCTCTTTCTCCTAAAACCGAGGTCCTGGCCATCCCGACTGAACTGATCAAAAAAGACCTCTTAAAGACATTAATCTTGACAATAGTTGCAATTAGCCTCGAACTTGTGGTATATTTAATTTGGCCTTAAAAACCAGGAGGCAGTAGTCAAAAATTCATTTTTTTCCTGCCTAAGAAAATAATTTTTATTAAGAGAGGGGGGGTGAATTCAGAATATGGCGAGTATGTATTGCGTCAAGTGCCGCAAAAAGAAAAACGTCGATAACCCTCAAAGGGTGACGATGAAGAATGGCAAACCAGCTCTCAAAGCTAAGTGCCCAGACTGTGGCACGACCATGTTCAAGATTGGAGCTGCTTAATCAGCACTTCAAACACCGACTCTCTTTAAGATTAAAGAGATAGCAAAAACCCTACGCCTCAGGGCAAGGGTTTTTGTTTAATAACCAAACTCTTCTACTTAGTCTCGATTCTTATCCCCCCAACTATCTTAGCGGCCAAATTATAGATAAGAGCGCCAATAACCCCACCAATAAACCCCATGATTCCATAAAAGACAGGCAAAATCACGATTGAAGCTGCCCCAAAAAAACCAAAGAACCTATCAAAATTAGATTGAGAAGCCAAAGCGCCAACTGTGATTGAAAAAAAGCTAAAAAGGACTCCAGGAATTAGACCAAAGATAGCATAAACAATCGCCAAAACCTTACCAACCGAAAGAGGCTCAAC
>CAYFQP010000001.1:0-15586 GCA_964345375.1 uncultured Gammaproteobacteria bacterium | reverse complement strand
TTGTGTTTTCCAGCAAACATTTTTGTAGGATACTTTTTTTCATTGTTTTTTATCTTTTTTTCCAAGGCTTTGACAGGATCGATGCCTGTTTCTTCGCAGAAACTAATGGTATACCAGAGGACATCGGCTAATTCCGCTTCAATTTCATCCCAATCTTTTTCCCCTGCTTTCTCCCCAAGATTTTTTCTATCATCGCTTTCGTCCCATTGAAAGTGTTCAAGAAGTTCAGCTGATTCAATCACGATTGATTTGGCACTATCGACCGGAGCTGGTTTCCAACCATGAGCTTTGTTAAATTTGGTTATTTTGTTAATAAGAATTTGGAATTTTTTAGTATTGATTTTCATAGACTTTGGTCTAATTTTTAGATGAATCTAAAACTATTCTATCATATAAAATATTATAAGTTCTTGACTTAAAGAGTAATTTATTTCAAAATAAACTCTGTGGTTAATTGGATAAAAAAGAATAAGGTTGTTACTCTCTTAATCGTTCTTTTTCTTCTTTTCATTAGTAAAGATTATCTTTTTGGTTTCTTTGGTCTTCCTCGATATCGGTTAAGCGCTCCTCAAGAAGAGTTGATGTATGGAGAAGTTGGAGAAGCTGCTCCTCCTGGCTTAACTTTTCAAAAATCAATTGGTATTATTCCTCCAATTCCTGGTAGGGAGGCACCACCGACAGAGGGAGAAGACCGTTTAGTGATTGAAGAATCTTCAATGTCTTTGGTGGTTAAGAGTGTTCGGGGGGCAACTGATGAGATTGTTGACCATTCTAAATCTGTTGGTGGTTATATGGTCAGTTCTTCTTTGACTAGTCCTGAAGAAGCACCTTTTGCGACTGTGGTGGTTCGGGTTCCTGCTGATAATTTACGATCTAGTTTGGATTATTTCCGTTCTTTAGCGGTTAAGGTGACTTCAGAGAATATTTTGGGAACTGATGTTACTGACGAATATGTTGATATTGAAGCCAGACTGGAAACTTTGGAGACAACTAAGGCGAAGTTTGAGGAGATTATGGCCAAGGCGGTTGAGGTTCAGGATATTTTAGAAGTTCAGAGACAGCTGACTTATATTCAAGACCAGATTGATAATTTGAAGGGTAGGCAGAAATACCTTGAGCAGACAGCTAAATTAGCTAAGATAACTGTCTATCTTTCGACTGATGAGTATGCTTTGCCTTATGCTCCGAGTGAGGCTTTTAGGCCGCAAGTTATTTTTAAGTTAGCGGTTCGTTCATTGGTTAGGAGTCTGAGAAGTTTGGCTAAGGTCTTAATCTGGATTGGAGTTTATGGAGTTATTTGGGTACCAATAGGAGTGATTGTCTTCTTTGTTTGGAGGTGGTGGAAAAAGAGGAAGGTTTAAAGATTCTTCCCAATCTCTTTAATTCTTTTTAATAGTAGTTTTTTCTCGTTCGGGGTGCCTTTTTCGACGACTTCTTTGAAGATTTTGTTTAAGATTTTGCCTATTCTTGGTCCGGATTGAAGACCTAAAATTTTCATTACATCATGACCACTGACTTTGAGATCAGTGACAGAGAAGGGTTGTTTTTGGACTTCAATTAGTCTTTTCTTGAATTTCTCTAATCGCCAGGAAGTTTCTCGGGCACCACCACCTAGGCGATCACCGACTCTGAGATCGAGAATGGGTTTTAAGTTTTCTTTACCAACATTTCTGATAAATCTTCTGATTGCTTTATCCGTTTGTCTTTCACCAACCGTGAATTGGTGCCAGCGGACTAAGGTGATTAGTTTTTTTGTGTCTTTTTTGGAGAAACGGAATTTCTGGGCAAAGTTTCTGGCAATTGAGGTGCTGACAACCTCGTGATTGTAAAAGGTAATCGTTTCATTGGCTTGTTTTTTAAAGGTGGCCACTTTACCTAAGTCATGGATTAGAGCCGCTAAACGGACAATCGGGTCATCAGAAGGACAGTGTTTAAGAGACATGATGCTGTGGGTGCCAACATCATAAATGTGGTGTCTGCCCGGTGATTTTTGGGGAATATCAAAGGCTTTATTAAGCTCGGGTAAGATTTCTTCTAACAAGCCAGAGTTTCTTAAGAGAAGGAAACCATCGGCTGGGTGATCAGTCTTGAGAATTTTTAATAATTCTTCTCTGACTCTTTCGGCGGCAATTTCTTTGATTAATTTGGTATTGTCCTTGATTGCCCGGAAGGTTTTCTCTTCAATCGTAAAGCCTAGCTGGGTGGCAAATCTGATTGCTCTCATTAAACGAAGAGCGTCTTCAGCAAAGCGTTCATTGGGGTCACCAATTGCCCGGATGATTTTCTTTTTTAAATCTTCTTGGCCTTTAAAGAGGTCAATGATGGCCATTCCTTTTTTGTCTTTTCTTGGGCCAATGGCAATGGCACTGATAGTAAATTCTCTTCTGGGTAAATCATCTTCTAATCTTTTTCCAAAGCTTATCCTATCCGGGTGTCTTCGGTCAGAATAACCCCATTCTAGTCGATAGGTGGTGATTTCGTAGAGTTGGTCTTTCATTTTTATGCCGACGGTGCCGAATTTGTTGTCATAGAAACTCTTGGGATAGAGTTTTTGGATTTCTCCTGGAGTGGCATTGGTGGTAAAATCAGGGTTGACAATTTCTTTATTAGTTAGTAAATTGCGACTGCCGGCTCCAATCATGTAGATTTCATAGCCTGCTTTTTGGAATTTATTGAAGACTTTTATAATTTGAGAGGGAATTTTCTTTTCTAATTTTGTTGGCAGTTTGGTTTTCATCTTGATATTATTATACTACACTATGCGCTGGCGAGTTTTAAGGAAAATAAAATCAAAAGATAAAGGGAAAAGACAAGCAGAGATTATTAAATCGCTTTTCTTAAATCGGGGTTTAAGGACAGAAAAGCAAAGAGAAGAGTTTTTAAAACCAAAGGATCCTTATCAATTAACTCCTAAAGATGTGGGTGTTTCTTCAGTTCAATTAATTAAAGCACTAAAAAGAATAAAAAAGGCAATTAAGAATAAGGAGAAAGTTATTGTTTATGGTGATTATGATACTGACGGTGTTTGTGGAACAGCCATTCTCTGGGAGAGTTTAAATAAGTTAGGAATGAGAGTAATGCCTTTTATCCCTAAGAGAGAAGAGGGTTATGGCTTAAAGGTTGAGCGGATTGATGAAATGGCTGAAGAGGGAGTTAAATTAATTATTACTGTTGACCAGGGCATTGTTCACTCAAGACAGGTAGAGCATGCGAAAAAGGTGGGGGTTGATGTTATTGTTAGTGACCATCACCAGAAAGGAAAAAAAATACCTCGGGCCGTGGCCATTGTTCATACCACTCAGATGGCCGGAGCTGGAGTGGCTTGGTTTTTGGCTAACTGGTTGATTAGAAAGATTAAACCAAAAATCGGTCGGCCTAGTTTAGACTTGGTGACGATCGGAACAATCACCGACATGGTGCCTCTAATTGGACCAAATCGTTCGCTTGTTAAAGATGGTCTTAATTATTTAAGAAAAACCAAACGGGTAGGTTTAGTCTCTCTTTATCAATTTTGCGGGATTGAAAAAGAAAAGATTGGCACTTATGAGGTGGGTTATATTATTGGGCCAAGAATTAATGCCACGGGCAGAATGGATGACCCGATGGAAGCTTTGCGTCTAGTTTGTACTAAAGATGAAAATCGGGCAGTTAGTTTAGCCCAGAAGATTGACCAACAAAATCGGGAAAGACAAGAATTAATGAAACAGACAATTGCTCATGCTCGGGATTTGTGGTTAAAAGAGGATGGTCAAAGTGCTTTGATTTTTATCTATCATCCTTCTTATGAACATGGAGTCGTTGGTTTGGTGGCTAGTAAGTTAAAAGATGAATTCTATCGTCCAGCCGTGGTTTTGGCGCCGCGAAAAGACCATTGGGTCGCTTCAGCTCGGTCAATTGATGAGTTTAGTATGATTGAAGCCATCCGGGAATTTGCTAGTCTTCTTGGTGATCATGGCGGCCATCGGTTGGCGGCTGGATTTAGTGTCAGTCAAGAGAAATTGGAAGAGATTAAAAAAAGATTAACTGAAAAAGCAGAAAAGGATTTAGATAAGTCTAAACTAGAGTCTAAGATCGAGATTGAGCTAGAGGTTAAACTAAATGATTTAAGTTTATCCCTTTATCAAGAGATAGAGAAATTTGCTCCTTTTGGTGTTGGTAATCCTCGGCCAGTTTTTGCCAGTCGTCAATTGGAGATTGGTGAGATTAAACTCATGGGTAAGGAGAAGCAACACTTAAAGATGGGTGTTAAAGAGCAGGAATCAGGTCTTAAATTCGAGGCGATTGGTTTTGGGATGGGAGAAGTTTTTTCTCAACTTTCTTCAAAAGAATTAGTTGACCTTGCTTATGAACTAGTCTTGAATAGATGGAACAATCAAAGGAAATTGGAGCTCAGATTAAGAGATTTAAAACTTCCTAAATAATTATTGGGATATTTTTTCTTCTCCATGTCCGAATCTAAGGATTTTAACCACTCCTCGTCTTGTGGGGAGGCTATGGGAATTAGGAAAATGGATGGTTGCCTTTTGGCCGTTACTACATTCAACTTCTCCTTGGCAAGGGCGTTGTCTGATTTCTCCATTTTCAGCCGCTTCATAAATAGTTTCAAGAGCTTTTTGAGCTGATGGTTCGTCAAGACCAACAAAGCGGTTACTTACAAATTCTATTGCTTCTTTAAGTCTGCTCATTTTTTTCGACAAAAAAACGCCCTTTTTCTTAGGCGTAAATAAGTTTAGCATTTAGGCTTGAGCCTTGTCAAGGGGGATTTGGCAGTGTAAAATCAGTTTATATGGAAAGAACCTTGGCTTTGGAGACAGTTAAGAAGGTTGGTAAGAAAATTCGGCTTTGTGGCTGGGTTGACCGAAGGAGGGATCATGGTAAATTGGTTTTCATTGATTTAAAAGACAGAAGTGGGGTTGTTCAGATAGTTGGTGAAAAAGAATTAGGTGATTTGCGGATTGCTGATGTGATTGAAGTTCAAGGGAAAGTTAGGAAAAGGCCTCAAGAATTAATTAATCCTAAAATACCTACTGGTAAGATTGAGGTTGGGATTGAGAAAATCAAGATTTTAGCTAAGTCTCAAGACTTGCCTTTTGATATTCATGGTGATGGTTATGATTTAAATGAGGAATTGAGGTTGAAATACCGCTACTTAGACCTGCGCCGGCCAAGGTTGGTAAAAACCATGGCGCTTCGTCATCAGTTGATTAAATTTATTCGTGATTGGCTTGATGAAAAGGGGTTTATCGAGATTGAAACACCGATTCTGACTAAAGCCACGCCTGAAGGAGCTCGGGATTTTATTGTTCCCAGCCGGCTTCAATTGGGTAAATTTTATGCTCTGCCTCAGTCGCCCCAGCAATACAAACAGCTTTTAATGGTGGCTGGTTTTGAGAAATATTATCAGATTGCTCGTTGTTTTCGGGATGAAGACCCTCGGGCTGACCGGGCTTATGGTGAGTTTACCCAGCTTGATTTAGAGATCTCTTTTACTACTCAAGAGGAGATTCTTGGGTTAACTGAGTCTCTTTTTATTGAGATAGCAGAAAAGGTTTTAAAAAAGAAGGTTTTTAAAAAGCCCTTTCCTCGTTTTAGTCACCAAGAGGCAATCAAGAAATATGGGGCTGATAAATTTGATCTCCGTCAGGAAAAGGATCCAGATGTTGTTGCTTTTGCTTGGGTAACAGACTTTCCTTTATTTGAGAAAACCAAGACCAAAGAGATTTCGCCTTCTCATCATCCTTTTACGGCTCCTAAGGATGAAGATATTCCTTTGTTAGATAAAGAGCCAATGAAGGTTCGTTCTTGGCAGCATGACTTGGTCTGTAATGGTTATGAAATTGGTGGGGGAAGTCTGAGGATTACTGATCCTGAAATTCAGAAAAAAGTCTTTAAGATTCTTGGTCTTTCAGAAAAAGAGATTGAAAAGAAGTTTGGTCATCTGCTTAAGGCTTTTGAATATGGAGTGCCGCCTCATGGTGGGATTGCCCCAGGAATTGACCGATTTTTACAAGCAGTTTTGGCTGAGCCTTCGATCCGGGAGACAATTGCTTTTCCAATGACAGCTGGTGGTCAGACCTCAGTGATGAAGGCACCTTCAGGCTTGAGTCCAGACCAACTTCGGGAACTGGGGATTAAGGTTATTAAAAAAGAAAAATGAAAAGAATAGGTTTAAAGGATTTAAAGAAGTCCTTTTTAAAGCAATTGGCTTTAAATCAATTGGTTGATTTTCTTGGTTTTCTTCGTTTTTTAGGAAAAAAGAAATTGGTTGGTTTGAGTTTGTTTTTGTTTTTCATCTTTCTTTTAATCTTTTTTGGTCAGAGTTCTTCTGGGTTGTTTAGGATTAATTCTGGAGTGAAGAGTGGTCATTTGGCGGTTTCAGAATTGACTAAGTTACCTCAGAATGTTACTGGTCAGCAAGCCCCTGATTTAACCGCTCATTCAGCTTTGGTGATTGATTATGATTCAGGAACAATCCTCTATCAGAAAAATGCTAGTTCAACTCATTTACCGGCTTCGACCACAAAAATCATGACTGCTTTGGTGGCTTTGGATTATTTTCAGCTTGATCAGGTTTTGGTTGTCCCAGAATTGGATTATGAGGGTCAAGACATAAAGCTTCAATATAGAGAAAAGATAACCGTCGAGAATCTTCTTTATGCTCTTTTAGTGGCTTCGGCCAATGATGCGGCCGAGACTTTGGCCGCTAATTATCCTGGTGGTCGGGCCGCTTTTATCGCTGTCATGAATCAAAATGCTGATGAGCTTTCTCTTGAGAATACTCACTTTGTTAATCCGACTGGCTTTGACGAGTCAGGTCAATACACGACTGCTCTTGATTTAGTCAAGCTTTCGAAAACTCTTTTGGCTGATCCTCTTCTCTCCCAGATAGTGGCCACGCCTAAAACCGAGATTTATAATCTAGAGGGAACAATTGTTCATCCGATGACCAATATTAATCAACTTCTTGGTGAGGTGATTGGTTTAAAAGGAATTAAAACAGGTTGGACAACTAATGCTGGTGAATGTTTGACCACTTTTGTGGAGAGGGATGGGACGAGGATTATTACTGTTGTTCTGGGAAGTGAGGATCGGTTTGGAGAAACAAGAAAGCTGATTGATTGGGCTTATGAGAATCATGTTTGGGCAATACCTCAGTAGGTTTGTTAACTTCTGTTTTCAGTCTATCCACTCAGGGTCAATCGCGGAAACATAGGCAGTGAAGTCTCGGTCTCCTTGGAAAACAAAGATTGGTTGGAGAAAGTTCTGGGGTTCTTCGGATTCGAAATAGGCAAGAGAAACTCGTCTAATGGTGATTCTTCCGTCTTGGTTATTACCGAGATTGGCGATGTAGCCTTGACCACTGTTGAGTTCATTCCAGGCAATTGAGGCTGATTTAAGGGGATAAGTGGCTAGGTTTTCTCTTTCAATTGGGCTATAGACATATTTGATCTCAATGATTCTTTTTTGTCTGTCTCTTGAGCCAGAGAGAAGAAAATAAATTAAGGACTGATTGATTTTTCGAGAAATAATTTTTTTGTTATCAAGAGTTTGGCGGAAGAGATCGACCCTGACAAAATCAGCTTCTGAGAGAGAAAGAGCAGGGATTAATTCTGAGGGAGAAAAGCGATAATAACTGATGATTCCCTCACCTTCTTCAAGGTCATCTTCTAAAAGGCCTAAAATGCTTAGGAAATTCTTTGCCTCGCTAATTGCTTGTTCATCAGAGGGTAGTTTTTTTTCGGCTAAGATTGATTGGTCATTGCGGTAATCATATTTAAGGGTAAAATAACCAGTGATGGTGTCAATCTCCAGGGTGGTGGCTGGAGTTGATTGAGAGGTGAAACGGTAGAGACGGGGAGTGATTTGAGCTGGTTCTGAGCTAAAGCCTATCTTTCGGGCCAGTTCTTTGGCTCGACTCAGGCCAAGAAGGCTGGGGTTGGCTTTGGCAATAACATAGACCTTGCCCACGTCTTCGAATTGGGGAATTCTTCCTTCAGGAGTTTCTAATTTATAATTCATTTCCTCAGGCAGATTTTCTTGCTCGGGAAACTTGATGGCTGGTAGTTTATCAAAGGCAACGGTTGGTGGGGGTGGAGGTGGCGGGTTGATTTTCCGCCAGTAGTCAGTGGCCGCATGGAAAATGACGCGGAGAATTAGGAAAATGACAAGCCCGATTGAACCATATTTGATTCCTTTGCGAGTATAGAAAGCAGTCTTGGTTAAATTAGCCATTCATTTTGAGTATAAATTTCAATCATGATAAAATCAAGGTTAAATGGAGAAACAGGTGAGAACCAGAATTGCTCCTTCGCCAACCGGTTTTGCTCATATTGGCACGGCTTACACTGCTCTTTTTAATTATGCTTTTGCTAAGAAGAATAAAGGCAAGTTTATCTTGAGGATTGAGGATACTGATGTCAAGCGTCATGTTCCTCAGGCCGAAGAGGCGATTTTTAAGGGGCTAAGATGGTTGGGTCTTGATTATGATGAGGGGCCAGATATTGGTGGGAAATTTGGGCCCTATCGTCAGTCAGAAAGACTGGAGACTTATAGAAAGTTTGCTCAGAAGTTGGTTAAATCAGATTGGGCTTATAAAGATGAGGGAGCGATTAGGTTTAAAGTGCCTAGAGATGGAGAGATTGGTTGGCAAGATTTGGTTAGAGGAGAGATTTCTTTTCAAAATCAGGAGATTGAAGACTTTGTTGTTCTTAAATCCAATGGCTATCCGACTTATAATTTTGCTGTTGTCATTGATGATTGGCAGATGGAGATTTCTCATGTTATTCGGGCTGAAGAACACATTTCTAATACGCCAAGACAATTGTTAATCTATCAGGCCCTTTCTGTTAAAGAACCTCAGTTTGCTCATCCCCCTTTGATTAGGAATCCTGACCAGTCGAAGATGTCGAAAAGAGCTAATCCAGTCGCCATTGATTGGTATCGGGAAGAGGGTTATTTAGCTGAAGCTTTGGTTAATTTTCTTTGTTTAATGGGTTGGTCTCATCCTGAAGAGAAAGATGTTTTTTCTCTTGAAGAATTTATTAAACTTTTTTCTTTTGAGCGGGTGGTCACTTCAGCGCCGGTTTTTAATTTCAAGAAACTTGATTGGTTGAACGGCTTTTATATTAGGAAGAAGACAGATAAAGATTTACTTCAATTAATTAAACCATTTGCTCCAAAGGGAACAGGGGATGATTTAATTAAACAGGCTATTCCCTTAATTAAAGAGAGAATTAAGAAACTCTCTGATTATCAAGAATTGGCTGGGTTTTTCTTTGAAAGACCTAAGGTTTCTAAAAAGCTTTTTGGCAAGAAGGCAAAAATTCATTTAAAGCAGGCGATTGAAGTTTTAGAGAAGATTGAGAAATGGGAGAAAGGAGAGATTGAGAGAGCTCTTAATCAGTTAATTAAGAAAAAGGGCTGGGGAACAGGTAGCTTTTATATGAGTTTTCGAATTGCGATTGCTGGTTCTAAGTTTACGCCACCGATTACTGATTCGGTTGAGATTTTAGGGAAAGAAGAAACTTTGTTGAGAATCAAGAAAGCTTTAGGAAAATTATGACCAAGAAATCTGCCCAAAAGAAGAGTAAGAAAAAGAGCTTAAGAGAGAAAGTTGCTGCCCAGCGTCTTCGGGCAGAGAAAGAGTTTAAGAAAAAACATCCTCAGGCTAAGAAGCTTTTAGAGAAAAAGGGGTTGAAATTAGAAAAGGTTCGGCAGCATTCATCTAAGCTGTTGACAGCTGGAGCCTTGGCCGGGGGTCTACTCTTGGCTTCGCCGAAACCCCAGTTGCCTTCGGTGACTCTTCCCTATGACTGGGTTAAGACTTTGACTGAAGCGGGCTTGGTTTCGCCAAAAGATTCGCAGAAGTTTTTAACAGATAGTTTAAAAGAGGTTTTGCCTAAGATAAGTTGTCCATTGACTCCAGAGATTGAAAGACAGGTTGGGTTTTTGATGGAAAAGTTGACCGGGATTCGGGCTCGGGCTAGTTTGCAGGGAGAAAGACTTAATACTTGTTTTGGTTTGATTGGTGCTGAGCAACATTTACCCAGATATCCAGGGGATACTGTTTCTCAACATGATGAGTTTCAAGAGTCAGGGATAACTCCAGGGAGAGGGGCTTGGGGTTATTTTGCTAAGAGTAGAAATGAGTTGAATCCTGATGATGTCTTGCGAGAAAAGTATTATGTGGCTGTTCAGACTCTTTATCTGCCTGATTGGGAGCAGAGACTGCCTTACTTGCGTGATTGGTATAAATATCGGAAGGTGATTGCTATTAATCCTGAGAATGGCCAGTCAGTCGTGGCCGTGATTGCTGATGCGGGGCCAGCGGCTTGGACAGGCAAGCAGTTCGGTGGTTCGCCAGAGGTGATGTATCATTTAGGTTTACATAAAGGCATGAGGAAAGGTCCGATTTTATTATATTTTGTTGATGATCCAGAGAATAAAGTCCCTTTAGGGCCAGTTAATTTTAATTATCCAATGGGCAAGCCTCAGGTGGCCGTGGCTGAGAGCCCAAGAGAGGAATTATGAGTAAGATTTTCTATGATCACTTAATTATTCTGAATGATTTAGAAATTAGAATTAGTGGTTTAGAGTTAGAGCCTGAGGAGAGAGAGGAACTAGGTCAATTAGTAGAAGAGACAGTTCATTATCGAATCTTGACTGTAATTTTAGATTCTTTGCCTCAAGAGAATCATCAGGAGTTTCTTGGTTTTTTTCATCAAGCGCCTCATGAGGAGAATCTTTTAGGTTATCTTAAGGAGAAGATTGAGGATATTGAGGAGATAATTAGGAGGGAGATTAAGGACTTAGAACAGGCTCTTCTTGAAGAAATTTCTGGTTAAGAGATTTTAAACTCTTC
Source organism: uncultured Gammaproteobacteria bacterium (assembly GCA_964345375.1). Lineage (GTDB taxonomy): Bacteria > Patescibacteriota > Microgenomatia > CAYFQP01 > CAYFQP01 > CAYFQP01. Next base: position 4,725 of record CAYFQP010000001.1, on the reverse strand, counting down.
CGGGTTTGGTGTAGATGGCAGCGAACTTATTAGGAGCGTAGCTGTCACCCATTTGGTGCCAGAGATTTGGTAAGTCTGGCAAATTATGTAAATAGGCTTGTAATGTAAGAGCTCGAGCTATCGTGCCGGTTTCTTTATCTAATTCTGGAAGGTCTTCATCGTTTCGGGGAACCTTGGTTAGATCTCTACAGGTAACTAAATATTGGCCGCCTGGAACTAAGATTCTCTTGATCTCATGAGCCGCTTGGGTAGAAATGAAGTGGTCACTATGGTCAAAAATAGTCACCAATCTTATTGTGTTGTCAGGGATAAATCCGAGCCGCCTAACTAGCCTTCTTTTATTTTCTTGTATCTCTTCTTCTAGGTAGTAAAATCTAGTTGTTGGAAGACAGATTTCGGTTATCTCTTCTACCCCTAATTCTTCGAGAGCTTCAAGACCAACATCATTTTTATTGCTAATGTCAACGGCTCGGCCTTGTAAAGAATCTAGAGAGAGTCTGTTTTCATCTTCAGAGGAGAGGGATAGAAGAAAGCGTAATGTATCTAAATGTCTACTTCTAAGTTCTTCTGGGCTGAGTTTTTCGAGAGTGACATGCTCAAGCCTTTCTCCCATAGCCTACATTATATCAAAGTAAATAGTAGTTGGTCAAAAAGAAATTCTCAGAAGTCTTCAATCTTGCCTCAAATTATGGTAAAATTCACTTAATTTCCTTTTCGTTGCGGGGTGGTGTAATGGTAGCACACAGCGCTCTGGACGCTGGAATCTAGGTTCGAATCCTAGCTCCGCAGCAGATTGAAAAAAAATTTAAACATACCTAACGAACTTAATTATGGGGTTTACTAAAGAAAAGGTACTAAACAATCTTGACAATACCTTCATAAAACTCTTGGATATTATCCCTCGTGTTCTGTCACGAAAAAAAACTAAGGCATACCTAAAGGAATATAATTTTATCTCAGAGAATCATCATTTTCATAAAGATTTTATCTCCGATTATTATTATCGCCCCCAGGTCGTTCCACGACCGTCTATGAGGGTTCTTTATGATAAAAACAAACCTTTCTCTTCAACGATATGGCTTACTTATCCCTTAAACATCAATAAATTTATCGTCAAAAAGCATAGGAAAAAGGTATTCAAAAAATTAGATTCTGTTTTGGAAAGCAAATTTGGCAGAGCGGGAATGGAAAATGGCTTAACTTTCTGGCACAAGGGTTTTAGTTTAATAATTAAAGACTTTAGCGAAGAAAAAGATGGTAGATTAGGCATCAAAATAAGCCTCTTTAATACAAAAATGTACCCGATAGAAAAAATTTTTGAGGATTATAAAAAAGAGAGGTCCTAGACCGACCTGTCCAGCACTACCCGGATTTCTTTGAATTTGATAGAATAGTAACATGAAGAACAAAAAGGATGAATGTTGTCCCAAATTTAATCCAAAAAAATGGGACAAGAAAACTTTCAATTGGAACAACAAACAATTTATTAAGGAGAGCGTTCCCACACTTTTTCATACTCCCTTTCCACCGATGATTGGGAAAAAGATAACCAAGATGATGAATCTAGCCACAAGTGCCAATAAGATTGACGCAAAGAAAGATGAAGTTTTAATTCTGTTTCAAGACCCAAGCGCTTTTAAATCAAACATCTATTTTTCTGTTACTGGCAATGTTCCAGGAGCCAATAATGTTAAAATCTCTGGAACTTTTATGGCCAAAGTTTATGATGGTCCTTATAAGGCGATCCCCAAGTTTGTAAAAGACATGAATATGTTTTTACAAAAGGAAAAGAAAAAAGTTCCCAAGAATGATGAGTACTACATTCATTATGCGTATTGTCCAAAGTGTGAGAAAAAATACGGCCATCACTATATGATTTTTTTCGCCAAAATCTGAAATTTAATTTAGTTACCACACAAACACAGAAATACTTAAAATTTGGTTAGTTAGAAAATAGAACCGAATTCTGTCCACGGTTCGGTAGAGAACTATGAAAACTAAGAAAACAAGTTGTGTTATCATTCATGGAGGAACAACCTTTCGTAATTACAGGGGCTATATCTCCTTTCTTAAGAATCGGCCGATTAGTTTAGATAGATTAAGATCAAAGAGAGGTTGGAAAGACGTCCTTCAAGAAGAATTGGGAGAAAAATTTGAAGTCTTATCGCCCAAAATGCCAGATAAAACAAATGCAAAATACAAAGAATGGAAAATTTGGTTTGAGCGGATTATTCCTTTTATCAATGAAAATGTAATTTTGGTTGGCCATTCTCTTGGTGGGATTTTTCTGGCAAAATATCTTTCTGAAACCGATTTTCCAAAAACGATTAAGGCAACAATATTAGTAGCTGCGCCTTTTGATGATGTAGGTAGAAAAGAATCATTAGTCAGTTTTAGATTACCTTCATCACTAGAAAAATTTATTAAACAAGGGGGAACAATTTACCTTGTCCATAGCAAAGATGACCCAAATGTTCCATTTAAACAGCTCGAGAAGTACAAACAAGCATTACCCAGTGCCAAGACAATGATTTTTAATAATAGAGAACATTTCAATCAAGAGAGTTTTCCTGAAATCACTCAATTGATTAAACGGCTCAAACGATAGAAAGATTGAGTATTAAGATATAAATATGGGTATCAAAAAAGAAATGGATTTTAGATTTGATGCTGGCCCTTGGACCGCCGATGGGCTGCAATATATTGAGAGCCTGGCTCCAGGGTTAGAATCATTAACGAGCGAGGCTCTTGAGATGGCGTCAGAAATTGATCTTGATGGTTTAATTGAGGGACTAGGAGAGCCTTTTGACCCTGATAAATATCATGAAGAGTTTGAGGAACTTCTCTACGACCAGGCGCTATTTGAGCAGGCAGGTATTGACCCTTGTTCTGATCCAGATTGGGTAGAGCGCTCAGAAAGGGTAGAGCTTATGAGGACTATTGAAGTAGTCATAGATTTCCAAGAAGCCATAAAAGCTCTGAGGTCTGGTAATAACTAATGTCTCAAAGGCAAGAAGCAGTCATTAAAAGGTCCTAGACCGACCTGCTTCAGCAATGAATAATTTAATTAAAATAATACAAGATATCGTTCTTCAGAGTACTGAATTAAAAAATAAGTATACCGATGAGAAAGAAACTCCGGTAGAATTTGGGTGTGTTTTTTGTCGAAATGAAGATGAGTATCAAGAGTTTACTAAAGTGATCAGCCATATGGGGAAAATTGTTGAGGATACGAAAAGCGGTTTTACCTACCTTTTAAATAAACCCATAAATACGGTATCTGGTCCATTAAGATTAGTAAAGATTCGCAAACCTGATCCCCTGCGTCGAGAAAGGGGAGATGCTGATTTTAATACTCAATATAAAAACTTCAAAAAAAGATATCAAAATAATCCAAAGTTTGAATTAATAAAAAGAGATACTTTTGAGATGTTGAGATTATCAGACCCTGATTATGAGGTGATGGCCTGTTTCTCTAATATTCCTAAGAGTAAAGATTTGGAGATATCTTTATGATGACAAAAATAGCACCATCAGAAAAAATTTATATAAGTAAATCTTTGATACCAAAAGCAGGAAGAGGTGTTTTTGCAAACAAACTAATAAAAAAGGGTAAGGTAATAGAGAAATGTCCTGTTTTAGTTCTCCCTAGAAAAGACTATCCCATTGTTAAGAAGACTGCATTGAGAAATTACTATTTTATGTGGGGGAAAACTACCTCGGCAATCTGTCTCGGACACGGCTCTTTCTACAACCATTCTTATGAACCAAATGCTACTTACAAAAAAGGGATAAAGGAAAGGGTAATTGAATTCATATCTATAAAGGATATTGATAAAGATGAGGAGATAACAGTTAATTATCACTATGGCAAGCCATATGATAAACGCCCCCTATGGATAAAAGATATAAAACCCTTTAAAGAAAATATGGGATAAAAAAGTTCTAGACCGACCTGCTCAGCTAGAGATTAATAATAAACATGGAGACTAATTCTGAGACTGAAGAGTTTCGTAAGAGAAAAGATAAAGCTGTTTTGCATGGGAGAGCGGGGGGTGGAGAAATCTTTTCTGGTATCATGGATTATGCTTATGGATTGGGTTATTCTTCTCGAGAAGCTTTTGTCCAAGCAATTAAAGGTAAAAAAATTCTTGATTTAGGTTCTGGTTTAGGTGGTTTGGCTAAGGATACGTTTTTTCAACAGGTTGATTGTCAGGTTATCTCTTTAAATCCCCGGTTAGCAACTGATATGAGGAGAGATGAGAAGGAGGCGACTAAAGAATATGTAGAAGAGATGGTACCTGAGATGCCTAGTCTGAGAAGATTGATCAACAAACTAAGAGGAATGCCAGAAGAGGACTATCTTAAGGAAATTCAAAAAGCTCATGATCAGAGGGCAGTGGCTGGATTTGCTCATTCCTTACCATTTCAGGATAATAGTTTTGATTTAATCTTTGACAAGGAGGCAATTAGTAAATATGCTACTTCGCAAGATTATGACTTTGTGGATAAATCTACCCCAGAGGAAAAAGAGTTATTTAGAAAGTCATTAAGAGAGATGATTAGGGTCTTAAAACCGGGCGGGAAAATTAGGATAGGAGATATATTTGGTTATGGTTCTAGTGAAGATTGGAAACAAAGAATCTTAGATGAATTAGGGCTAGATTATGAAATCTTGTGGGAGGATCTAAGAGGCAAAAAAATCTATCCTAATCTTTGGGGAGA